>VAXG01000092.1 GCA_005883355.1 Actinomycetota bacterium | reverse complement strand
CTCGGCCGCGCGCTCGGCGTCGAGGCCATGTCCCTCTACAACCACGTAGCGAACAAAGACGACATGCTCGACGGCATCGTCGATCTCGTGCTGAGCGAGTTCGAGCTGCCCTCCGCCGGAGACGACTGGTCGGTTGCCATCCGCCGGACCGCGATCTCCGCCCACGAAGCTCTGCTGCGCCACCCCTGGGCGTGCACCCTGATCATGTCCCGTTTTCGCCCCGCGCGGATGCGATACATCGAGTGGATCCTCGCCCGACTTCGCGAAGCGGGTTTCTCGGCCGAGACCGCCTACCACGCGTATCACGCGCTGGACAGCCACATCCTCGGATTCACCCTCTGGGAGGTGGGTCATGCGGTCGACCCGGAAGAGCTCCAAAACGCGGCGACCTTCCTCCAGGAGCTCCCCGTCGACGAATTCCCGTACTTCCTCGAGCACGCCCAGCAGCACCTCAACGGGTCCATGCACGACGATCAGGGCGAGTTCGAGTCCGGCCTCGATCTGATCCTCGAGGGCCTCGGGAGGGCGCGGGACGCGACCAGCTAGCTCGTCTGCGCCGCGGGCTCCTGTTCTCCTGCGGGCCGGGTGCGCCCCAGCGTCAGCGTCAGGAACGAGACGACCAGCGCCGCACCGAGTGCGCCGACGCCCCACCAGACGCCGGAGATGTTGTCATCCCACCCGATCGCGCGGTCGATCGAGATCCGCCCGGGTCCGATTGCCGCGAGCGACACGGCGATCGTCAGGTAGGCGATCTCGAGCTCCGAGCCGAGCATGAAAGCCTTCTTGAACGTCACCGAGGCGATGGCGTTGATCATCACGGTCGCGAGCAGTGCGCCGGCCAGCGGCGTCAGAAACCCGAGTGCAAGGAGCGTGCCTCCTCCCGCTTCGGACAGTCCGGCCGCGACGGCCATCAGTACCGGGGCGCGGTAGCCCTTCGAGGCGAAGAACCCGCCGGTTCCCTTTGGTCCGTAGCCTCCGAACCAGCCGAAGAGCTTCTGCGTTCCATGTCCGACGAACGCGATGCCGACCACGAGCCGCAGCAACAGAATCCCGTAAGACATCACTGCCTCCTCTCTCGACGGGTCTCGTAAACGAGGCGCAGAGATGAACTATTCCGGGCTGAGTGCGCGGCTCAGCCGCTGATTCTGTCCAAAAAAGAAGCCCCGGTGACTTGCGGCCTGTCACCGGGGCTCTGCCATGGAAGGTGTTGCTTCCCCTCTGAGATGCCGAGACCGTCGCTTTCTTGCGCACGACAGACGTTGATCCTCGTTTGAGGACGTGACGCGGTTTGCTGATCCCCCGATCGAGTGAATCGCGACGTTCCCTCCCCCTGAAGGGGGACGCAACGGGTCTTCGGCCAGCGCAGAGTGCTCTCGAAGGGCGTACTTCACTGCAACTGGGAGTGGAGAAATTCTGCGGCGAGAGGGATAGGGAGATGGCGAGAAAGAAGACTGGAAAGCGTGGGTCGGCGATCATCGTCCTGATGGTCGTCGCGGCGATCGCGGGGAGCCCATCGACTGCGGCGGCTGCTTCGGCGAAGCCACAGCCTTTGGTCAGCGTGGCTGTTCCGGCTCCTGTGCTGGCGTTCGACTTTGCCAGTTGGGCCGAAGCAAGCTGGGCCGAAGAGTGATCTGAGCGCCGGGCGCGCAGGGCACGTCCGGCGTCTCACTCAAGCGAACGGCGAACCCTCCCGATACCTCGGGTCATGGGTCGTACATTGGGTCTTGTCGCGATGGTTTGTTCTCTCGCGATCGTCGGCGTTCTGATGATGCTCAGCATGAACAAGAGCGGGCCGACTGCGAAGAGCACCAAGGTTGCAGAGGCCCAGGCCACTGCAGCGGTCGGCGGGCTCAACTTCACGGGCGCGGCGACGGAGCTCGAGGCCTACAAGTCCGAGCAGGCGACGTACGCAGGCGCTGTGCTCCCGCCGGCATTCGGCGTGACGGTCGTTCGTGCAGATGCCGCCTCGTATTGCCTGCAGGCCGGGATCGGCACCAGTGTGCAGCACTTCACCGGTCCGGGCGGGACGCCCGCGGCCGGTCCTTGCTAGCAGAGGTGCAGACTCCGGGTGTGACTATCCGGCCTCGCGGGGGCGTATGAAGGCCGTGAACGCGGTGACGACCTCGTGGCCCGCCCTGCGGGTCGACCGTCCGACCTTCTCTGCGGTCGCCGAATCCGAGCTCGATGCGGTCCACCGCTATCTCCTCTTTCTCACCGGTAACCGGACGGTGGCGGAAGACCTGACGGGGGAGACCTTCGAGAAGGCGTTCCACGTCTGGCGGCGCTTCGATCCGCGAAGAGGGACTCCCCGCGCTTGGCTCTGCAGCATCGCGCGCACGACGGCACTCGATCACTTTCGTTCCGAAGAACGCCGCCGCCGCCGGGAAGAGCGTTACGCGCGCGATGTGCCGGAGACGGAGGAGCCTGCAATCGGCACCGGCGATTTGGAGGCAGCGCTGGCCCGGCTGTCCGCGGCCGAACGTGAGGTCGTTGCGCTGCGTGTCCTGCTCGAGCTCGACGGGCCGACTGTGGCGCGGGTGCTCGGAATCAGCACCACCGCCTGCTCGACACGGCTGAGCCGGGCCCTGAAACGACTCGAGGAGATGATGCGCGATGCCCGCGACTGACATCGATTTCGAGCGCGAGTTCGAAGAGCTCGTGCGAGACCTGCGGGCGCTTCCGACTGCTGCGCCGCAGCACGTGCGTGAGCGTATGCGCGCGCTCGGTGAGCCTGCACGGCCGCGGACGCTGGAGGATCTGCTGCTCATGTTCTCGTGGCGGCGCTCGCTGCTCGTCCTTGCGCCGGCTTGCGTTCTCGCGCTCGTCAGCGCAGCCGTCATTCACGGCGTGCTCAATTCCGGTCCCGGCTCGCATCCCACCGCTGCGTTACAAAAGCTCGGCGCGGGTGCCCACCGCAGTGCACCCGGCAACAGCGGAACCGCGACTACTCCGGTATTCGGTGCGGCGACGAGTCCGTCGGACGCCTTGGTCTCCCCGCTCCCGACCCCGACGCCCGGGCGCTATCAGGATTACGAGGCCTCGCTGACCGTGCGCGTCAAGAACGTCGATGCGCTGCACGACCGAACGGCCCAGGCCACACAGCTCGCGCGCTCGTTCGGAGGCTATGTCGCCTCGGTCGACGAGTCGACCAACGGCGGCAGCGGCCAGTCCGATCTCGTGCTGCGCATTCCGGTTGCCCGCGTCGAGGACGCGTACTTCCAGCTCGCCAAGCTCGGCACGGTGACCGCGCAGCACCTTTCGATCAGGGATCTCGATCAGATCGTGCAATCGCAGCGTCGCCGCATCGTCCAGCTGAAGGTGCTGATCGTGCGGATCGGCGAGACGCTGAAGAGCTCGTCGCTGCCGGCGGACGTGCGGCTCCGGCTCGAGTTGCAGCGTGATGCTGCGAAGCAGGAGCTCGCTGGCGTCACCGGTTCGAACAAGGCGACCCTGCGTGAGGCGAGCCTGTCGCGGATCTCGCTGACGCTCACGTCGCAGCAGGCCGCGGGGGCGAAGAAAGGCGGCATGAGCCGGATCGAGCGCGCCGCGCGGGACGCGGGCTCGTTCCTGGCCGGCGCCGGGGCCGTGGCGCTGTTTGCGCTGATCGTACTCAGCCCCCTGATCGTCCTGGCCGTGGCCTGGATCTTCGGCTCCCGGGCCTACCGCCGCAGAGAGGAGCGCCGGCTGCTTTCCACTGCGTAGTATCCGCGCGTGCCGCTCGCCCTCTCAACCGGACACGAGATCGGCCTCGGAGTAACTGCGCTCGTCTTCATTCTCTTCGCGCTCGCGTCCTCGTTCCTGTTTCCGCGCTACCGCCCCGACTATCCGGGGCGCGGGCTACTGGCGTTCATCGTCATCGCTTTCGTGTTCTTCTTCGGAATGCTCACGGCGGTCGAGGTGTTCGGCGCCGAGAGCAAACATCACGGCGAAGCGGCGGCGGCCGAGACCACGACCGCCCCCGCCGAGACGACAACCACGCAACAGACGACGACCGCGGCAAGCACGACGTCCGCAACAAAGCCCGCGGCGACGAAGGTCCCCGTGAGCGAGTCGGAGTTCAAGATCGTGTTGAGCTCGACCCAGCTCAAGGCGGGCCCGATTACCTTCGAGGCGAAGAACGCCGGCAGGATTCCGCACGACCTCGCGATCAAGCAGACCGGCGACAAGACGAAGCTGATCCAGCCCGGCGGTACTTCCGAGCTGAAGGTCACGCTGAAAGCGGGGACGTACGAGCTCTACTGCTCGGTGCCGGGGCATGAGGCGGCCGGCATGAAGCTGAACATCACCGTCTCCTGACGCCGGGTACCCTGTGCGTCCCCCGGAGGGGTGGCAGAGCGGTCGAATGCGGCGGTCTCGAAAACCGTTTCGGGCTCTTGGGTCCGACGAGGGTTCAAATCCCTCCCCCTCCGCTTAGCAGAGCCGTTTGACTCAACCGCGTTCACGAACTGGCTTATCGGGAGAGGGCAGAAGGGCGGTTAGGAGAATGCCGCCCTTCTGCGTGAGGGTCAGGGACGAAGAAGCGGCGAGCTTCCCGGGGACGAGGGCTGCGGCTTCCCTTCATCCGGTCCCTGTTCTCGAGAGGGACATCGACCCTGCCGCGGGCAACTTAATACCGGATCGGATGAAAACGAATGAAGCTTCATGTCGAACTATCGGTGCGCCTTATGGACCGCTGCCCGCCAAGTTCGGCCCCGCCTCGTCGGCCCATGGCATACCCCTTGACGGGCTCGTACTTAGGGCACTATTGGCGATTGTGGGTGCCGCGGCAGCGCCGAACGGAGATGACCGAAAGCGGGTTCGGGAACTGCTCGCGGCCGCCCGCCAGTACGCGGTCTTGGAACCGCGGGGAAGACGTATCGGGGCCTTCATCGAGCTTGTGGGCGGCGCAGACGGTGAAGGAATCGCGATTCGCCGCGACGGCATCTTTCTGTGGCGTCGGCGTGTGCTTCCAATCACGATCGTGGCGAAGGTCCTCCCCAAGCAACGCGCCGTTGTGCTCAAGGTCGACAGCCGCGAACTCGACGGAACGAACGCGGGGTCCACGTTCGTCGCGGGCACAGCGCCCTCAGATGATGAAGATCCATCCTCAGACGGAGCCTGGCAGGAGCGAATCGCGCGTTACGTCTCCATCGACGCCAACGGCGACGACCAGAGGAGTGGCAAAGATGATGAGCGACCGGCTGGGGCCAACGAAGACGATGAGAAACACCTCCTCTTCGTCCCAACCGCGCGCGGCTATCTCCTCGTCGAACGAGACGGTCCGCCGCCGGCCGCTTTCCGCGAACTGACCGTGCCTGGGCACGAGGGCATGTTTCGCGTAGTCAAGGTCTCGTCGTCGCCCCTACCCAACGATTCGCGGGTTTGCGCCTATGTCGAGCAGACCCGGTAGCCGTCCGACCTGCTTCATCCCCTCGGTCATTCATACCTGAGCGCGGCGATCGGGTCCAGCCTGGGTGCGCCCCAGGCCGCGTAGTAGCCGAAGATGAAAGGACGGTGAGTGCCCGACATCCCTCCTCTTTGATGAGCGCGTTGCGGTTGGTCACGGTCTTCGTGCTCCTCGCGCTGGCTGCTCCGGCCAGTGCGGACGCGCACCTCCGTTCGAGCGTGACGGCGGTCGACTACCGCGCGAGCGTCGTGTCGCCCAGCGATGTGGTGAACGCGCGCGTCTACCAAAGCGATCGTGCACTCAGCGTCACCGCCGGGCCCGGCCATAGCGTCGTGATTCTGGGTTACCTCGGTGAGCCGTTCGCGCGCATTGCCGAGGGACGCGTGACGGTCAACGCCGCGTCTCTGACTGCAGCCGGGCTCGGGCTCCTGAAAGGGTCGCGGATCGGCACCGGCTGGCGGCTTCGCTCTCGCGGCTCGACGTTCGTGTGGCACGACCGTCGGCTGAGTCGCCTGCCGCCAGGAGTCGACCGGAAGACTTGGACGATTCCTCTCCGCGTCGACGGACGTTCGACGCAACTCACGGGGCAGCTCATTCGGGTGGAGAGGCCTCCGGTGTGGCCATGGATCCTGCTCGGCCTTCCGTTCGTAGTGGCGACCGCATTTTCTGTTTGCGCGCCGCCGGATGCTGGCCTCCGTTGCGGCGGTGGCCTTCGGCCTGACAGCGTCGACAGGAATGCTCGTCACAGCAGCGGGCTTTGCCCTCGATTCCTATTCCTCGGGCGGAAAGTGGGTCGCGGCGGCGAATGAGTTCGTCTTCGCGCTCGTTGGAGTCGCGTTCGTCGTCCGCGGCTCCCCGCAGGCGAGAGCGATCGCGGGTGGCGCACTCGGGTTTCTCGGCCTCGGCGTGGGACTGAGCACAGTTCCGGTGTTGCTGCACGGCGTCGTGCTGTCAGTGCTGCCGGGCACGCTCGCGCGGCTTATCGTCGTCGTGACGATCTCGGCCGGTGCTGCCGGGACAGCCTTAGGTCTGCTCGTCTTCGAGCACGTCCTCCAGCAAGGTGGCGAGGAAGAGTCCCTCTGAAAGGCGAAACCCGCCTCGGATAGCCGCAGACGGGTTTCAGATTGCCGGGGTATGAGGGGGGAGCCGGCAAGCTCATTTTCGTGCTGGGGGTGCACCTTTCCTCCCCCGGGAGGGGGATCCGAAAGATGCCTCGGCTATCCTGCGCCGGACCGCGGAGAAGTGGCCGAGTGGCTGAAGGGGGCGCCCTCCAAGGCGCCCACTCGGGGGCGCCGCTTTAGAGGACGCGCGGGCTTTGCCCGTGCGTCCGTCTTCCGAAGATGCCTGGGCTATCCTGCGCGGACCCGCGGAGAAGTGGCCGAGTGGCTGAAGGCGGCGCCCTGCTAAGGCGTTATGGGGGAAAAATCCTCCATCGAGGGTTCGAATCCCTCCTTCTCCGCTTCGCGGCACGGAGAGGTGTCCGAGTGGCCTAAGGAGCGCGACTGGAAATCGCGTACGTGCTGAAAGGTGCGTCGCGGGTTCAAATCCCGCCCTCTCCGCTGGTTTTCTAGGCTCGCGGTGTGGCCGCTCCCGTCAACGTCTGGGACTACGAACTGCTCGCGGAGCAGAAGCTCGATGCGAACGCGCATGCCTACTTCGCCGGCGGGGCCGGGGACGAGGTCACGCTTCGGGACAACCTCGCGGCATTCGAGCGGCGGAGACTCAGGCCGCGCGTGCTCGTCGACGTCAGTTCGGTCACCACTGAAACGACGGTTCTCGGGACGGACGTCGCACTGCCGATCCTGATCGCGCCACTCGCCCTCCAGCGCATGGCGCATCCCGACGGCGAGCTCGCAACCGCACGCGCAGCGGCTGCAGCGGGAACGATCATGTGTCTCTCCACAGCCGCGACGGCGCGGCCGGCCGAGGTCGCTGCAGCAGCGCCGGGTGCGCCGCGGTGGTTCCAGGTCTACGTCTTCGCCGATCGTTCGCAGACCGAGGATCTGATTGCCGAGGCAGTCGCGAACGAGTTCTCGGCCCTGGTGCTCACCGTCGACACACCGCACCTCGGGCGGCGCGAGCGAGACATCCGAATCGACTTCGAGATCCCGGAGCACCTCACCGTGGCGGGCGACATCTTCGGCGGCCACTTCGACACGGGGCTCAGCTGGCGTGACCTCGAGTGGCTCGCCGGCTACGACCTTCCGGTGGTCGTGAAGGGAATTCTCACCGCCGAGGACGCGCGGCTCGCATGTGAGCACGGAGCCGCTGCCATCGTCGTCTCGAACCACGGCGGCCGCCAGCTCGACGGTGTGTCCAGTTCGCTCGACGCGCTCGAGGAGGTCGTCGCGGCCGTCGACGGCCGCGCGGAAGTGCTGCTCGATGGGGGAGTGCGCCGGGGCACCGATGCGCTCAAGGCGCTGGCACTCGGAGCCCGTAGTGTCCTGATCGGCCGCGCGATGCTCTGGGGATTGGCAGCGGCCGGCGAACAAGGCGTCGTGCATGTCCTCGAGCTGCTGCGCAACGAGGTGGAGCTAGGACTTGCGCTGCTCGGCTGCGCATCGCCCTCAGACGTCACTCGCGCGCACGCGACCTGAGGACAGGACCGGTGCCAGGCACGGGTACGAAACTGTGACGCCCACGCGAAAGGCGCTGCTCCTCCTGGGAAATCATCCGTGCCAGGCACAGGTACGTCTTCGTGACGCGTGCGTGTCTTAGGTGCTCAGTCGTGGACACGGGCGATCAGGTCGCCGCGCCGCATGACCCTCACGGCGGTACCCGCGAGCCGCACTTCATAGCCCGCGTCACTCGGAAAGAGCACCTTGTCGCCGGGCTCGACGCCGCCCGCCTCGGTGCCAACTGCAGTGACGACGCCCGTGCGACAGTCGGTCTCCGCCGAGGCGGGGATGATCAGACCGAGATTCGTCTCCGACTCCTCGTCGGAGGGCTGGATGACGACGTAATCGTCGAGAGGCTCGAGCGTGAGGTCGATCCTTCGCGTGTCGGGTTCGCGCATGCCCATAAAGCTACAACCGGCCGGCCTCGATGATGCGCTGGAGGAACTGCTGAGTTCTCGGCTCCTTGGGCTCGCTGAGGATCTGCTCAGGCGGGCCCTGCTCGAGGATCACGCCTTCGTCAAGGAAGCAGACCCTGTCGGCGATGTCACGCGCGAAGCTCATCTCGTGCGTCGCGATCAGCATCGTCATTCCGGCCGCCGCGAGCTCGCGAATGACCTCGAGCACCTCGGCGACGAGCTCCGGGTCGAGCGCGCTCGTCACTTCGTCCAACAGCATGAGGTCGGGCTTCATCGCCAGCGCCCGCACGATCGCGACCCGCTGCTGCTGTCCCCCGGAGAGGCGGTCCGGGTAGTCGTTGCGCTTGTCGGCGAGCCCGAAGCGGCCCAGCAACGTCGTCGCCTCGGCCTCGGCCTGCGCGTGCGGCATTCGCAGCGCGAGCCTGGGCGCGAGCGTGACGTTGGCGAGGACGCTCATGTGCGGGAAGAGGTTGTAAGCCTGGAAGACGATTCCAATCCGTCGGCGCACACGATTGACGTCGACTCCGCGATCGGTGATCTCCAAGCCCTCGACGACGATCCGCCCTTCGTCGATCGGCTCGAGCAGGTTGACGCAGCGCAGCAGCGTCGACTTCCCCGAGCCCGACGCGCCGATCAGGCACACGACTTCGTGTTCTTCGACGGCGAGGTCGACTCCGCGCAGGACCTCCAGTTGCCCGAAGGACTTGCGCACGCCGTCGACGACCAGCGCCTCGCTCATCAGGCTCCCGCCGCCTGCCGGCGGCGCCGGTCGCGCAGAACGAGCCAGTCCGTGAAGCGGGCCAGAGGGATCGTCAACGCGACGAAGAGCACGGCCGCCGCGACGAAGGGCGTGTAGTTGAAGGTCGCAGCCGCGTCGATTTGCGACTGCTTGAACGCCTCCACCGAGCCGAGGAAGCCCACGAGCGCGGTGTCCTTCTGCAGCCCGATGAAGTCGTTCAGGAGCGGCGGGATCACCCGGCGCACCGCCTGCGGCAAGACGACCTTGCGCAAGGACTGCCAGTGCGACAGACCGAGCGAACGCGCAGCGGCGTCCTGGCTTGGATGCACCGACTCGATCCCGGCGCGGTAGACCTCGGAGACGTACGCCGTGTAAACCAGGATCAGGGCAACAATTCCCCAGAACGTCGTCGAGAGCGGGACCCAGCTCAGCTGGAGCGCGGGTGCGCCGAACCCGAGTAGCGCGATGACGAGGATGGTCGGCACGCCGCGGAAGAAGTCGGCGTACGCGATGCCGAGTGCACGCATAGGGAAGAAGACTGGGCCCGGAAGGCTACGAACGACTGCCAGTAGGAGCGCGAGGACGAGGATGAACGCCTCGGCGATCATGAAGATCTTCACGTTCAGCAGGAACGCGCGCGAGATCTCCGGCATCGACGACTTGAACTGGTTCCAGTTGAAGAACGTGCGCCTCACCTCGGGCCAGCCCGGCGCGTGCGTGATCGCCACGGCTAGCAAGGTGAAGAAGACCACCGTGCTGAGCACGGCCACGGTGACGCCGCGACGGCCTTCGCCGGCGGAGGTCACGCTGCCGATGATCTTCGAGCCGCGGTTCGTGTTCAGACGGCTATTTCAGCACGGGCGCGTCGGCCTGGAGCCACTTGGCCTGCAGGCTCGCGAGCGTGCTGTCCGCGCGGAGCTTCGTCAGCGCGCCGTTGACGCAGCTTACGAGCGAGTTTCCCTTTGCGAAGACCATCCCGAAGTGCTCCGGCGTTCCGGCCGTCGGGAACTGGCCCAGGATCTTGCCCTTCGGGACCTGCACGGCCGTGACGTAGAACGCCGTCGGCAGGTCGACCACGAGGCCGTCGATCTGCTTGTTCTTGAGAGCGGCGACCGCGGCATCGTTCTGATCGAACACGGACGGCTTCTTCGACGGCTTGATGTTGTTGACGATGTAGTCGTAGCTCGTCGTTCCCAGCTGGGCGCCGAACTTGTACGGCTTGAGCGCCGCGATCGACGTTGCGCTGGCGATCGGCGTTCCCTTCACCACGACGAGCGCCTGGTTGACGTCGTAGTACGAGTCGCTGAAGTCGACTGCATTCGCCCGTGCCGGCTTGTAAGAGATCTGGTTGATGTCGAAGTCGAACTTCTTCGGGCCCGGTGCGAAGGAGGTGTTGAACGGAACGACGATCCACTTCACCTCGCTCTTGGCGAAGCCGAGCTTCGTCGCGACCGCGTACGCGACGGCACTCTCATACCCCTGGCCGGAGTAGGGATCGCTCACCTTCCAAGGGGCCTTCTGGGCACCGCCGAACCAGGGCGGGAATGCCGGATTGTCCGTCCCGACCGTCAACTGGCCCGCATGGACGAGATTGAGACTGCCCTTGGCGCAAGACGCCACCGCGGCGGTCGACGTGGTGTTCGAGGCCTTGTTGCTCGAGCCGCCGCAGCCTGCGGCGAGACTCGAGAGCAGAACGACCAGGAGAATCGCGGGAGCTCGGCGCACGAAGGCGACCCTAACACGCCGATACTTCGCTCCATCGACGTTTCGATCAGCAACCCCGACAAGATCTTCTTCCCGGAGCCCGGCCTGACGAAGGGCGACTTGGCGCAGTACTACGTCGATCTCGCCGACGCCGTCCTGCCGCACCTCCGCCGTCGGCCCTTTCACATGGTGCGCTACCCGAACGGGGTGGTGGGAAAATTCTTCCACCAGAAGCGGGTGCCGCCCCACCCGGAGTTCGTGGGCGAGCAATACGTCGAGTTCCCGAGCGGACACTCGACCGTGTTCGCCGTGATCGACAACGCCGCTGCCCTCGCGTGGGTCATCAACCTCGGCTGCATCGAGCTGCACACCTGGCACTCCCGCGTTGAGGACATCGAGCGGCCCGACTATCTGCTGATCGATCTCGACCCGACTACGGACGGACAATGGCCTTATGTCCGGGAGATCGCGCTCGTCGTGCGCGAGGTGATGGACGAGCTCGGCCTCGCCCCGTACCCCAAGACCTCGGGCGCGACGGGGCTCCACATCCTGGCGGCGATCGAACCGGAGCTGCTCTTCCCGGAGGTCCGCCGCTTTGCGAAGGCGCTGGCGGAGGAGGTCGAGCGCCGCGTCGGCGACCAGGAGGTCGCGACGACCACGTGGCGCGTGGCCGATCGCCGGGGCGTCTTCGTCGACTTCGGCCAGAACACGCGCGACCGCACGATCGCGACGGCGTACTCGGTGCGCCCGACTCCCGATGCCCGGGTCTCGGCACCGCTTCGCTGGGACGAGGTCGCGGCGGTCGATCCCGCCGTCTTCACGATCGAGACGATGCGAGACCGCGTGGCGGAGGTCGGAGACCTCACCGCCGACATGTGGAAGCACAAGGTCTCGCTCGAGCCTCGGTTCGCGCAGCTCGGCGTGAAAAAGCCCTAACTCGCCAGCAGGCTCTCGAAGGTCGGATCGTCCTTGCGCCGCGGTGGCCTTACCTCGCGCCACGTGCACTCCTGCGGATCCTTGTCGTAGCGGAAGCGAATGAAGCGCGAGCCGTGCCGGAAGCGGTTGCCCTGCACCTTGTCGTAGCGCACCTCGGCGACAAGCTCCGGGCGGACCGCCGACTCCTGCAGCTCGCCGCTCCCCCAGCGGTTGGGCTCCGAGAAGCCGCGGTCCGGCGCGTCCTTCAATAACGGCTCGATGCGGTCGAAGATCTCCTTGTGCTTGCTCGCTGCGACGGCGGCGGAGCCGACGTAGTCCACCTTGTCGCCCTTGCCATACAGCCCGAGCAGCAGCGTTGCAATCCGCGTCGGTTTCTCCTTCCAGCGGACGCCGACGATCACGCAGTCCGCCGTCTTGAACGGCTTCACCTTGAGCACGCCGTCGCGCGAGCCTGGCAGGTAAGGAAGACCGAGCTTCTTCGCGATCACCCCGTCGAGGCCCGCCGCTTCGAAGCTGTCCAACCATTTCTGCGCGCTCGCCGCATCGTCCGTCGTCGGCGACAGGTGGAAGTCGTCGCCGAGCACTCGCTCCAGCTCTGCGCGGCGCTTCTCGAGCGGCTGCTCGTGGATCGGCTTCCCTTTCCAGAGGAGAAGGTCGAACACGATGAAGTCCGCAGGAATCTCCGCGGAGAGCTTGCGGACACGGGACTCCGCCGGATGGAGCCGCATCTGCATCGAGTCGAAGTCGAGCACGCCGTCGCGGGCGATCACGATCTCGCCATCCAGGGCCGAGTTCGGGGGCATGAGGTCACCGAGGGGTCGCAGCTCGGGGAAGTAGCGCAGCAGCGGCCGGCCGTTTCGCGACCAGAGGGCGAGCTCGCCGCCGTCGTTTTCGAGGATGCCCCTGAAACCGTCCCACTTCGGCTCGAACTGCCAGCCGTTCGTGTCGGGAAGCTCTTTCACGAGTTGAGCCTCCATGGGAGGGAAGGGCACGTTTGATCCAGGCACCGCGCGGAACCCTACTGGCGTGGGTGAGCTAGACGGGGTCTGGGCTGTCGAGCGCGTCTCGGGCGCGCTCCCGCCGCTCCACGGATGCGTGAAACGGATCCACGGGTCGCGCGGGACGACGGAATTTCCGCACGTTCCGGGCCTTCCGTTCGAAGTCCGCGGGCGAGAGCTGCACTATCCCTTGGGGCTTCTGGTGGACAGCCTCGAGCCCCGAAACGGCGCTTACCTCGGGCGGGCGACCCTGCTCGGCCGCGAGCTCGGTCAATTCACGATGAGGAGGTTGGACGGAATGGGACAGTTGAAGGAGGAGCTGATCAAACACATCGACGAGGCGCATGCGATGGAGCAGAACGTCCTGCGCATGCTCGACGGGATGATCGCCACGACGGACGATCCGGAGATCCTCGACGCGTTCGAGCATCACAAGATGCAGACGCAGGGCCACGCAGACCGGATGGCGCAGCGTCTCGAGGCGCACGGGGCCATGCCTTCCACCGTGAGGCAGCTGGGCGGCGTGCTCGGGGCCCTCGCGAAGATGCCGCTCGACTTCGTCCGCGGCGAGAAGGCCGGGCGCAATGCGCGCGACGGCTTCGCCGCCGAGCACATGGAGATCGCGAGCTACGAGCTCCTCAGCCGCATCGCCCAGAAGGCAGGCGACGAGGAGACGGCGACCGCCGCCCGCGAGATCATCGAGGAAGAGCGCGCCATGGCAAGGGTCATCGAGCTGAACTGGGACAGGTTCGCCGAGCTCTCCCTTCAGGAAGAAGGCATCACGGTCTAGTCACAAAAAGCCACGGCCTGGTGTCAGACACCAGGCCGTGGCTTTTGGAGCTACTACCTAGTTCAGCCAGGGCGCGAGGAAGCCCTCGATCTCGCGGCAGCCGCGGGGCCGCTCGAGACGTGCTGCGACGGCTCTGTGCTGGACGACGACGAGCGTCGGGACCGTTTCGATCTTGAAGCGTTGGAGCAGATCCGGATGCTCCTCCTCGGCGACCTTCACGACGTCGAACGTGCCGTGGTTCCGCCGCCGCTGGAGCACCTGGGCGAGAAAACCTTCGACGCGCCGGCAGTGACCGGAGAAGGTCGAATGGAAGAAGACGAGCCTGGGCTGCTCCGCCAGTGGGGGGAAAGCCACGGTCATGTCGCACCTCCGTTGAATCTGGAAGGGCGAGGACTTGGCCCTTGCACTGTAGGAACGAACGGGTTTGTGCCCCGAAGCTGCTGATTCGTAACCTCGGACCGAACACGCGTGTCTAAGCTCATGCGATGAGACGGGTCGGGGTTACAGGGCTCGGTGCGGTCACGCCGCTCGGCACCGACGTGCGCTCGACCTGGCGCGCGGCCGTCGCGGGCGAGAGCGGCATCGACTGGATCCGTTCGTTCGACCCCGGTGACGCGCCGGTCCGGATCGCGGCCGAGGTCAAGGACTTCGACGCGACGCAGGTCGCGTCCTCGAAGGAGGTGCGTAAGCTCGAGCGGAACGTCCTCCTCGCCCTGGGCGCCGCCCGGGAGGCGATGGGCGATGCCGGGCTGAACGGCTTCGACCCGAAGCGCGTCGGCGTGGTCTTCGGCACGGCGATCGGCGGCGTCAGCGGGCTCCTCGAGCAAGAGGAGATCCGCCGCGAGCGGGGCCCCGATCGAGTCTCGCCGAACTTTCTCCCGAACATCCTGGTCGACTCTGCCAGCGGGCAACTGGCGATCTCCCTGGGCATCAAAGGGCCGAACTACGCAGTCGTCTCCGCGTGCGCGACCGGATCCCACGCGATCGGCGAAGCCGCGGAGCTGATCAAACGCGGCGATGCCGACGCGATCCTCGCCGGCGGGGGCGAGGCCTGTATGCACCCGTTGATCCTCGCCGGCTTCACGGCGATGCGTGGGCTCGCGGTGGAGAACGAGGATCCGCCGCGCGCATCGCGGCCGTTCGACGCCACGCGCGCCGGGTTCGTGATGGGGGAGGGCGCGTGCGTTTTTGTCCTCGAGGAGCTCGAGGCGGCGCAGGCACGGGGTGCCCGCGTATACGCGGAGGTGCTCGGCTACGGCGCGTCGAACGACGGGCATCACATGGCGCAACCCGAGCCGGAAGCGACCGGTGTCGCCGACATGATGCGCGCCGCCCTTCGGCGCGCCGGCATCGAGCCCAAGCGTGTCGGCTACATCAACGCCCACGGCACATCGACGCCTTTAGGGGATCTGGCGGAAACGAAGGCGATCAAGGAAGTCTTCGGCGACCACGCCTACGAGCTGGCGGTTTCGTCGACGAAGTCGATGATGGGCCACACGTTCGGGGCGGCGGGGGCGATCGAGGCGATGATGTGCGTCCTCGCGCTACACGAAGAAGTGATCCCCCCGACGATCAACTACCGCTATCCCGATCCCGACTGCGACCTCGACTACGTACCCAACGAAGCCCGCAAAGCGAAGATCGACGTCGCTCTCTCGAACGCGATGGGGCTGGGCGGTCACAACGGCTGCGTCCTCCTGGGGCGAGTCGAGTGAGCTTCATAGTCGACCCGCGCGTCGAGACGTACGCCGAGGAGCACACGACGCCGGACGGCGAGCTGTTCGACCGTCTGGCGGCGGAGACCCGCGAGAAGACGACCGCGCCGCAGATGATGGTCGGCCGTCTCGAGGGCCGCTTCCTCGGAGTGCTCGTCAGTAGCCTGCGTGCGCAACGCGTGCTCGAGCTGGGGACCTTCACCGGTTACTCGTCGATCTCGATGGCCCTTGCACTCCCGCTCGGCGGCCGGGTCGTCAGCTGCGACGTCAACGAGGAGACGACTGCGATCGCACGGCGCTACGCAGAGGAGGCAGGCGTCGCTGATCGCATCGAGTACCGGCTCGGCCCGGGCCTGGAGACGATCGCGCAGCTGGACGGCACCTTCGACCTCGTCTTCATCGACGCCGACAAGCCGAACTACATCAACTACTACGAGGCGACGCTGCCGCTGCTCGCGGACGGCGGGCTGATCGTCGTGGACAACACCCTTTGGTCGGGCCGCGTCGTCGACGAGGACGACCAAGACGAGTCCACGCGGGCGATTCGCGCCCTCAACGACCATGTGGCGAAGGATCCTCGCGTCGAGAACGTGCTGCTCACGGTCCGTGACGGCATGAACCTCGTCTGGCGCGCATGAGATGATCAGAACATGGCCGCACCACAGATTCAGCGCGGTCCCGTAGGGAACACGCGCTCGATCGGGCTGTCCATCCTCTGGGCCATCCTGACCCTCGGCATCTACACGTACGTCTGGACGTACAAGACCCAAGAGGAGATCAAGCGCTACTCCGGCAACGGCGTCGGCGGCGTGATCGGGTTCGTCATCTATTTCCTAGTGTCGCCGGTGACCCTCTTCATCGTTCCGTCCGAGGTGCGTTACATGTACGAGGACCTCGATGGACAGCACAGCCCCGTTCGTGGGCTCACGGGCTTGTGGATTCTGCTGCCGGTGATCGGAAGCATCGTCTGGTTCGTGAAGGTGCAGGGCGCACTCAACCGCTACTGGCAGTCGAAAGGCGCTCCACCTCCTTAATCGTCCCCGGGCGCAGCTCGGCGATCGAGTCCAGCACGACGTCTGCCAATGCGAGGACGTCCGGCGGCGGCGGGAACGCATGATTCGGAATCGCGATGACGCGCATACCGGCGGCATGAGCCGAACGGATTCCGCTGGCCGAGTCCTCGATCGCGGCGCAGCGCGACGGCTTCACGCCCAGCCGGCGTGCCGCTTCGATGTACACGTCGGGCGCCGGCTTTCCATGCGCGACCTCCTCCGACGAGACCGTCGCCTCGAAGTACGGCGCCAGGCCGGAGACCTCGAGCACGCGGTCGATCAGCTCTCGGTTCGACGACGAGGCGACGCCGAGCGGCCAGTGCGCTGCCAGGCGCTTGACGGCGTCGACAGCGCCGTCGATCAGCGGCAGGCGCTCCGAGTACCGGGCGAGCATCCGGTCGACGACCTCGCGGTTGATCTCCTCGGGCGGCTCGGGCAGGCCGACGACGTCATGAAGGTAGCGGGACCATTCCGTCGAGCTCATGCCCATCATGTCCGCCTGGGCTTGAGCGCTCCAGCGGCCCCCGCGTTCGTGCGCGAGCGCTTCGCGCACCTCGTTCCACAGCTCCTCGCTGTCGATGATGACGCCGTCGAGGTCGAACACGACTGCGTCGATCACGCGGGGAGGTACTCGCCGCCGCGGTACACGAGGCCCGAGCCGAGCCGGCCCAGCTCGCTCGACTCGACCTCGCCCACGAAGATCGTGTGGTCGCCCGCATCGTGCTCGGAGGACGTGCGACATTCGAGCCATGCGAGCGCATCGTTCACGAGCGGCCCTCGGGAGCCGTCGCGCAAGTCGACGCCGTTCCACAGTGCGATTGGCGGGATTCCGCTGCGCGCGAAGTGCTGGGCGAGGCCGATCTGCTCCCCTGACAACAAGCTCGCTGTCCACCCGCCCGCGCGCCGGATCGGTTCGTGCGACGACGAGTCTTTTCCGATCGAGATGCCGACGAGCGGTGGCTGCAGTGACAACGACACGAGCGAACCGACCGTCAACCCGAACCGCTCCCCTCCAACCGCCGTCGTGACGACCGCGACCGGGGCAGGGAAACGGCGCATCACTTCCCTCAGCTCTTCGCCCTCCATGGCCCGATGATAGGGACGTGACGAGAAGAGACGTCATCGAGCTCGGCGTTGCGGGAGTGCTCGTGGCCGTGGCCGCCGTCGCACATTTCGCGGACGCGACGCCGGTGCTGACGTTCGTCCTTGCGGCGCTTGCGATTGCGGTTCTCGCCCGGCTTGTCGGCACCTCGACCGAGCAGCTCGGCAGCCGAGTCGGATCATCTGCAGCCGGTGCGATCCAGTCTGCGCTCGGCAATCTGCCGGAGCTCTTCATCGCGCTCTTCGCCCTGCACAAGGGCCTCACGCTGGTCGTTCAGTCGGCGCTGGTCGGATCCGTGATCGCGAACAGCGTGCTCGTGCTCGGGCTCGCCTTCATCGCCGGCGGGCTCCGGCACGGGACGCAGACGTTCGACTCCCCGCGCGCAAGGCTGATCGCCACGCTCACGATCCTGGCCGCCGCGATCCTCTCGGTGCCGACGCTCTCGCACGCTGTCCACACGACGGCGGCCTCCCACGAGAAGTCGCTGAGTCTCATCTGCGCAGGCGTCTTGATCACTCTGTTCTTCCTCACGCTGCCGGGCTTACTGGCAGTGCGCGACACAGTTGAGCCGGACCCTCCGCGCTGGTCATTTCCGAGCACCGTGACAATCCTGGGCGGGGCCGGTGTGGCAGCAGCGTTGGTCAGCGATTGGTTCGTCACTGCTCTGAAGCCTGCGACCGAGGCGTTGGGCATGAGCGAAGTCTTTGCCGGGCTCATCGTCGTCGCCATCGCAGGCAACGCGGTGGAGAACGTCGTCGGAGTCCAGCTCGCTGCGCGAAACCGGCCGGACTTCGCGATCTCGGTGATCATCAATTCGGCGCTACAGGTCGCTCTGCTGCTCACGCCCATCCTTGTCTTCGTAAGCCTCTTCTTCGCGACACCGCTCACGCTCGTCTTTCCCACGCTGCTCGCGATCTGCCTGCTGCTGTCCGCCTGGATCCTGGCTGTCGTCGTGTACGACGGCGACAGCACGTGGGAGGAGGGTGCGATCCTCGTCGGCTTCTACGTGGTCGTTGCAGCGAGCTTCTGGTGGGGCGCCTGAGGCGCCGGTCAGCCGGCGAGGAACATGATCAGGCCCGCAGTGAGGGCGGTCGCACCGAGTCCGGCGATTGCAATTCGGTACCGGCCCAGAAGCTGGTTTGCGGCCGAGCCCGTCGTCGCCAACCGTGGCAGTGACGCGATTCCGAGCAGCGCGATTGCGAGTGCCAGCAACCCGACTAGAAGCGGCTGGAACGCTCGGGCCGCCCTCGCCAAGGTCGCGCCGAGCACGGCGCCCGGGCGGGTGTTCTTGCTCTCCGGGAGGCTGTTCCCGCGCTGCGTGCCTGCGAGGCTGCTTGCGAGGCCGTTCGTGTTCGACGCTCCGCTCGAGCTCCGCGCTGCGGCGACGCCGCCGGCGGTGGCGGCGCAGACGTCGGCCGCCCGGGCGGCAGCGATCTCGTCGCGGCTCGGCCTGCCACGGTCTACGACCACGATCGTGACGCGCTGGGCGAGCAGCCCGCTCCGTGTCTGCACCGCGACTCGGTAGGTGCCCGGACCGAGCCTGAGCCGGCTGCCCCGAGCCGGGAACCGAATGCGGTTCTTGCCGGGATGGCCGCGCACGCTGAAGTGGTCGACGGTTCTGCAGCTGGGTGCCACCTGCTGCACGACGAAGAACAACCGCTCCGCGTGCAGCAAGCTGAAGGTGAGGGTCACGGCGCGTCGACTCTTCGGCCCGGTCGTCGCGATCCACGTGCGAGAGGAGTGAAAACGGGCCACGCTCGGCGCCCCGGACCCGCGCCCTGAGCTGAAGGAGCCGACGGGCAACGAGGAGCTACCGGACGACGAAGAGCTGCGGGGCGACGAAGAGCCCCAGGGCGAAGAGGAGCTCCCGCCCGAAGGGAGACCTGCGCCCGAGGTTCCTCCCGTCGCCGAGCCCACGACTGACGACGTCGGAGGGAGTGGCGGCGCTGGGGCCGTCGTCGATGGAGCGACCGGAGTCGGCGAGGTCGGGTTTGGAACCCTGACCGGCGTCGTCGCGGTGGGTGGTGGTGGTGCAGGCAGCGTCGGGACGGTAATCGGCACCGTGACAACCGGGGTGGAGACGGTCACGGTGGGCACGGTCGGCACCGGCGGCACGGGAACCGTGTCCCCGAGTGCGCGGCCGGTCAGTACACCGGCCCCCATCAGCAGGATCGTGGCCGCCACGGCCCTCATATCTCAACAACTCAGATCGGCCCGGATTGGTTGCGGTGTCTGCGTCGTGCGCGAGAATGCTGGAAGGATGGCCGCCGTCCAGAAGAGGGATTACTACGAGGTGCTGGAGCTCGATCGGGACGCGGACGCGGACGCGATCAAGCGCGCCTTCCACGCGCTCGCAAGGGACTGGCACCCCGACGTGTCCAACTCCCCTGACGCCGAGGCGCGGTTTCGCGAGCTAGCAGAGGCGTACGCGGTCCTGTCCAAGCGGGAGAGGCGCCTTCTCTACGACCGCTATGGGTACCGGGGGCGCGGGAACCAGGGCTTCGACGAGGCGCTGTGGGAGGCCCGGCCGCCCGTCGTGCGCGGCGAGAACGTCCAGATCGACATCGAGCTGAAGAGCTTCGAAGCCGTCGAGGGGGCGCGACGGATCGTGGACTACAAGGCCGCCCTGCGCTGCAAGGCGTGCATGGGGCGTGGCTCGGTGGGACTGCCGGATCCGGAGTGCGAGTTCTGCGGTGGGACCGGACGCAAGCGGCAGACGCTCGCTCTCTACTTCTCGGACCTCCTTCAGATCGAAGACTGTCCGGAGTGCGTCGCTGAGAAATGCCGGCAATGCCTGGGTGAAGGAATCGTTCAGTCGGAGCGGCGTATCCGACTCCTGGTTCCTCCAGGGGTCCAGGATGGGGCCCAGCTGCGGGTTGGCGCCGAAGGCAACGATCGGGGCGCGGGTTCGATCCCGGGCGACCTCCTCGTCCGCGTCAAGGTGCTGCCGGCGCCCCGGGATCCCCGCATCGTGCGCTACACGGCGCTGGTCCTTCTGCTCGTGGCGGTCGCGACGCTCGTTCTCTACGTCCGCTGAGCAAAGCTCAGACGGGGGATTTTCCTCCAAAACCAGGCTTTCGGCGCTACGCTGCTACATGGAACGGTGCCTGCTGCGGCCGCCGGTCCACCCGTGATGGAGACGCCGCAGCTCTACCGTGATATTTGGCCCGGCGGCCGGCGCCGGATCCTCGTCGTGGACGACGATCCAACGCTGCGGCTGCTGCTGCGCGTGACGCTCGCCGCGGACGAGTTCGAGATCGAGGAGGTGGCGTCGGCCGAGGAAGCGGGGGAGGTCGCGCGGTTCTGGCGGCCCGCCGTCGTGTTGCTCGACGTTCAACTCCCCGGGCTCGACGGTCTCTCGTTCTGCCGACAGCTCACGTCACGCGAGGATCCACCGGCGGTCGTCTTGCTGACCGGAACACCCACGCCTGCGGCGGAAGCGAAGAAGGCCGGCGCGCGCGCGATCCTCCACAAGCCGTTCAGTCCGCTGGAGCTGATCGCGCTGATCGACGGGCTCGACGAGACGCCGACGGAGTGGCTCGTCTCGAGGAGCGAAGGCGACGCCGAGCAACTCCTGGTTTACGCCCGTGACCTGAGTCGAATCGTCGAGGTCGAGCGTTCCCAGCGGCGGCTGCTGCAGCACGCCTACCGGCAGACCGTGGCCGCGCTCGCCGATGCACTCGAGGCAAAGGATCCTGGAACCGGTCTGCATGCGCAACGCGTTCAGCACTACGCGGTCACGCTCACCGAGATGGTCGAGCCTCGCCTGCTCGACGATACGAGCCTCGAGTACGGCTTTCTCCTGCACGACGTCGGCAAGATCGGTATCGCCGACAAGATCCTCAACAAGCTCGGGCCTTTGAACGACGCCGAACGCGGCCTGATCGAGCTACATCCGGCGATCGGCGTCGAGATCCTGTCCGGCGTCGCGCTGCTCGAGGGCCAAGGGCTCGGGGTGGTGCGGTCGCATCACGAACGCTGGGACGGCGGCGGCTATCCCGCAGGCCTGGCCGGCGAGCGGATCCCACTCGGCGCGCGCATCTTCGCCCTCGCCGACGCGCTCGACGCGATGACGAGCGATCGTCCCTATCGAGCGGCCCTCAGTTGGGACCAAGCGACGGACGAGATCCTCTCGCACGACGGCTCCCAGTTCGACCCGAGAGTCGTCCGCGCTTTCTGTACACGCGAGCGGCAACTCCATCGAATCTACGAAGAGTTCTCTGTCGTCGCAGCCTGAGGCGAGTCCGAGTCAAGACGCGGAGTTGTTGTGATCCGGTTGGCCCCGCCCCACGAGGGTGTCGGGGCCAACCGGTTGTCTTGCTTACGGATTGTCTGGGTTGCTACCGCCCCTGCACCCGTTCTCGAAGAATCCGGGAATACCGGTTCCGTGACCGGGAACGCCGGGGGGCGTGAGTCCCGCCCGCATGGTCTGGCCGGGGGACTGGACGATGAAGTCGGTCGGCCCCTGCCCCACGTTTAGGTCATTCAGCCCGGAGAACGCGCACGCCGAGTTGGCGTGTGCGGGGGCTGCCGTGGGTCCCGAGGTACCGGGAATAGGATTAGTGGGATCCGGGGTCCCCGGAGGACCCTTGACCTCACCAGCTAGCGCAGCGCCAGAACTCAGACCAACAACGACGGCTGCGCAGAGCAAAGCCGCGAATTTCCTGTGCATTTGTTCTCTCCTCTCTCCCCGAAACAAGAGTTGCCGCCTAGGCGACTACTGGAACGTAACCAATTGCGTCGCAGCCTGCAGGTTGAGCGGAAGGACGCAGCTCAGCCCCTGACCGAAGATGTGTGACTCAGGAACCCCTCGGAAGGACGCCACTCTGGATCGATTCTCACCCTTCGATCAGCGTGCTTTTGTCCACGAGCCGGCGAGAAGGAAGCCGCGGACTCCACACGCGTCTTTGCCCCCGATAGGCGCGAGTGTGAGTGTGTTTCCGCTGACGGACCACGTGTAGTCGGCGGCTGGTCCCCCCGGGAAGCACAACCAACCTCCGAAAGGATCGATCAGCCGGAGCATCTTGATGCTCACGGCACCTTGAAGATGAAACTTGGTCGGCCCGGGCTCCCAGTCGATGTAGTTCGTGAAAGCTCGATTCGGATTCGATGGCATGAAGGTTCCAGGGAACTTGAGTGCGAGCCAACGCTTGTCGAGCACGATCCTGTAGGTGCCCGAATACGGAATTGTCCCCGAAGGATTGCCCGGTGACTTCGGTTTGGGCGCTCCCGCGGCGTCGATCGTACGCGTCCAGGCGCCTACAAGCGCGACGGGCGGGTCGGGTGTGGGCAACACCTTTGCCGTGACGCTGTCGCTAGCGATACGGCCGTCCTTTGCCTGTGCGCGAACCGAGAAAACGTGACGGCCAGGCACGAGCCACGACGTCACCAGATAGCCACCCAGGTTGCTCGACGAGGTGTGACCGTCGTCGCTGTACGTGACAGGGAGCTTGGCTCCGAACCAATTGGCGTGTGCGGGGGCTGCCGTGGGTCCCGAGGTACCGGGAATAGGATTAGTGGGATCCGGGGTCCCCGGAGGGCCCTTGACCTCACCAGCTAGCGCAGCGCCAGAACTCAGACCAACGATGAAGGCTGCGCAGAGCAAAGCCGCGAATTTCCTGTGCATTGTTCTCTCCTCTCTCCCCTAAACAAGAGTTGCCGCCTAGGCGACTACTGGAACGTAACGGATCGCGGCGCGGCCCGCATGTTTAAGCGGAAGACGTCAGGTGCTGCGGCGGGGTGGGATTTGAAGCCGGGTCTAAGGCTGGACAAAGCCCGTGTATCTCTTAGTGACCGCGGGGGGCTGCGTCTGAACAGCGATGCCGAAATATCGGCCGCCCCCTTTCATTCCGGAGTAGTCGCCGCTGCCACTCACGATCGACCACGTGCCGTTCCACACCTCGTAGTTGCCGATGCCCAGACTGTAGGCCGGCCCTACGGCGCGGATCACGAGGGTCCCTTTCTTGCCCTTCAACGTATCCGTCTCCGTCGCAGTGGTGTATCGCTGACCGTCGGGGGCCGTCGCTTCGATATCCCCCGCGGGTCGGAAGGATCGTGTGAAGGTCACCTTCCCGAGGTCGCCCCCCGTCCCCAGGGAGAGGAAGAACGTTCCGCTCCCTCCCTGTACTCCGAGCACGCGCGAGTCGATCCTGATCAACTTCTTGCCCGCCGGGGTTGCGCCGAGCGGTGATCCGAGCGACATGACCGCGAAGATGCCGATCGCAGCGACAGCCAATACCTTGCGGTTCATGTTACTGACGATACAAACAGACCTGCGGCCCAAAGTCCACGGCTGACCTCGAGGGCAGCGGCATCCGCCGGCAAACCTGCTCAGCTAGCGGCGGGGAGTGGTGGGTTCTGTTTCGAGGCGTACACGCGAGCGCCTCAGTCGTCGAGGACGAACCGCGCTACGTCTGCGAGCGACATCGATCGGCCCTCGGCGAGCACCGCCTCGAGCCCGCTGTCGCGCACGCGGCCGAGCAGCTCGATGCGAAGCGACTCGGTCTCGTCTTCCGTCTGGCCGGTAAGACGGGCGCTCTCGAGACCCCCGTAGTCGGCTCCGAGCAGCAAGGCGGCCCGGTGGTCGTCGCCCTGTGCGACGGCGACAGCGGCCAGGCCCGTGAGGGCGATCGCGCCGACCGTTCGACCATTCCGTTGGGCACAGGCCTCGAGACATTGGCCGAGAGTCCGCTTGGCGTCCGCGTAGTGGCCGCTCCGCCTTGCCGCCTCCCCGAGGATCAGCAGCGTGTTGCACCACAGCGGTGACTTTGCCTCGGCAAACGTGCGTGACGCTTCTTCGGCGAGGACACGGGCTTCGTCGAAGCGGTCTTGGCGGAGTGCAAGGCCGCTGAGGTTGAGCGTCGCGATCGCGAGCCGATCCTCCATTCCATGATCCGAGCCGAGTTGCCTGCACGCCTCCCAGAACGCACGCGCTTGCTCATCGTCCCCGCGCCTAGCCGCCGCAATGCCCAAGCTGTTCAAGCAGAAGCCAACACCCTCGATGTCCTCGAGTTCACGGCAGATGCCGAGTGCTTCCTCGAGGGAAGCCTCTGCGGCCGCGGCATGTCCCTGCATCGCCCGCACGAACCCGTCGACCATCAAGACGCGAGCACGGAGGGGCTGATCCTCGTCGCCGACTTGCTCACACGCGAGGTCGAGCCAGCGACGAACCTCGTCGACCTCGCCGCGCCAGACCCAGGTCAGTCCGAGCGACGCTGCAAGACGCGCGAGCTCTGCAGCGTGGTCCCCGCGGAGCGCCCAGTCAATCCCGGCCCGGAAGTTGTTCACCTCGAACGAGAGACGAGCGATCCAGGAGTCGCGCAAGAGCGTGCGCTGCTCCGCATCCGCCCGCTGCGCGAGCGACGTGAACCATTGTGCGTGTCGGGTCTGGACTTCTGCTGCCTCACTCTCCTGAACCATCTGTTCCAGCGCGTACTCGCGCAGGCTCTCGAGCATCCAGTAGCGAGGGCCGATCTTCGTGTCGCGACGCCGAACGAGACTCTTGTCGAGAAGCGACTGAACCGTATCGGCGTCGGCGTCACAGACCTCCTCAGCTGCAGCGAGCGTGGCACCGCCGGCGAACACGCTGAAACCGCGAAACACGCGGCGCTCTTCGGCGTCGAGGAGCTCGTAGCTCCAGTCGATTGTGGCACGCAACGTTTGTTGGCGAAGATCGGCGTCGCGGCTGCCTTTGAGCAGATCGAGCCGTTCCCCGATTCGTTCGAGTAGCTGCTCGGGACTGAACAGGCTCGTTCGGGCGGCCGCAAGCTCGATCGGCAGCGGCAGGTTGTCGACTCGTTGGCAGAGAGAGGCAACCGCCGGTGTCGACGTAAAACTGGGATCCAGCTGGCGCGCTCGGGCTGTGAAGAGTGCGACGGCATCCTCGTCGATGAGCGAGGGGACGGGGTAGAGCTGCTCGCCGCCGAGCTTCAGTCGCTCTCGGCTCGTCACCACGAGCGACGGCCCACGAATCTCATTGAGGGCAGCGATCGCGGCTGACGCGGTCGGCAGCAAGTGTTCGGCATTGTCGAGCAGTAGGAGCAGGCGTTTGCCGTTCAGCCCGTCGGCGAGTGTCGTCGCGATGTCTCGACCGGTTTCCTCCCTCAGGTCGAGCGACTGTGCGACGGCCGAGAGCACGAGCGCGGGATTGCGAAGCGGCGCCAGCGAAACCCACCACATGCCGTCCGGAAAGCGCTCCGAGGCTTCGGCTGCCGCCTGCAGCGCGAGCCGGGTCTTGCCGGTACCGCCAGGACCCGTCAGGGTGAGAAGAGACACGTCGTCTCGCGTGAGGAGCGAGACGACCTCGGCGAGTTCCCGTTCGCGCCCGATGAATGCGGTCGACGGGACCGGCAGGTTGTTCCGGTGGAGGCTGCGGAGCGGTGGGAAGTCCCCGTTACCGAGTTGATAGAGGCGGATCGGCGTCGAGAGGTCCTTGAGACGATGCTCGCCGAGGTCCCGGAGGTCGACACCGTTGTCGAGAAGTTCGCGGGTCGCTCGTGAGAGGACGGTTTGGCCACCGTGGGCGCAGGCCATGATCCGCGCCGCGCGGTGCACGTCCATTCCGACGTACTTCGGCGGGTCCAACGCCGGCTCGCCGCTGTGGATGCCCACGCGCACTCGAGTCTGCGCCGCCTCGAGGTCGGCCATGGCTTCTCTTACGGCCGAGACCGCGGCCGTCGCACTCTGGAAGGCGTAGAAGAAGGAGTCGCCCTCGTTGTCGACCTCGTAGCCGTCGTGAGCTGCGAAGGCCGTTCTGATTCGAGCGCGGTGGACAGCGAGTGCCTCCCGGTAGCCGTTCTCACCCAGGCGTTCAAGCAGGCGTGTCGATCCTTCGATGTCGGTGAAGACGAAAGTGACTGTTCCGGACGGCTGCACTCCTAGATGATCCCGCGCTCCGGGCGTTTTGTCAGCACCGCCGAAGGCGTTGGGTCAGCGGCGGGGGTGGGATTTGAACCCACGGACCGCCTTGCGACGGTCAACGGTTTTCAAGACCGTCCCGTTCGACCGCTCCGGCACCCCGCCGTCGCGACAGCGTAACCTCGGTTAGACCTGAGCGGCGACCTGGCGCGTGACCCAGCTGCGGTTCTTGACCGTGAAGAGTGCCCAGATGTTCAGCCAATAGAGGCAGGCCTCGTAGAAGAGCATGTAGAGAAAGAGGCCAAAGACCTTGTCGCGCGCACGCAACGGCACGAACACGTACCGAACGAGCATCATCACGATCCAGCTAGGCAGGATCACCGTCACAAGGAACATCGGCGCGTGAACCGCTGTCACGATCAGCCCGAGGCGCAGGCCCAAGGAGAGGAAGGGAGCCGTCAGGTCCCACAACAGAATCTGCAAGAAGAGCATCTTCTTGTTCCGCCACGCGTAGGAGAGCGTGTAGATCGACTCACGGATGTAGCCGCGCTTCCAGCGCCGCTGCTGACGGAGGAAGCCGCGCACTGTCGCCGGCGTTTCCGTCCAGCTCACCGCGTCGGCGACGTAGACGACGTCGTAGTTGCGCTTCAGCACGAGGTTCGTCAAATGGCGGTCCTCGGAGTGCGTGCACGATTCGCCGAGGAAGCGCTGCGAGGCGAACTCGTCGATCACCTCACGAAGGAGATCCGCGCGGTACGCCGCGAGGCAGCCGCTACAGCACACCACGCTGCGGATCACGGACTGTGCCTGCTTGTAGACGTTGAGCCCGATCCAGTAGTAGGTGCCGATCATCCGGGTGAGCACGTTCTGCCGTTCGTTGAGAAGCAGCACGTTGCCGGTCGACGCGCCGATGGCCGGAGATTTGAGCGGCTCGACCACTCGCACCAGCGCGTCACGCTCGAGCAGCGTGTCACTGTCGATCGTGACGACGAAGTCAATGTCGTCGTCCAGCAGATGCGTGACGGCCAGATGCAAGGCCTCGCGTTTGCCACGGTTCTCCGGGAACAGCGCCACGGTCGCACCTGTCCCTGCGCAGATCTCGAGCAAGTGATCCTGCACGCCGTTCGTGGAGCCATCGTCGACGACGATCACCTGCTTTCGTCCCTCGGCGGCGAACACAGTCGCGATGCACTCCCCGACGAGCTCCGGCGACTCGTTGAAGCAGGGGATGATCACGGCGATCTTCTCCCCGTCATACGCCGGATAGGTGCGAGGCCGAATGTCGTGTGCGAGCAGGAGGCCGAAGAGCCACCAGGTGTAGCCGACCAGTAGCAACAGGTACCCGAACGTAAAACGCTCCCAGAACCGAACATCCGTCGCGTACTGAGAGAGGAAGAGCATTCCGGATGCCGCGAGGACGGCGAAGAGCGCGCCGTACATCGCAGCCTGGGCGCGCTCCCGGGCCGTCAAGTCAGCTGAGATTTGCGTTGAACGGTAGGTAGAAGATGCTCTTCACGCGGACGAGCTTGCAGTCGCCGCCGACGTAGTCACGGATCTGGTGGTCGTTCGGACCGTCGAGCCAGAGAGTGTGGTAGTCGCGGCCGTCAAAGGCCATGTTGACCCAGCCGCTGTGCCAGCGCGCGCTGAGCTGGTCTGCCTGTACCTGAGTCACCGAGCAGACCACCGGCTTGCCGCCGCTGTTCAGAACGATGACCGGCTTGTCGCTCGGAAGTTGCTTGATCGCCGAGCCGTAGTCGAGCTTCCCGACCGTGCGGGCGCCTGCCACGACGCTGAACGAGAAGAACGAGAGCATCGGGACGATGAAGAGCCACGATGCCAGTCTGATCCAGCGACGGCGACCGTTCGGGCCACCTCGCCTCCCTGCCACAGTCCGTTGCGCCGCCGCAAGACGCGGGCTTTCAACGGACAATTTCTCTGCCCCCTTATTTGATGTGTCCGTGACTCCTCGGCGTTGTTGCCGGAAGTCACGACCCCTGAGACGAGTGAGGGGCTACAGACGGTCGCGAACGCTCACGGGTTGAGCTTCTGTGGTGCGCCGAACTCGTGCAGCGAGCCGGGGATCGACACCGAGCCGTCGCCTTCCTGGAAGTTCTCCATGATCGCGAGCATCGCGCGCCCGGTCACGGCTGTGCCGTTCAGCGTGTGCACCGGCTCCAGCTGCTTGTCGTCGCGCCGATGGCGGATCTCTAGACGGCGGGCCTGATAGTCGGTCGTGTTCGACGTCGACGTGATCTCGCGGTAGCGCTCCTGCGAGGGGAACCAGGCCTCGATGTCGTACTTCTTCGCCGCCGATGCGCCGAGGTCGCCGGCGGCTATGTTGACCACGCGGTACGGGATCTCCAGTTCCTGCACGAGCTCTTCCTCGATGTCGAGCAGCCGATCGTGCTCATCGCGTGACCACTCCGGTCGGGTGAAGACGAACATCTCGACCTTGTCGAACTGATGGACGCGGAACATCCCGCGCGTGTCCTTGCCGGCCGCGCCGGCTTCACGGCGGAAGCACGTCGAGTACCCGGCGTAACGCAGCGGCAGATCGTCGGCGTCCAGGATCTCCGCGCCGTGCATCGCGGCGAGTGGAACCTCTGAGGTTCCGACGAGGAAGAGCTCGTCTCGTTCGACTGCGTAGAGGTTCACCTCGTCGGTGGGGAAGAACCCGGTCCCGTACATCGCCTCTTCACGGACGAGCACCGGCGGCAGGACGGGTGTGAAACCACGGCTCGTGAGCCGGTCGAGAGCGAACCGGTAGAGCGCGAGCTCGAGCAACGCGACGTCGCCGCTGCGAAATGCGAAGCGCGAGCCCGAGACCTTCGCGCCCCGCTCGAGGTCGATGCCTCCGCCGGCGAGCTCCAGGTGGTCCCTCGCGGGAACGTTGAACGACGGAGGATCGCCCCAGCGCCGAATCTCCCTCGCGTCCTCCTCCTCGAACCCGTCGGGCGTCGCCTCGTCCGGTGGATTCGGGACACGGTCGAGCAGCTCCTTGCGCCGGCCCTCGGCAGCCGCCAGCTGCTGCTCGAGCGACTGCAGCTCGGTCTTGATCCGCTCCAGCTCCTCGAGTTGCTCCGGTGTCGGCTTGCCCTTGACCTTTCGTGCCGCGCGGAGCTCCTCGACACGCGGCTGGATCTCCCTGACGGCGCGGTCGGCCTCGAGCAGCTCGTCGAAGACCTCGGCCGCTCCCTTCCGGGCCAGCGCAGCTCGGAAAGCGTCCGGATCGCTGCGGGCGGCACGGAGATCGATCATGTGCGGGAGTGTAGGTACGCCTCGAGCGTTTGAGCCACGCCTTCCTCGTCGACGGAAGGGCAGACGAAGTCGGCGACCTCCTTCACCCGGGGGTGGGCGTTCTCGACCGCCACGCCGTGGCCGGCCCACTCGACAAGCTGGATGTCGTTCTCTCCGTCGCCGAACGCCACGGTTCGTTCGCGGGCAAAGCCGAGGTGATCGGCGAGGAACGCGAGGCCGGTTGCCTTCGTCACGTCCGGCGAGGCGAACTCGAGGAAGTACGGCAGCGACTTCGAGATGTAGAGGCGACCGTCGAAACGCTCCTGCATGCGCTGTTCCAGTCGGTCCAGCACCTCGGGATCGTCGATGACGACGAGCTTCGTCGGCTCCTGGTCGAGCCACTCGAGCAGGTCACCAACCGGATGCAACTCGAGGTCCTGGAAGTCCGCGTAGCGCTTCGCCTCAGGCGTGATCTCTGCGACGTACAGCTCGTCGTTGACGTAGCAGTTGAGCCCGAAGCCCTCCGCGTTCAGGACCGCAATCGTTTCGCGCGCAACCTCGAGCGGAATCGGCACGTGACGGAGCCAGCGTCCGTCCACGGGGTCCGCGACGACTGCGCCCTGGTAGCAGACGACCGGCTCGTCGATTCCTGCCTCCACCGCGTAACGGCGGACGGAGCGGAACATGCGCCCCGTCACCAGCACCACGTGAATTCCGACAGCGCGCGTAGCGGCGATCGCCGCGCGGGTCCTGGGCCGCAGGATCGTGTCCTCGCCGATCAGCGTGCGGTCGAGGTCGCACGCAACGGCGTCGATCTCGCGCGGGAAGTCTTGCGGAAGGATCAGCCTTGCGGCTTCGTCAGGAAGTCGACGAGGGCCTTGATGTCGTTGGGCGGCAGGCTCTTGTAGGTCTTCGGCATGACGTTCCTCGGATAGCCCTTCTCGACGTACTTGTTCGGATCGACGATCGAGTTGTGCACGAACTGCGCCAGAGGCTGGTGCGCCTTCTGGGCGTACTGGGGAAGCTTGTCCAGGTCGGGCCCGATCGTTCCGGTCGCTCCCGGGCCGGCCGGCTTGAAGGTGTGACACGAGCCGCAACCCTGGCTGAGGAGGATCGCCTTTCCCGGCGCCTCGGCCTTGACGGTTCCGACGACCGTGTCTGGCAGCGGACGGACGACGCCTTGTTTTCCGCAGCCCGCGAGTGCGAGCACGGCCGCGGTGGCAGCGGCGGCGATCAAAGCTCCCCGGCGCATCGGGCGCGAGTCTACTGACTCCCAACGGACGAGAGCCCAGCAGCCAAGCGCGCCGAGGCCGATCACGTCGACCGGTGTGTCGTTCACGAGCAGCGACACCGCGAGCCCGGCGAGCAGGGCATCGACCGTCGCGCGCCGGGGCCCAATCGTGGCCATCAGTACGAGCGCAGCCAGACAGCTGAGGAAGATCACGCCGTGGAACCAGCGGTCGGTCAAAGCCGACCACGAGAGGTGCAGCCGATGCCCGAGACCTCCGAGGAGCGAGTCGGGGCCACTTCCGACGGCGCGCGTGACGTGACTGGATCCGCCGAGCGCAGCGTCGAGGCCGACGAATGCGAGCGCGACGACGAGAACGATCACCGCGACGAGAGCAAGGCGACGCGGAGTGACCGCCAGCCCGCGGAGACGCAAAGCCAGCACGCCGAGTGCTGTTGCGAAGACGAGGACGCCGCCGCCGTCCGCTCCCGTCTTGCTCCAGCCGATCGCGAGAAGCATCAACCCTGCGAGCGGGACGAGCCAACGCAGTCCGCCGATCGCCGCGGCCAGGAGGACAGGAGGCAGGAGCAATGTCTCGACCTGGTTGCCGATGCCGTAGAAGCGTCCCCCGCCGTCGGGTCGCGCGCCGAGCACGGCGAGCGAGTTCAGCTCGGGGTCGATGGCGAGCACGATCGTCAAGGCCGCGAGAAATGCCGCCAGGACGATGGGCACGACGCTCCGGCGAAACGAGCCTGCAACCGCAAGGGCGATCGTCATCGCCGCCATCGCCGGAATCACGAGGCCGAGCCGGCTTGCACCCGCCCAGGAGAGGAGCAGTGACGCCGTGAAGGCCGCGGCCCCGCCGACGGCCGCTGCGCGCGGCGCGAACAAGGTGAGCCCGATAATCGTCAGCACCACCGTGACGAACACCCAGCCGCGGTCACGGTGGACGCGCGCGAGGCGAGTGTCGAGCTGGTGCAGGTCCTCCAGCGCATTCCGGTCGCGCTCGGAGCGGATCCGTGGGGATCGGCCCGCTTGCAGAGCGACCGCCGTCGGTGCGATGTCGGCGATCGAAACGAGGCCTCGGATCCGTGTGGACCCGGACGTGAGGATGCCGTCGTAGCCGGCGCCGACGATCACCACGCCGTAGCGCCTCGTGTTCGGGTGCTCTCCCGGCGGTGGGAGGCTGATGTAGACCCCGGGCTGGAGCGGTTGCACCGGGGTGCCAAAGGCGAGGTCGACGAGGATCTTTCCCTGGGGAACGCCCAGCTCGCTTGGGGCCTTGCCGCGCCTGAGGGCCGCGATCGCGACTGCCCGGCTCACCGACCCTCCGGCCCCAGGCACGTAGAGACCGGCCGCGCCGACCCCACCTGCGGCGAAAATGCCGTCGGGCGGCACGACGTGGATCGTCGGCCGGGCTTGCGCGGTAGCGCTTGCCACCAGGAACGCCGCAGTGGCGAGCCCCCCGGCTACGATTCCTCCTATAACCCTCGCCTTCAAGGAGAGCGATTCTCGATGAAACGCAGGTCGTACGGTCGCGACGCCGGTCTGACGTTGCGAATACTCCTCACGGGCTCGCTGCTCGGGCTTCTCTACGTCGTCTTTGCAGTCGTCCTCTTCAACGTCCTGAATGTCGGCCTCGTCCCGCTGATCCTGATCGTCGTCGGACTCGCCTTCTTCCAGTACTTCACGTCCGACAAGCTCGCACTGGCGGCGTCGGGCGCGAAGGTCGTCGAGCGCGATCAGGCGCCGGAGCTGCACGACATGATCGAACGGCTCTGTGCGATGGCGGACCTGCCGAAGCCGCGGGTCGCGATCATCGACACGGACGTTCCGAACGCGTTCGCGACGGGGCGTAGTCCGAAGCACGCCGCCGTTGCGGTGACGCGCGGTCTGTGGCAGCGCCTGGAGCCGCAGGAGGTGGAGGGCGTGCTCGCGCACGAGCTCTCTCACGTGGCGAACCGCGACGTGTTGATCATGACCGTGGCCAGCTTCTTCGCAATGCTTGCCGGCCTGCTCACCCGCTTCGGGCTGTACGGCGGGATGTTCGGGGGCGGCGGACGGAATCGCGACAACAACGGCGTTCCGGTCTGGTTGATCATCCTCCTCGTGTCCGTCGTGACCTACTTCCTCAGCCAGATCCTCATCCTTGCGATCTCGCGCTACCGCGAGTTCGCTGCCGATCGCGGGTCGGCGCTGATCACCGGCGCACCCGAGCATCTGATGAGTGCGCTGCAGAAGATCACGAGCGACATCTTCAGGATTCCCACCCAGGACCTGCGCCAGGTCGAGACCATGAATGCCTTCTTCATCATCCCGACCTCGGTGAAGAATTCGGCGCGGACGCTCTTCATGACGCATCCGCCGCTCGAGAAGCGCCTCGAAGCATTGGCCGAGATCGCCCGAGAAATGGGCCGGCCGGTCGCGTAGCCCTGGCGTGGGCCTGCGCGATGTCCTGTTCGGCAAGAAAAAGCTCGCCGGGCCGGCGCGAGAACGGCTCTTCGCGCTGACCACGGCAGCGGTGACGCTTGACACCGAGCTCGGTCTGCGCAGCGCCGGCGCGGGCGGGATCGTCTTCAAGCCGCTCTCGGCCGGAGAGTTCGTGCGCGCTGAGAACGATCTGCAGCAGCTCCTCGACGGAGTTGCCGGCGGGTCCGGGTCGAAGCTCGAGCGGCGCGAAGACTCCTTCGGCTACACGTGGATCATCGTCCGTGATCCCGACCTCGAGGATCAGGTAACGACGATCCACGCGGTGGCCCAGGGCCTGGAGGAGCAGGGATTCGGGTCGCAGTTACTCGCCGCCGTGTTCAAGTTCAGCGGCGGCAAGCGTCCGGTCTACTGGATCTACGGCTACAAGCGGGGCGCGTTCTGGCCCTTCGTCCCGACGGGCGAGGAGCAGAAACGAGACAACGCGGAGGAGCTGGAGCTCAAGGCCAAGCTGGAGAAGGAGCTGCCGGTGGAGCCAGACCTGACCCGCTGGTTCGGCGTCTTCGACGCTCCGCTCTAGCCGCATCCGTTGAGCCGATGTTGGGTAGCAGGCCAGCTTGATCGCTAGTTACGAGCGTAAGGGGCGCGACGATCTCCTTCCGGTTGGTCGAGTTGATCGAAAAAGCCAGCTCTTTGGGAGTCGATTACAGGCTGCCGATAGGGGCTATCGCCCGAACGCGCTGGCCTGTGATCGTGGCGATTACGTCAAAGTCGCCGTCGTAGTGACAGACCGGAAGACCGGCGATATCAGCGCTGGCCGCGACCAGAAGATCCGGGATTTTGACCTGGCGGTGTCGCCCTTGGACAACCAGTTCACGCCATACGTCTATCGCCCGATCCCAACTGTCCTGGTCGTTGGTGACCTTCGCCAATACATCAAGGTCCCGGCGAAGATCTTCAAACTCCTGCTGGGACTGGGTCGTCCACAGAAGCTCCATGACGACCATCGGACACGTCGCGACTTCATCGGCGAGGATCCGCTCTTCAAAGTCCCGGTCAACAGCCGGGTCTTTGTGCCTGTTCGTCCAGGCGCTAGTGTCCGCGAGTTCCAAACGTTACGCGGTAGCCCTGGGGCTGACCGAGACTCCTGCCGCATTCTCTGAGCGAGATGTTCGTAGAGCGTCCAGGTCTTCGTTAGAGAAATCGAAGCGTCGGCGAGAGAGACGCCGTAGGCGCTCGTTGCGGACAACCTCTTTGAGAGCCTTGTGGATTGTCTCCGTCGTCTCCTTCGTCTCCAGGACCTCTTTAGCCTCATCGACCAGCGCGAAGTCGAGATTGAGGGAAGTGCGCTTTGTCATGTGTATGCCCTTCCGATTTGGATGCATGCGTATACTCGGTGTGTCGACGAGCATACTTTAGCAAGGGTTGTATACATACGTAAGAACTTCCGAGCGCTGTGGCGCCGCAAAAAAGACCCGCAATTTCCGCCCTGTTTCAGCTAATGACTGCCTGATGACACCATCGATGACTTGACTTGACATCACTTTGCTGTCACAGTGCCGTCCATGAACGTGGCGGCCTATGTCGAGGCACTCCAGCAGGATCTGGCGAACGTTGCCGGGATCGGTGACGAGGCGGTGGCGGAAGCCGCCCGCCGGATCGCCACGGCCCTGGAGTCATCCCTCCGACTCCGGCTGACGGATGCCCTCGGCGAGGCCGCCGCCGAGCTCACGAATCAGCTGCCGGACGGACACGTGGAAGTGCGCGTCTCCGCCGGCGAGCCGGAGCTCGTCTACGTCCCCGATCCCGGCGCGCCTCCGCCGTCGGGCCTCGAAGACCTCACCGCGCGGATCACGCTACGGCTGCCCGAGACCTTGAAGTCGATCGTCGACGCGGCCGCCCAGGAGGCGGGCGTGTCGGCGAACACCTGGCTGCTGCAGCAGATCACGCGCAGTGCTGACCCCAAGCGGCGGAACCAACCTGGCGGCCGCCGCATGACCGGCTACGGCCAAAGTTGAAAGGAGCGACGATGCACGTCCTTCCTCTCCCGTTCGGACTTGCGCTCGCACTCGTCCCGCGCCGCGAAGCCGACAAGCTTCGCGACGACGAGCCCGTGCGCGTCAACTTCGAGAAGACGGTGCACGCCCGAGAGCAGATCCTCGGCGACGTGAAGTACCTCCACGCAGGTCGCTACATCCTCTAATGCGCAGCGAGACCTACTCCACTCCTGGCCCGCTGCGCCTGAACCTCGAGATTCCCTCCGGGGAGATCGAGATCGAGACCGAGAACACGGACGAGACGCGCGTGGAGCTCGAGGCCGTCGCGAACAACGACGCGATCCGCGATCTCGTCGACAACTCGCGTATCGAGCTGATCCGGCGCGGCGACGGACACGAGGTCGTGGTAGAGGCGAAGAGTCGCCGCGGCATCTTCATCTCGATCGACCGCGGGCCCGACATCCGCTTCGGCGGCCCCGACGTCCGCCTGCGCATCAGCTGTCCCCACGGCGCGGACCTGGATGTCCGGACGAAGTCCGCCGACCTCCGTGCTCGCGGCGAGTACGGCGCAGTGGACGTCAAGACCGCCTCCGGTGATCTCCAGCTGGACAGGTCGAAGGGCACCACCCGGATCAAGACCGCGAGTGGGGACGTCCACATCGGCGACGCGGCTTCGTCCCTCGAGGTCCAGTCGGTTTCCGGCGACTTGCACGCGGGCGCGGTCCGGGGCGACATTCGCGCCCAGCTCGTGTCCGGCGACGTGCATGTTCGCGACGCGGGTGGATCGATCAGCACGAACACGGTCTCGGGCGATCAGCGCTTCGAGGCGGTGCGACGCGGACGCGTCGAGCTGAAGGCGATCTCCGGCGACGTGATGGTCGGCGTTCGCAGCGGCTCTCGTGTCTATGTCGATGCAAACACCGTGAGCGGCGCGACGAGCTCTGAGTTCGAGCTGTCCGATTCGCCCCCGCCCGAGACACTGGCCGACGATGCGCCGCTCGTCGAGCTGTTCGTGAAGACGGTCAGCGGGGACGTCCGTCTCGAGCGCGCCCCTGCGGCAGCGGAGTTGACCGAGCAGCAATGAAGCTCTGGCCAGAAGGGGGTCTCTGGCGGCATCCGGATTTTCTGAAGCTCTGGTCTGCCGAGACCGTCAGTCAGTTCGGCACGCAGATCAGCCTGCTGGCGTTGCCGCTCGCTGCGATCGACGTGCTTCACGTGAGCGCGTTCAAGGTCGCCGCACTGACCACGGTCGAGTTTCTTCCGTTCCTGCTCGTGAGCCTGCCGGCCGGGGTGTGGGTCGACCGCCTGCCGCGACGCCCAATCCTGATCGCCGGAGACCTTGCGCGGGCCGCGTTGCTCGCGTCGATTCCGATCGCGTACGCGCTGGATGCGTTGACGATCTGGCAGCTGTACGGCGTCGGCTTCGTCGTCGGGATCGCGACGGTCTTCTTCGACGTCGCCTACCAGTCGTTTCTGCCGTCACTCGTGGAGCGCGGGCAGATCACCGACGGCAACGCCAAGCTCGAGATCAGCCGATCTGCGGCCCAACTGGGAGGGCCCGGTTTCGCCGGACTGCTCGTCGGCTTGCTGCGAGCGCCCATCGCGATCCTCATCGACGCCGTCAGCTTCCTCGGCTCCGCGTTCTTCATCTTCCGGATCGAAAAGACCGAGACCGCTCGGGTCGACCGGGCGCCCCGCCGCAAGATGCGCACCGAGCTGCGCGAAGGGCTCAGCTACGTGCTGCGCCACCCCTACCTGAAGAACATCGCTGCCTGCACGGCGCTGTTCAACTTGTTCGGCAACATGGGTTTTGCCATTCTGCTCGTCTTCGCGCGCCGAGAGCTTCATCTGAGCCCGCAGGCGATCGGCCTCGCCTTCACATTGGGGAACATCGGCCCGCTGCTCGCAGCTTTCTCGGCCAACAGGATCTCCAGGCGGCTCGGCGTTGGCAAGACGATCATCGTCGCTTCAATCCTGGGCGGGCCGATGTTCCTGCTGCTTCCGTTCGCCCCACACGGTAACGCGGCGCTTGCCGTGCTCGTGCCGGCCATCCTCGTCGGTGGGTTCACCAACGTCGTCTACAACATCGCGCAGGTCAGCCTGCGTCAGGCGATCACGCCGGAACGCCTCCAGGGCCGGATGAACTCGGTCATGCGCTTCATCGTCTGGGGGACGATTCCGCTCGGATCGCTGACGGGTGGGGCGCTCGCGTCCTGGGTTGGGCTCAAGGAAACCCTGATCGTGGGCGGCATCGGCTGCTGTCTGGCCTTCCTGCCGGTGCTGTTCTCGCCGGTTCGCTCGGTGCGCGAGATTCCCGGACCGCTCGCGGAAGAGCCGGTGCTCGACGTGCTCCTCGCGGACACAGAGGCGACCTCTGTGCCTCCGCAGCACGTCTGATGCGTCGTCTCTTCGCGATCCGCGACGCCCGAGTCCTGCTCCTCGGCTGGGGTCTGTCGATGCTGGGCGACACCGCGATGTTCCTCGTCCTCGGGATCTGGGCGAAGGACCTCACGCACAGCAACGCGGCGGCGGGGCTCGTCTTCTTCGTCCTCATCCTGCCGTCGCTCTTCGCTCCGTTTGCGGGCCTCGTCGTCGACCGCGTCCGTAAGCGGCCGCTGCTGATCGGCGTGAACTGCGTCATGGCCGCCGCGGTGCTGCTGTTGCTCTTCGTGCACGATCGAGGTGACCTGTGGCTGATCTATGTCGTTGCAGGCCTCTACGGCGCGGCCGGCGCGATCCTCGCCTCCGCGCGGTCGGCCTTTCTCACGGTGATGCTGCCGCGCGACTTGCTTGGCGACGCCAACGCGGTCTTTTCGACGCTGAACCAAGGCCTGCGACTGATCTCGCCGCTGCTGGGCGCCGGCCTCTACGCCGCATTCGGCGGCGGCACGGTCGCGATAGCGGACGCGTTCACCTTCGTCGGCGTTGCGGTGGCCCTCCTGTTCGTGCACACGATCGAAACGCCGCTCGAGCGTGAGGAAGAGCACTTCCTCACCGAGCTGGCGGCGGGCGTGAGGCACGTGTTCGCAACCTTGCCCTTGAGGCAGATCATCCTCGCGACTGCCGCGTGCCTGCTTGTCGTCGGGTTCTCCGAGACACTCTTCTTCGCAGTGGTCGAGTTCGGGCTACACCGGCCGCCGTCGTTCCTCGGGGTGCTCGACTCGCTGCAGGGATTGGGAGCGATCATCGGCGGCGTCACCGCCGGACGTGCGCTACGTCGGTTCGGCGACGTGCGCCTCGTCGGCTGGGGCATGGCGCTCTTTGCAGTCGGAAGTGCCAGCTTCGCGTCCTCGAGCCTGCCGGTCGTGTGTGCCGGGATCATCGTCGCCGGCTTCGCAGTCTCGTGGTTCATCGTGGGCTTCTCGACTGCCATCCAGCTACGCACGCCGCAGCGGCTGCAAGGCCGCGTCGCCTCGGCGGCGAACACAATGGTGAGCTCGCCGCAGACGATCGGGATCGCGCTCGGCGCGGTCCTCATCAGCGTGCTCGACTACCGCGTGCTCGTCGCGGTGATGTTCGTCGCCATCTCGGCCTGCGGCGCGTATCTGCTCACGCGCGGGCCGGAACCGATTGCGGCCGAAGAGCCCGCGCTGGCTTAGTGCCCTGGGCCGTGCTCGACGAGGCCCTGCTCGAATGCGTAGCGAGCTGCCTCGGTCCGGTTCGACACTTCGAGCTTGCGGTAGATGTTCGTGAGGTGGAACTTGACGGTCTGCTCGGCCACCCAGAGCTCCTTGGCGATCGCCTCGTTCGACAGACCACGGGCGACGGCACGCACGATCACGAGCTCACGCTCCGTGAGGCCCGCTTGCTTCGCCGCCCGCTCGCCGGGGTCGTCTGAGACGCCGGCGGTCGTGAAGACCGTCCCCTCGACCGTCTGTCGCAGTGCGGCCGCGAGGTCGTCGGGATCCACGGTCTTGACGATGTAGGCGTTCGCGCCGCGCTTGAGAGCGGTCTGGATCAGATCCTGCTCCTGCGAGACCGAGAGGATCGCGACCTTCATCTCCGGAAATTCTTTGCGGATCTTCGCCAGGCAGGTCAGGCCGTCCATCTGTGGCATGCGTAGATCGAGCAGCACGAGGTCGGGCTTGAGGCGCCGGACGAGCGGCAGCACCTGGGCACCGTTCGAGGCCTCGCCCACGACCTCGAAGCCGCCGGCCTTCGCCAGGGCCTGCTTCGTCCCTTCGACCATCAACCGGTGGTCGTCTGCAATCAAGACCCGCACGATCCGCCGCTCCTTTCAGCTGTCTGCGGTCCGCTCACCGCTTGCTCACAAACGGTATAGCAGCCGCCCGAGCTCGCTCACTCTGCTGGGGGATTGCAGGAAGAAAGCTTTCGCGCAAGAATTCCAGGTTCTTGGGGTCTACTTAATGGTGCGGCCACCATTTCCACCCGGGGTACTGAGTCTGCGGCTGTGTCCCAGGCGGGGCTCTGCGTGACCTCCGCCGGTTCGGACATCGTCGCCACGAATCTCGCGGCTGAAGTCGAGATCGTCGACTCGCAGCCGGGGCCACGCGTCCTGGTCGCAGGCCACGACTCGGCGACGATCAACGGCATCAGGATGGCCCTCGAGGAGGAAGGGATCGTCCTCTGTGGCCGAGTCGCCAGCGCCGCAGAGCTGATCGAGGCAGTCGGCCGCCTCGAGCCAGAGGTGTGTCTTGTCGACATCGACATTCCGGGTGGCGGCCTCGTCGCGGCGGCCGAGATGCGTGCCTGGCGATCGAACGTCGCGGTCGTCATGCTCGCCTCCGACCTCAACGAAGAGGACTTTCTCAAGGCGATGGCAGTGGGCGCAGTCGGCTACCTGCCGAAGAGCATCTCGGCGAAACGCCTCCCCGCGGTCGTGCGCGCGGTACTCCTCGGCGAGCCGGCGATCCCGCGCCCGTTGGTGGCCGTGCTGATGAATCGACTCCGTGGCGGCGGCGCCAAGAGACATCTGGTCGTTCGGGACGGGCGAGGGGTCGACCTGACGAGCCGCGAGTGGGAGGTCCTCGATTGCATGCGCGAAGGGCTCTCCACCCGTGAGATCGCCACAAAGCTCCTGATCGCGGACGTCACCGTCCGACGACACATCGGTGCCGTGCTGAAGAAGCTGCACGTACAGAGCCGCCGCGAGGCGCTCGAGCTCCTGCGCAGCGCCTGACCGCGCGGGCGGCGCGACTAGCCCATCCGCTAGGTCACGGGCTCCGCTGCCGGAGGGACGATTCGGCATGTGAGGCTGCGGCCCCGTTCGGTCACGCTGCTCGCGGCTCTGGTCGCAGGTGGTCTCACGGACCTCGTCATCATCGTGCCGCGCGTTCACTATGCGTATCGGAGCGTCCCGCTGCACGCGATGCTCGAGACGGCGGCGACGATCATCGCCCTCCTCACCACCATCCTGCTGTGGGGACGCCTTCGACAACGACAGCGGCTCGACGACTTGCTCCTCTTCCTGGCGGTGGCGCTGCTGACGACCACGAACCTCCTCTTCGCCGCGGTTCCTGCAGCCATCTGGACGCTTCCCCATCCGTTTTCGATCTGGACGACCGTCTGTGGCAGCGCAGCTGCCGCGGGGCTGCTTGCTGCGGCGGCGCTTGCCCCGCCGATGAAATTGCACGACTACGAGAAGGCGGCGCGGACGGCGATCATTCTGATCGCGATCGGGCTCGTCGTGATGGGAACCATCGTAGGTCTGTTCGTCGACCGGTTGCCAGTCGGGCTCGATCCGGCGCGAAATCCGACCGCGGTGGGAATGTTCGCGGGCAACAACCTGATCGTTGCCTCGCAGATCCTCATCGCCGCTCTCTTCTTCGTCGCCGCATTCGGTTTCACCTCACGCGCCGATCATTCCGGCGACGAGCTTCTGCTGTGGCTCGGGGCGAGCGCAATGTTCGGAGCCTTCGCGCGCGTGAACTACGTGATCTATCCCTCGCTCTACTCGCAGTGGGTGTACACGGGTGATGTGTTGCGACTTGGCTGGCACGTTCTCCTCTTCGTCGGTGTCGCGCGCGAGATCCAGCTCTATCAGCGCGCATACGCCGCGAAGCGCGTGCTGGAAGAGCGACGAAGGATTGCGCGAGATTTGCACGACGGTCTGGCGCAGGAACTCGCCTTCATCGCGACGACGGCGCGGGGAATTGCTGATAGCGACAGCGGCAACTCGGGTTTCAGGCAGCTTGCCTCGGCTGCCGAACGCGGGCTCGGCGAATCGCGCCGAGCGATCGCAAGCCTCTCCGATCAGCGTGGTGAGGAGCCTTTCGACCGCGCGCTCGTCCAGACGGTCGAAGAGGTCGCGCAGCGACTGGGCACGCGCGTCGTCATCGACGCGGAGCCGGCCGGGGGAATACCGCAGGACCGCCAGGAGCAGCTGCTGCGTATCGTGCGCGAGGCAGTGACGAACGCCGCGCGCCACAGTGCCGCGAACGTCGTCCGAGTTCAGTTCACGAACGGTCATGGCCTTGTGCTCAAGGTCGAGGACGACGGAGTCGGCTTCGATCCGACGGCGACCGATGCATCCGGCTTTGGCCTGGTGACGATGCGCGAGCGCGCAGCGGCGGTAGGCGGCGAGCTCTTCCTTAGCTCCGCGCCCAACAAGGGCACGCAGATCGAGGTGGTGATCCCGTGAACAACGTCATTCGCGTGGTCGTGGCGGACGACCATCCGCCAACGCGTGCAGGCGTGCGCTTGGCGCTCGAGCGCGGAGGATTCGAGGTTTGTGCCGAGGTTGCAGACGGGCCCTCGGCAATCGAGGCGGCACGCCGCGAAGCGCCGGACGTGTGTCTCCTCGACATCCACATGCCCGGTGACGGAATCCATGCGGCGGAGACGATCTCGCGCGAGCTGCCCGAGACAGCGGTGGTGATGCTCACGGTATCGCGTCTCGACTCGGATCTCTTCGACGCGCTGCGCGCCGGGGCTTCCGGCTACCTCCTGAAGGACATCGATCCGGCCAGGCTTCCCCTCGCGCTGCACGGGGTGCTCGAGGGTGAGGCGGCACTCCCACGACAGCTTGTCGCGCTCCTGATCGAAGAGTTTCGCGAGCGCCGGCGGCGGCGGCGGATCCCGCTGCGAGGTCGGCGAAGCGCCGAGCTCACGGACCGCGAATGGGAGGTGCTCGAGCTGATGCGGCAAGGAGCCTCGACCGAGGAGATCGCGGCGCGACTCTTCATCTCGCCGGTGACGGTCCGGACACACGTGTCGGCGATCCTCCGCAAGCTGCAGGTGCCGACACGCGAAGCGGCGATCGAGTTGCTGG
>VAXG01000143.1 GCA_005883355.1 Actinomycetota bacterium | reverse complement strand
CCCCCGGCGTTCCCATGGTCCAGGCAGTCCTGACCATTCGGGTTCGGATCGGGACGACAGTCAGTGCCAGAGTTGCCGTGCGAGCAGTCGTCGCCCGGGGACCCGGGAACCGTCGTGGTTGCACCGTTCCCGTTCCCGTTTCCGCCTCCGTTCCCGTTGCCGGGGTCGGCGAGCGCAGCTGACACGCCGAGCCCGGCGATGAGCAAACCCGCCATTGCTACGACCCTCGCGGCCTTCAGCTTCCATCCAGTCATGCAAGTCCTCTCGTTTTCCGTGGTTGGGGGCGCCGTAGCGCACACAAGCGCGGAGAGCGTTCCCCCTGTGACTCACTTTGGGAAAAACGGCTGGATGGGCGCACCACGAAGGTCCTGATGTGACTGGACCTAGAGAGGAGCCGACGCCCGGACTCAAACCGGGGCTTGCGCGGGTTCGATTCCCGCCGCCTCCATTTTTGCCCGGCGCCGTGAGTCGCGCGCCTGGTGGGCCGTTCTACACTCGACGCGGATGGCTGCGTGCGAGGTGTGCGGGGTCGAGAATCCCGAGGAAGCGAAGTTCTGCCTGGAGTGCGGGGCTCAGCTGGCGGCCACGGCGCCGGAGCGGTTTCGGCGGACGGTGACGATCCTGTTCTCGGACATCGTCGGCTCGACCGCGCTGGGCGAGCGGCTCGACACCGAGACGCTCTCTCGCGTCATGGGCGAGTACTTCGCGGCGGTGAAGCCGGCCGTCGAACGCCACGGCGGCACGCTCGCCAAGTTCATCGGAGACGCGGTGATGGCCGTGTTCGGTCTGACGAGGCTGCACGAGGACGACGCTCTCCGGGCGGTGCGAGCGGCAGTCGAGATGCAGCGGGCGCTCGCCGAGCTGAATCGCGAGCTGGAGCGGCGCTACGGCCTCATGCTCTCGGCGCGCACCGGCATCAACACGGGCCCGGTCGCCGGCGAAGGGCTGACGCCCGACCGGAACTTCGTCGCAGGTGACACCGCCAACACGGCGGCACGTCTTCAGAGCTCCGCGGGCGCTGGTGAGATCCTGCTCGGCGAGCCGACGTATCGGCTCGTGCGGGCTGGCGTGGAGGCGGAGTTGCTGCCACCGCTGGAGCTGAAGGGGAAGCTCGAAGCGGTCACCGCCTATCGGCTGCTGGCCGTGGCGGAGTCCGCCGAGGGCGTGCCGCGCCGTCTCGACGCGCCGCTGATCGGGCGGGAGCGAGAGCTGGAGACGCTTCGGCAGGAGTTTCGGCGCGCGGTCGAGGAGGGGCGGTGCCGTCTCGTGACGCTTCTCGGGGAGGCGGGTGTGGGCAAGTCGAGGCTGGTGCGCGAGCTTGCCTCAGCCGTGCGTGACGAGGCCACGGTCCTCCAGGGGCGTGCCTGCCGTACGGGGAGGGGATCACGTACTGGCCGCTCGCACAGATCGTGCGCCGGGCGGCGGCCATCGAAGACGGCGACCCGGCGGCGGAGGCACTCGACAAGGTCGCGGCGCTGCTCGGCGACGCCCTCGTGGCGGAGCACGTCGGCGGGCTCGTGGGGCTGACGGAGCGCCAGCCGCCGCCGGGGGAGGTGCCGCCGTCGGTGCGGGCGCTCGTCGAGAGGCTCGCCGCGAAGCGGCCGCTGGTTGTCGTTGTCGACGACATCCACTGGGCCGAATCGACGCTGCTCGAGCTGCTCGAGTATCTCGGAGCGCGGGCGGCGGCGCCCGTCCTCCTTCTCTGCGTCTCCCGGCCCGAGCTGCTCGACAGGCGATCCGAGTGGCCGGGAGTCGTGCGGCTACAACCGCTCTCGACCGAGGAGTCGGTGCGTCTGGTGCGGGCGCTCCTGCACGAGGCGGGCGTCCCGGAGCAGGCGGTCGAGCGCATTTGCGCCGCGGCGGGCGGCAACCCGCTCTTCTGCGAGCAGATGGTGGCGATGCTGATCGACGAAGGCCGGATCGGGCGCGAAGGCGATCGCTGGGTGGCGCGGGGCGATCTCTCGTCCCTGGGTGTGCCGGCGACGCTGCACGCGCTGATCGCCGCGCGGCTGGACGGGCTCGAGCCGGCCGAACGGACCACGCTCGCTCGTGCCGCCGTGGTGGGGGAGGAGTTCGCCAAGAACGTCGTCCGGGAGCTCCTTCCCGCCGACCTCGGCGCCGTCGAGTCGCTCCTGGCGGCCCTCGTCCGCAAGGAGCTCGTGGCGCCGGTTCGCGACGGTGACCGGTTCGCGTTCCGCCATCTCGTGATCCGCGACGTCGCCTACGAGACACTGACGAAGGAGGACCGGGCAGACCTGCACGAGCGCGTCGGCGACTGGATCGAGCTCACCGCCGCCAGCGGCGCGTCCACGTATGACGAGATCGTCGGCTACCACCTGGAGCAGGCGTACCGCTACCACGTCGCGCTCCACGCCTTCGACGACCAGGCCCGCCGGCTCGCCGGCCGCGCCTGCGGCCTGCTCGCGGAGGCGGGCCGTCGTGCCTACCGACGCGGAGACGTCCCCGCGACGATCGCACTCCTGGCACGAGCGCTCGACCTAATAGAGAAGGACGAGCCGCGCAGGCCCGCACTGCTCGTTGACCTCGGCCGCGCCGCGATGGGCGTCTTCCGCCTGCACGAGGCCGAGGCAGCGTTCACCGAGGCTGTCGAAGCTGCCGCGACGGCCGGAGAGGAGGGCGCCGAGCTGATCGCCCAGGTCGCGCTGCTGTCCTACCGGGTCGTCATCGAGCCGGAGGCGGTGGATTTCGATGCCGCGCTCGAGCAGGCTCGATCGCGCTCGACCGGTACGCGCGAACCGGGGACGATCTCGGGATTGCGCGCACCTACCGGCTCCTCGGGTGGGTTCATATCCGTCGCTGCGAGCTCGGGCTCGCCGCCACCGCCTTGGAGCAAGGCATCGAGGCGGGGCGCCGTATCGGCGACGTCCTCCTCCGAATCGACCTACCGAATCTCGTTGTCGCGCTGGCCCGAGGCGCCGCGCCGAGCTCGTACGCGTTGGCCCGCGGCCTCGAGCTCCTCGAGCTCGCGCGGGGCGACCGCCTGACGGAGGCGTCAGTCGAGAGTGCGCTCGGAGTCGTCTACGCGCTGCGCGGCGAGTTCGAACACGGGCGGGCGCTCGTCCACCGCGCGATCCTCGTGCACGAGGAGCTTGGTCACCTAATGGGCGTCGAGGTCCATCAACACGGCCTCGGGTACATCGAGGCGCTCGCGCGGAATTGGCCTGCGCATGAGTCCGCCTGGCAGCACGTCCACCAGGCCTCAGTGGCGATCGGCCGCCGAGACTGGATCGTCGAATCGGCGGTGGAGCTCGGCGAGTCGCTGTACAGAATAGGACGCGTGCACGAGGCTGGGCGCTTCGCCGCGATCGCCGCGGAGCAGGCGGTCCCTCATCACCACGGCCCGGACACGCAGGCCCCACTCTTGCGCTTGCAAGCCAAGCTGCGCGCCCACGACGGCGCGCACGAAGAGGCCGACCGACTCGGACGCGAGGCGCTTGCCGCCTCGTTCGGAGTCGACTCTCCCTGGCTGCAGGCGGACACGCTGATGGATCTGGCCGAGGTCCTCGAGCTCGCCGGCCGTCCCGACGAGGCGCGCGAGGCCGTGAAACGCGCCCTCCAGCTGTACGAGCAGAAGGAGCACCTGGTCGGCGTGGAGCGCGCCCGCGCCGCTCTCGCCTCCCGCGTCAGCTCCCAAGCAAACAAAGACTCCGCCTGAGCGGAGCTTTCCTGAGAGCCGACGCCCGGACTCGAACCGGGGACCCCTTCATTACGAGTGAAGTGCTCTACCAGCTGAGCTACGTCGGCGAGGCCCCCACTTTAGCGGGCTAGGTTCGATTCTTTCGCCCGCGAGAGGGCAGGCATCCGCTTGACGCGGCGCTTGAGGGGGTGTCGCTTCGGGTGGGGGCGTGGACTGGGAAAGGGCAGCAGGAGCCTTCGTCGTCTCGGACCGCGACCTGCTTTGGCAGGCCGCGCTCGCCGGAGCTCGGGCGGTCTGATCGCGACGAGACCCGGTGGCTCACTGGCACGGTCGCCGCCACTGCGACCGTCGCGGGGCTGTGACGCGTCACGTGACGAGTCGCGGTAGCAAGGGGTCGGGCGAACGCCGTGCGACGAGCTTGCTTGGGCGTTTCGGACGCGCCGCCACCGTGGTTGCAGCAACCGCGACGGCGGTCGCTGCAATTTTGACGGCTGCCGCGCCGCCGCCGCCGAGCAGCGCTTTCACGAATGCGATTGCACCACCGACGTCGGCGCCGCGCGCAGCCGTCTCTTCCACGTGTCTGCGTCCTGCTCCAGGCCCTGAGCGAGCGCACGACGTGCGCGGAAGATCAGCGTCTCGACGGCAGCCTGGGAAAGCCCAAGCTCGGTCGAGATCTCGCGGTAGGTGAGCCCCTGCCACTCCCGCAAAAGAATCGCGCGCCTCTGGTTCTCCGG
>VAXG01000142.1 GCA_005883355.1 Actinomycetota bacterium | reverse complement strand
CCCTCCTTCAGCTCGAGCAGAGCCTGCAGCGGCGCATCGGGCTCCGGGCCCGCGACGACGATGCGAACGAGATGGGTGAACGGCGGGTAGCCGAGCGCGCGCCGCCGCTCGACTTCGCCGTCGAGGAAGCGGCTGACGTCGTGCCGCGCGGCGAGCTCGATCGCGCGCGAGTCCGGCTGGAACGTCTGCACCAACACGCGACCCGGCGCGTCGCGGCCGCTGCGCCCGGCGAGCTGCGTCAGGAGCTGGAAGGTTCGCTCCTCGGCGCGGAAGTCGGGCATGCCGAGCCCAGTGTCGGCGTCGACCACCGCGGCGAGAGCGACGCCGGAGAAGTGGTGGCCCTTGGCGACCATCTGGGTGCCGACGAGCACGACGCGGTCCGCGGCGGCAAAGCGCCTGAGCGCGGCCGCGAGCGCGCCCGGCTTCTCCACAGCGTCGGCGTCGAGCCGGATGCGCTCCAACTCGGGCAGCTTCGCCTCGAGCTCGCGCTCCAGCTTCTGCGTTCCCGCGCCGAGTCGCGCGAGCTCTGTCGAACTACACGCGGGACACGTCTCCGGCCTCGGCTCCGTGTGACCGCAGTGATGGCAGCGAAGCAGGCCGTCGCCGTGCAGTACGAGCGCGACGTCGCAGTTGACGCAGCGCAAAGTCAGCCCGCAGGCACGGCAGTGCAGCGCGGGCGCGACACCGCGGCGGTTGAGGAGCAAAATCGCCTTGCCGCCGTGTTCCTCGATCGTCCCGAGCTCCGCAAGCAGCGGCGCGGAGAGCGGATAGCCGGCCTCGCGGCGAAGATCGACGACGCGAACGGGGGGCAGCGGGCCCGAGAGCCGCCCACCGAGATCGAGGCGCTCGAGCTTCCCCCAGCTCTCCGGACGCGGGGTCGCGCTGCCGAAGACGGCGACGGCGTTCTCGAGCGCGGCACGCTTCGCCGCAACGGTGCGCGCGTCGTAACGGGGATCCGACTCCTGCTTGTACGACGCGTCGTGCTCCTCGTCCACGCAGATGACACCGAGCCGCGGCACCGGAGCGAACACCGCGGAGCGCGCGCCGACGACGATCGGCGCGTCGCCGCTCGCGATGCGTGCACGCTCGTCGCGTCGCTCGGCTTCGGTCAGCGACGAATGGAGGATCGCGATGCGCTCCCCGAACCGCGCGCGGAAGCGGCCGACCGTCTGCGGCGTGAGAGCGATCTCGGGAACGAGCACGATCGCGCCGCGGCCGCGTGCGAGGGCAATGGCGCAGGCCTGGAGATAGACCTCGGTCTTCCCGCTCCCCGTTGCACCGAAGAGGAGGAAGTTCGCGCTCTCGTTCGCGTCGAGTGCGCCGATGATGCGGTCGAGCGCCGAACGCTGCGTCGCGCTGAGCTCGGCCGGCTCGGCCTCACCGGGCAGCCCGTCGCGCTCTGCCGGTTGCGGCCGCTCGCCGCGGGCCTTGCGCTGCACGGGGGCGACGAGGCCGAACGCGCGTCCCGGCGTCGATCCGTAGTACTCGGCGATCCAGAGCGCCAGCTCGACGAGCGGCTTCGGCAGCTCTTCGACGACACGCTCGATCTGCGCTGTCTCGATCCCTTTCGGCGGCGCGACGTCGACCTTCGTCACGACACCCCGTCGCTTCGCGTTGCCGAAGCGCACCTCGACGACCGCGCCCGGCCCAACCTCGTCCCCGATCTCGTACGTGAACTCGCGCGCGAGCGCGCGCGCCGTTACGAGCGGATAGACCGAGGCATATCGAGTCACCCGGCCAGCCTAGAGCCGGGACGAGTCGGCGCCTACGCCCCGGCCGCTACGAGGATGAAGTCCGTGCTGAAGCCGAGGAAGAGGCCGAACAGGACGCCCCACGTGACGAGCGTCTTGGATGCGAGGACGCGCCCGACGTTCAGGAGCTCCATCACGACGTAGAGGATCGAGCCCGCGGCGAGCGCGAAGAAGAGGATCGACACCGCTTCGCTGACCCAGAACTGCCCCACGAGCGTCCCGAGAAACGTCGGGGCGCCGCCGATGAGCCCGAGCACGCCGAGGAAGGCCCAGCTCGGCCGCTCCTTGTCGCCGGCGAGCGGCGCGCAGATCCCGAGACCCTCGGTGGCGTTGTGCAGGCCGAAGCCGATGATCAGCACGATTGCGAGACTGATCTGGTCGGCAGCGGCCGACTGTCCGATCGCCAGGCCTTCCGAGAAGTTGTGGAGGCCGATGCCGGTGGCGATGAAGATCGCGAGCCAGCGCGCCGGCGACATCCCGGTGAAATGGTGGTCGTGCTCGAACTCCGCCGTCGATGCGGCGCCCGGGCCGAGGAACGCCCGGCGGCGGCGGCGCTTCATCCAGGTGTCGTAATAGACGAGGCTCATCAACCCGGTGAAGAACCCGGCGGTGAGCAGGAACGCGAGCCAGGCGAACCGTCCGCCCCGCCCCTCCTTGAGCGCTGTCTCGACGGGACCGACGGCGTGGCTCAGCACGTCCCAGAAGAGGAAGATGAGAACACCGGTCGCGGTCGCGGCGAGAAAGGCCTTCGTCGCCGGGCTGACGTTCTGCATTCGGCCGAGCGGCAGGCCGACGAAGATCGTCAGGCCTGCGATAGCGCCGAGCAGAAGCGTCTGGGCCGTGCTCATGTAAGGGTCACCTTACAGGTTACGATCCGCGGAATGGCGCAGGGACATTCCGTCGACGAGTACCTGGAGACGATCTACTTCCTCGCCTTTCCGATCGGCGAGTACCGGCCACTCGGCAGCGGGTCTCCCACGCTCGCGTCGCGAGTGGCGGAGATGCTCGGCGTGTCGCGCGCGTCGGCCGGCGAGATGTTGAAGCGACTCGAGGGCGAAGGTTTGATCGAGCGAGGCGAGCACAAGGAGGCGCTGCTGACGGGGAAGGGTCGCAAGCGCGCGGAGCGCGTCGTGCGCAAGCACCGGATCATCGAGCGGCTGCTCACGGACTTCATGGGCTACTCGGCCGCGGAGGCGCACGTGCAAGCCGACCTGCTCGGGGACACGTTCACCGACGACATGGTGCAGCGGATCGAGGAGCGGCTCGGGCATCCGGACCGCTGTCCGCACGGCTGGCCCGTCGATCCCGATGTCGAGCAGGCCGAGAACCGCGACCTCGCACCGCTGTCCGATCTGAAGGCCGGCGCGCGCGCGACGATCGTCCGCCTGGCGGAGCACGACGGCGACCTCCTGCACTGGTTCTACGAGGAAGGGCTCGTCCCCGGCAGCGAGGTCGAGGTCCGGGACGCCCAACCGGCAGCAGGCCAGGTCACCGTGAGGTTGAACGGCCAGGAGCGGGCGATCGGCGAAAAAGCCGCCGCCGGCCTCTTCGTCCGACCCGCCTAGCCTCGGAACCGGCTACTCGGGACCCGTTGGGGAGTGTCCCCACCATGGCCAGCCTCGCCATGGCTCGAGCTGGTCGAACGGAACGTGTCGTTCGTACCGAAAGTGTGACTTTCTCTCCACAGGCTCCCCGAACCGGCTCAACCATGCGACCCTGCTGGGCGGGGGCCGCGCTTTTCGTCGCGGGGCATGTCCGAGGTGGCCGGCAAGGTCCTTCGCTTCTGTGCGGCCTCAGAGTCTGCGCCTAACGGCAGCGCTCCCCCGCGCCGATACGAACGCCGTGAGCGCCGTTCCGACGACGCCGGCTCAGACTGCGGCCGAGGCTGTTGCGTTCCCGCGCACCCTGGCGCGGGCGCTTGTGCTTCCCCTGATCTTCGTCACGGCCACCGCCTACCACTTTTTGCAGTCGCGCGGACACGCGACCACGACCGTCTTCAACGACGAGCTGCTCTACGCGAAGCTCTCGCAGTCGATCGCCGCGGGACACGGGCTCTCGATTCGCGGCGAGCCGTTCTTCTTTCCGGCTCTGCTCGCCCCTCTCGTCCAGGCGCCCGCGTGGCTCATCTCGTC
>VAXG01000091.1 GCA_005883355.1 Actinomycetota bacterium | reverse complement strand
GCGGCTCATCTCGGTTCCACCCAGCCGTCCGCCGCATTGAATGCGGACGCCCTTGGCGCCGGAGCGGATCCCGGACGCGAGCGCGCGCTTCATCGCGCGGCGAAAGCTGACCCGGTTCTGTAGCTGCTCCGCGATCGACTGCGCGACGAGCTTCGCGTCGAGCTCGGGCCGCTTGATCTCGTTGATGTTGATGTGGACGTTCTTCTTGGTGATCGCGTGCAGCTCTTTGCGCAGCGCGTCCACCTCGACACCGGACTTGCCGATCACGATTCCGGGGCGCGCCGTGTAGATGTCGACGGTGACCCGCTGCTTGTCCTTGCGGATCAGGATGTCGGACAGTCCGGCGTGCGAAAGCTTGTTGGTGATGTGTTCCCGGATCTTGATGTCCTCGATCAGGTAGCCGGGAAACTCCTTCTTCCCGGTGTACCAGTTGGACTTCCAGTCGTGGATGACGCCGACGCGCATCCCGCCGGGATGAACTTTTTGACCCATTAGGCGGTCGTCTCCTTCTTCTTGGCGGGACGCTTGGAGGCGGTCTTCTTCTTCGAAGCAGCGGCAGTCTTCTTCCTTGCCGGCTCACGCTTGGGCGCAGGCGCTGCCTCGACGGCCTCAGCCTGCGCCGATTCCACAGCTGGTGCAGCTTGCGGCCTCTCCGCAAGCTGCACAGTGATGTGGCAGGTGCGCTTGCGAATCCGGGCGACACGGCCGCGCGCGCGTGCACGCCAACGCTTCATGACCGGGCCCCCGTCGACGTAGGTGGCCTTGACGTACAGCTGGTCCTCGGCGATGCCGTGGTTCGCCTCGGCATTCGAGACGGCCGACTGCAAGACCTTCTGTAGCACGCCCGCGGCCTCACGCGAGGTGAAGGCGAGGACGGCGCGCGCTTCAGGCACGCTGCGGCCACGGATGTGCTCCGCAACGAGCCGTGCCTTGCGCGGCGACATCCGCACGTACTTGGCCTGCGCGCGGACTTCTCTGGGGGTCTCGACTGTGCTCACGCGCGCTTTTTCACCTCGGTCTTGCGGTCGCCGGAGTGGCCGCGGAACGTTCGCGTCGGAGCGAACTCGCCCAGCTTGTGGCCGACCATCTGCTCTGAGATGAACACGGGCACGTGCTTGCGCCCGTCGTGGACGGCGATCGTGTGCCCGACCATCTCCGGAAAGACGGTGGACGTACGCGACCAGGTGCGGATCATCCGCTTCTCGTTCCTCTCGTTCATCGCCTCGATGCGGCCCATCAGCCGCGCCTCGACGAAAGGACCTTTTTTCGAACTTCTGCTCATGTGCTTCTCCTCAATTCACCCGAGCGGAGCGATGGGTCAAACTTCTCCACGATGAAAATGCGCAGCATTTTCATCGTTTTTCCTTTCCGCGCCTACGGCTGCGGACGATCAGACGGTCGGATTCCTTGTGCTTTCGGCGCGTTCGCTTGCCCAGCGTCGGCACACCCCACGGCGTCACCGGATGCCGGCCGCCTTTCGACTTGCCCTCGCCGCCGCCGTGCGGATGGTCGACGGGGTTCATCGCCGAGCCGCGCACCGTCGGCCGCTTGCCCCTCCACCGGGTGCGCCCTGCCTTGCCCCCGGTGATGTTCTCGTGATCCACGTTACCCACCTGGCCGATGGTGGCGCGGCAGGTGAGCGGCACGCGCCTCATCTCGCCGGACGGCAGCCGGAGCACCCCGTAACCCTCGTCCTTTGCGACGAGCTGCACGCCCGAGCCCGCACTGCGCGCCATCTGGCCGCCCCGGCCGGGCTTCAGCTCGACGTTGTGGACGAGCGTGCCGGTCGGGATGTTCTCGAGCGGGAGCGCGTTGCCGGGCTTGATGTCGGCTGCCGGGCCCGACTCGACCGTCGCGCCGATGCGCAACCTGGCCGGTGCCAGGATGTAGGCCTTCGCGCCGTCGGCGTAGTGCAACAGCGCGATCCTGGCCGAACGGTTGGGGTCGTATTCGATCGCCGCGACCTTCGCGGGCACACCGTCCTTCAGACGCTTGAAGTCGATCACGCGATAGCGGCGCTTGTGGCCGCCGCCCTGGTGGCGTGTTGTGATCCGGCCTTTGTTGTTGCGGCCGCCCTTCTTGGTCAGCTTCTCGGTCAGTCCCTTTTCGGGCTTTGTCTTCGTGATCTCCTCGAAGGTCGAGACGGTCATGAAGCGGCGCCCCGGCGAGGTCGGTTTGTAGCGGCGGATCGGCATTAGTGGCCCTCCCGGTGACATTGGTGGATGCCCGGGTCGCGAGCACCAAGCGATGCAAGGACGCAGGGAGCGCCCGGGCTTGTCAGCCCGGGTGCGACTGAGGACGCCGCAGCGCGCCGCGTGATCGCGGGCCGGGCGCCGCCGAATGTTGCCGGGAGGGTCACTAAGCGTGGACTCCCTCGAAGATCTCGATCGAGTCACCGGGCCGCAGCTGCACGATCGCCTTCTTCCACCCCGGCTTGCGCCCGCGCAGAGCGCCGCGGCGCTTCGGCTTCGACTGCACCTTGGAGACGTTGACTCGGAGGACCTTGACGTTGAACAGCTCCTCGACCGCCTGCCGGACCTGCGTCTTGTGTGCGTCCGGGTGGATCCGGAACGAGTACGTGTTGCTGCCCTCGATCTGCGCGTAGCTCTTCTCCGACACGACCGGGGCGAGCAGGACTTCGTTGGGATGCAGGCTCATCAGGTTGCCTTGTCCTTCACGAGGTCGAGCGCGTCCTCTGTGACGAGCACGGAGCGCGCCCACACGAGCGCAGCGACCTCGAGCTCGCCCGGCGTCGTGACGACGACCTTGTCGATGTTGCGGAAAGACTTGACGACGTTCGGCTCGTCCTTCGTGACGACCACCAGTGGCAACTCCATGCCGTGAGCCTCGATGAGGCTCACGGCCAACTTGGTGGACGGCGCCTGGAAACCGGCGCTGTCGAGGATCGCCAAACTGCCGTTCTCCGCATGACTGGTGAGCACCCCGCGCATAGCGGCGCGGCGAGTCTTGCGATTCACCTTGACGTCGAAGTCGCGTGGCGTCGGTGGGAAAGCGACGCCACCGCCGGTCCACTGCGGCGCTCGTGTCGTGCCGGCGCGGGCGCGCCCCGTGCCCTTCTGGCGCCAGGGCTTCGCGCGCCCTCCGGAGACGAGGCTGCGGCTCTTGGCCGCACGCGTCCCCTGGCGGGAGGCGTTCATCTCCGCGCGCACGGTCTCGTGCACGACGTGCGGCTTCAACTCTGCAGCAAAGACGGATTCCTCGAGCGTCACGTCTTTGGCCTTCTTGCCGTCCGAGTCGAGGAGCGGTGCTTTCGGTGCGGCCATCAGCGGCTCGCCTCGCGAACCTCGACGAACCCGTTCTTCGGGCCCGGCACCGCGCCCTTGACGAGCAGGAGATTCTCGTCGGGCCGCACCTCGTGGACGACAAGGCCGGTCTGCGTCACGCGCTTGCCGCCCATGCGGCCGGCCATCTTCATTCCTTTGAACACGCGCGAGGGTGTGGCCGAAGCCCCGATCGAGCCCGGCTTGCGGATGTTGTGCGAGCCGTGGGATGTGGGGCCTCGATGGAAGCGGTGCCGCTTGATCGTCCCCGCGAACCCCTTCCCGTGCGCGATCCCGCTCACCTTGACCTTCTCGCCCGGCTCGAACACCTCGACGGTCACGTTCTCACCGACGATCAGCTCGCTCTGGCCACGCAGCTCGAGCAGGTGCCTGTAGGCACCGCTGACGTTGTTCTTCTTCAAGTGCCCGAGCTCGGGCTTCGTGACCTTGCGCTCGGCCGCCTCGTCGTACGCGATCTGGACGGCGTCGTATCCGTCCGCATCCGCGGTCTTGACCTGCACGACGGGACAGGGTGCAGCCTCGATCACCGTCACCGGCGTGACGACGCCGGACTCGGGATCGAAGACCCGCGTCATGCCCAGCTTTCTGCCGACGATGCCCTTCATTTCAGAGTTTGATCTCGATGTCGATGCCGGCCGGAAGGTCGAGCCGCATCAGCGAGTCGACCGTCTTCGGTGTCGGCGAGTGGATGTCGATCAGCCGCTTGTGCGTGCGCACCTCGAAGTGCTCGCGCGAGTCCTTGTCCTTGAACGGAGAGCGGATCACGCAGTACACGTTCTTCTCGGTGGGCAGCGGCACGGGACCGGTGATGGTGGCGCCGGTTCGCTGCGCAGTCTCGACGATCGACTGGGCCGACTTGTCGAGCTGCTGATGGTCGTAGCCCTTCAGACGGATACGGATTTTCTGAGCCAACGAACCGGCGCCCCTTCTACTTGATGACTTCGGTGACGACGCCTGCGCCGACGGTGCGGCCACCCTCGCGGACGGCGAACCGCAGACCCTGATCCATGGCGATCGGCTGGATCAGCTCGACCTCCATGTTGGTGTTGTCGCCCGGCATGACCATCTCCTGGCCTTCCGGAAGCTTGATCGCGCCCGTCACGTCCGTCGTGCGGAAGTAGAACTGCGGGCGGTAGTTGTTGAAGAACGGCGTGTGGCGGCCGCCCTCGTCCTTCGAGAGGACGTACACCTCTGCCTTGAAGTGCGTGTGCGGAGTGATGGAGCCGGGCTTCGCAAGGACCTGCCCGCGCTCGATCTCCTCGCGCTTGATGCCACGGAGCAGCGCGCCTGCGTTGTCGCCTGCCTGCGCATAGTCGAGCGTCTTCTGGAACATCTCGAGGCCCGTGACGACGGTCTTCTCGACCTTCTCGTGAATGCCGACGATCTCGACCTCGTTGCCCGACTCGATCTTGCCCTGCTCGATGCGACCGGTTACGACGGTGCCGCGGCCGGTGATCGTGAAGACGTCCTCGATCGGCATCAGGAACGGCTTGTCGACGTCGCGCTCCGGCTCCGGAATGAAGGAGTCGACCGCGTTCATCAGCTCGATGATCTTCGGAACCCACTCGCCGTCACCCTCGAGCGCCTTCAACGCCGAAACCTGGATCACGGGAATGTCGTCGCCGGGGAAGTCGTACTTCGACAGGAGCTCGCGCACTTCCATCTCGACGAGCTCGAGCAGCTCGGGGTCGTCGACCATGTCGGCCTTGTTCAGCGCGACGACGATCGACGGCACCTCGACCTGACGGGCGAGCAGGATGTGCTCGCGCGTCTGCGGCATCGGGCCGTCGGCTGCGGACACGACCAGGATCGCACCGTCCATCTGGGCGGCGCCCGTGATCATGTTCTTGATGTAGTCGGCGTGCCCAGGGCAGTCGACGTGTGCGTAGTGGCGCGCCTCGGTCTCGTACTCGACGTGCGACGTGTTGATCGTGATGCCGCGCGCCTTCTCCTCGGGTGCGTTGTCGATCTCCTCGAAGCTCTTGATTCCGGTCGTCGACGTCCCCTGCTCCGACAGCACCTTCGTGATCGCCGCGGTCAGCGTCGTCTTGCCATGGTCGATGTGACCGATCGTGCCGACGTTGAGATGCGGCTTGGTGCGCTCGAACTTCTGCTTGGCCATGCTTCTCCTTCCTTGCTCTTACGCTTCGCTCGTGGCCAGCTCGGCCAGGATCGATTGCGGAACTTCCTCATAGCGTTCGAATTGCATCGTGAACTCAGCGCGACCCTGCGTCATCGACCGCACGTCGGTCGCGTAACCGAACATCTCCGCGAGCGGGACGATCGCCTTGATCACCTGCGCGTTGCCCAGGGGCTCCAGGCTCTCGACGCGTCCGCGCCGGGAGTTCAGGTTCCCCATCACATCGCCCAGGTAGTCCTCGGGAGTGATCACCTCGACGGCCATCACGGGCTCGAGGAGCTTCGGCTTGCCCCGCTTCATCGCCTCCTTGAAGGCCATGGAGCCGGCGACCTTGAACGCGATCTCGCTCGAGTCGACGTCGTGGTACGAGCCGTCGATGAGCTCGATGCGGACGTCGACAACGGGATACCCCGCGAGCACCCCGGATTCCATCGCCTCCTGAATGCCGAGGTCGATTGCCGGGATGTACTCCTTCGGGATCTTCCCGCCGACGATCTTGTCCACGAACTCGTAGCCGTCGCCCGAGCTCATGGGCTCGGCGTTGATGACCGCGTGCCCGTACTGGCCGCGACCGCCGGTCTGGCGGACGAACCTGCCCTGAATCTTCTCGACGGCCTGGCCCATCGTCTCGCGGTAGGCGACCTGTGGCCGGCCGACGTTCGCGTCGACGCTGAACTCGCGCTTGAGGCGGTCGACGATGATCTCGAGGTGCAGCTCGCCCATGCCGGCGATGAGTGTCTGGCCGGTCTCGTCGTCCGTCCGCACCCGGAAAGTCGGATCTTCCTCTGCAAGGCGCTGCAGCCCCACCCCGAGCTTGTCCTGATCGGCCTTCGACTTCGGCTCGACGGCGACCGAGATCACCGGGTCCGGGAACATCATCGACTCGAGCTTGATGGGCTCCGTGTCCGTCGCGAGCGTGTCGCCGGTCGTCGTGGCCTTGAGGCCGACGCCAGCCGCGATCTCGCCGGCGCCGATCTCCTCGCGCTCCTCGCGGTGGTTCGCGTGCATCTGGAGGATGCGACTGATGCGCTCCGTTTTGCCGGTATTCGTATTGAGAACGCGGTCGCCCGCCTTCAGCTTGCCGGAGTAGACGCGGAAGTACGTGAGCTTGCCCACGTATGGATCGGACATGACCTTGAAGGCCAGCGCGGAGAACGGCTCGTCCAACGCGGGCCGGCGCGAGAGCTCGTGCTCGGTGCGGGGATCGATCCCGTGCACGGCCGGAATGTCGATCGGGCTCGGGAGGTAGTCGATCACCGCGTCGAGCAGCGGCTGCACGCCCTTGTTCTTGAAGGCGGAGCCGAGCAGCACGGGCGAGATCTTGTTTGCGAGCGTCCCGGCGCGCAGGGCGCGGCGGATCATCTCGGGCGTCACGGACTCCTCGTCCATCAGGTACGTCTCCGTGAGCTCGTCGTCGAACTCGGCGACCGAGTCGATCAGCTGGTGGTGGTACTCCTGGGCCTGCTCCTGCAGCTCGGCGGGAATCTCGCCTGTGTCCATCTTCGTGCCGAGGTCGTCGGACCACGTGATCGCGCGCATTTCGACGAGGTCGACGATGCCGCGGTGGTGCTCTTCCAGGCCGACGGGGAGCTGGATCGGCACGGGATGCGCACCGAGCCGGTCGATCATCGACTGCACCGACGCGAAGAAGTCCGCACCGGTGCGGTCCATCTTGTTGATGAAGGCGATGCGTGGAACCCCGTAGCGCTCGGCCTGGCGCCACACCGTCTCCGACTGGGGCTGGACCCCCGCGACCGCGTCGAAGAGGGCGATTGCGCCGTCGAGGACGCGGAGGCTCCGCTCTACCTCGACGGTAAAGTCCACGTGCCCGGGCGTATCGATAATGTTGATGCGGAAATCGCGCCACGTCGCCGTCGTCGCCGCAGACGTGATCGTGATGCCGCGCTCCTGTTCCTGCGCCATCCAGTCCATCGTCGCGGCGCCCTCGTGGACCTCGCCCATCTTGTGGGTGCGGCCCGTGTAGTAGAGGATCCGCTCCGTCGTCGTCGTCTTGCCCGCATCGATGTGGGCCATGATCCCGATGTTCCGGACGCGGTCGAGGGCGATGCCGCTCTTGGTGTCGACAGCCATGCTCGTTACCACCTGTAGTGCGCGAAGGCCTTGTTGGCCTGCGCCATCCGGTAGACGTCGTCCTTGCGCTTGAACGCCCCGCCCTGCTGGTTGAGCGCGTCCAGGATCTCGGCGGAGAGCTTCTCGATCATGCCCTTCTCGCGCCGGCTGCGCGCGAAGTCCACAAGCCAGCGCACGGCGAGTGTGCGCGCACGGCGCTGCGGCACCTCGACAGGCACCTGGTAGTTCGCGCCACCGACGCGGCGGCTCTTGACCTCGAGCACGGGCGTGACCGTCTTCACGGCCTGCTCCAGCACCTCGACCGGCGGCTTGCCGGTCTTCTCGCCGATCTGCTCGAGCGCGCTGTAGACGATCTGCTCGGCCGTCGACTTCTTGCCGGCGGTCATCACCTTGTTGATCACCTGGGTCACGAGCGCGGAGTTGTAGACGGGATCCGGCTCGACCGGCCGGGCCTGGACGTCAGCACGGCGGGGCACTATGAGCCCTTCTTGGCGCCGTACTTGGAACGGCCCTGCTTGCGGTCGCTGACCCCGGCCGTGTCGAGAGCCGCACGGATGACCTTGTACCGGACGCCCGGCAGGTCCTTCACGCGGCCGCCTCGGACGAGAACGACGGAGTGCTCCTGGAGATTGTGGCCCTCGCCCGGGATGTAGGTCGTGACCTCCATCTGGTTCGTCAGGCGGACGCGCGCCACCTTCCGAAGGGCCGAGTTCGGCTTCTTCGGGGTATGCGTGAACACGCGCGTGCAGACCCCGCGCTTCTGGGGCGCTCCGCCGAGTGCAGGGGTCTTCGTCTTCCCCTTCTGGAGGGTGCGACCCTTGCGGACGAGTTGGTTGACGGTGGGCAATGAACCTCCTGGAAAGTCTGTTCTCACACAGCAACGGTCGGCGGGGCCGATGACCCTGCCAACCGGACGAGGCATGGTACCGAAACGCGAGAGGCCCCGCAAACCCCGAAAACCCGCTTGGGAAGCGGAACCAGAAGGGTTCTTCCGGCGTTTTTCAGGTACCCGCGCACGATGGTTTTTCTTACTTGCAAAAGCTAGTGAGACCGACCGACCGCCACTACAGTGAGTCGGCGGGTTTTTCCTTTCCTGCGGCAAACGAATGACCACCATTCTGATCGGGATCAGTGTGGGCCTTGGCGCTCTCGTAGTGCTATTGCTGGCCCTGCTCGTCGTCCGCTGGCGCTCGGACAACTCGACCGATGAACGGGTTGCCGAGGTGGTTGCAAGCCTGAACGCCCGGATGGACGAGCTCGGCCGAGAGCTGGCCGGGGCGCTCGAGCGAGCCGAGGAGGAAGGCAGGCGCAGCCGAATCTTCGGGGAGCTCGCCGGGTCGATCGACCTGGACGAGGTGCTCTCGCGGACGCTCGAGGCAGCCGGGGCGCTCGAGGACGCCGACGCGGCTCTCGTCATGCTCCCGGATCCCACGGGCGGCAAGCCGCTCGTCGCGACGCTCGGACTGTCGGTCGAGGAAGCGGAACGGCACGCGATCACCGGCCCCCCGGACGGTCGGCTCGCGCGCTCGATCACGATGTCGTACACCTATCCGGAGCTGGAACGAGAGGCGAATCCGGGCGAGGAAGTGATCCACGCCGGTCTTGCGGTCCCACTCCCCGGTGACACCTCGACCCTCGGCTACCTAACGGTCTTCACGCGCAGAAAGGGGCACGAGTACGCGGACGACGACGTCCGCCAGCTCGAGACACTCGCCCTGCGCGCCGGCCCGGCGATCGAGAATGCACGCCGCTTTCGCGAGGCGCGGCAGCTCGCCGACCTCGACGCGCTCACCGGCCTACACAACCGGCGCTACTTCCACGAGACGCTGGCCCGCGAGTGCGCCCGCGCCCATCGCTACGAGCGCAAGCTCTCACTGATCGTGTTCGACCTGGACGATTTCAAGGAAGTCAACGACCGGATCGGCCACCTGGCGGGAGACACGGTGCTGGCCGAAGCCGCCGAGCGGGTACGAGACGTCGTGCGCACCGCCGACATCGCGTGCCGCGTCGGAGGCGACGAGTTCGCGGTCATCCTGCCGGAGTCGTCGCTCGAGGACGCCGACCAGCTCTATCGCCGGATCCAGAACTCGATCTCGTCCCGTCCGCTCGGCCAGGGCGGCAAGCTCTTCCTGTCCGCCGGCGTTGCGGAGCTGCGCGCGGAGGACGATCCGATGGCGTTCTTCCAGCGGGCGGACGACGCGCTCTACCGCGCGAAGGAAGCCGGTAAGGGCCGCGTCGTGTCGGCCAACTCACCGCGCCTCGGCCCGGCTTAAAGAGCCGGGGTCAGACCCTGGCCGTTTCGGCTAGGAGCTCAGCGCGAGGAACGGCAGGTAGTTCGTGAGATCGACTTCGCCCTTCTCCGGCATCTGGTCACGCCAGCAGATCGCCTCGGGGAACGCGGCCTGCTGCGCGGACGCAAGCCACGTGGGATAGCGGTCCTCACGTTCCTGCGCCATCAGCGCGGCGCGGATCGCCTCGCGAGCGTTGCCGAGCGGGAGCGTGCCGAGCGGGAGCGGCGGGCCGAGCGGCCGCACCTGCACCGTGCCGAGCGGTGACCAGACGGCAGTCCAGCGGCCGGATGACAGGGCCATGAGCCGCGGGGGCGCCGCAGACTCGACCGCGTAACCCGAACGGCGGCCGCCCAGCCACGGAGCACCTGCCTTGGCCTGCACGAGGCGCGCCTGGAGGTCGCCGTAGGTGTCGTGGAAGTCGGCGATCTCGGCTGCGCTCGGTCCAGGCACGTGGAACCGGCTCTGGATGCGCGCGCGCCTCAGCTCGTCGCCGATGATGCCTCGCGCCACCGAGAGGTTGGTCTTGGCGTCGGCAATCGCCGCGAGGTACGCGCCCCGGGAGCCGCCGAAGCGCGCGCTGATGATGGTGCGCTCCGCGGCGAGAATGTCCCCGTAGCCGACCTGCGCCGCGCGTTGCGCCACGGCGCGCCCGAAAGCGTTGGAGAAGGCGAGCTCGGGGTCGCCCGTCAGTTTCAGAATCGGATTGATCTGCGACCAGCGTACGGCCGTCCGGCCGAGCTGGCAGCGCAGGCCCGGCGACAGGATCAGCTGGCCCTCGCTGCGTGAGCGGACGAATCCCTTGCCGGCCGCACGCGGGCCGTCGCAAAGGCCGGGGCTCCTGGTCCAGAGATAGACGCACGCCGCGCGCCACTTTGCAGGATCCATCTCGCCCGGGGTAGTCGACCACTCTGCCCAGCCCCACGACCAGATGGAGCTGAAGTTCATTTCCTTGGCGACGAATCGCGCAGCGAGGGCCTGCCACTTCACGGTTCGGAACCAGGCCTTCGCCTCGAGGCCCTCCCGTCCGCCACTGCCCTTCGATGTCTGAAAACCGAGGAAGATGCCGAGCTTGGAAACGGGGATGCCGGCCTTGGTGAAGTCGAGGATGCCGTTGCGGAACGCCTGCCGCAGCGTGCGGCTACCGCGAATTGGGCCCTGCTTGTAGATCAGCGGTGCGGGGAAGTAAACCTCGCGGACGATTCCCGCGACGTCCGCGACCTGCCGCCACCAGTCGCCGGCGGTGCTGTCGGTGTACGGCTTGGCGTTGACGAGCAGCCAGGGCTGCGCGCCGCGCTGACGTAGCGTCTGCAGGAAAAGGAGCACGTTCGCGCGGTACTGCTCGTTCGTCTTCGACCACGGCACAGCAAGCCACGATCCGAAGAGCTCGTTCTCCGCGATCACCGGGTTCGAGCAGTCCATCGCCTGCGCGGCGTAGTCGTAGAACTTGTTCGCCTTGTCGACGATCGTCGCGGGGTCGGCGGGCGCGCTCGTCGTGCCGACCCGCCTGTTGAGATACAGATCGAAGTACGCTGTCTGCGCACCCGCGTCGCGCAGCTTCGGCGGGTAGATGAGGTTGGACGCGAGCGCGGTCACTCCCGGCTTGGCGAACAGGTTCCAGAAGGGCACGGAGCCGTCGGCGAAGTCGAGCCAAAGCGGGGCCTGCGTGCCGAAGAGAGAACAGTTCGCCTGCAGCTGCTGCGCCGGCGCGCTTTTCCCGCCGGTAAGCGCAAGCACAAGGACAGCGGCGACGAGGACCCCGAACCTCTTCACGTGCCTAACAGTAGCCGCCTCTTCGGAGAGCCTCAGAGCCGCTTACAAAGGCTTTACCCGCAGACGCACGGCGACAGGCATTCATGCAGCGAGGCCGGGCTTTGCCCGGCCTCGCCACCAAACGCTGCACTTACCGTAAGAATCATCATGGCGCCGAAGGCGCCGGATGCTTACGGTTCTTTGTCGAGGGGCGAATCGACCTCGGGGACCTCTTCGGCCTCGATGTCGCTCTTGCCCGAGCTTCCGCCGTCGTCGACGCCGGGCTGGCCGCCGAAATCGAGCCCGAGCGAGTCGAGGTCGATGCCGTTCCCGCCGTCGGAGTCGATCTCCTCGAGAGCAGCGAGCAGCTGCTCCTCCGTCGCCGGGCGCATGTACGCGGACGCGGGCACCTTGTCGGAGGGGCCGATCTCGATTCCGCGGTACTGCTTCAAGCCCGTGGCCGCCGGGATGAGCTTCCCGATGATCACGTTCTCCTTCAGCCCGAGCAGCCGGTCGACCTTGCCCTCGATCGAAGCATCAGTGAGGACCTTGGTCGTCTCCTGGAACGACGCAGCCGAGAGGAAGGACTCGGTGGCGAGCGATGCCTTCGTGATCCCGAGGATCAGCGGCTCGAACGTCGCCTGCTCCTTCTTCTCCTTCTTGATCCGCGTGTTCTCGCGGTCGAGCACGGTCTTGTCGACGAGCTGACCCGGCAGCAGATCGGTCTCGCCCGCGTTCTCGACGCGCACCTTCTTCAACATCTGGCGAACGATCAGCTCGATGTGCTTGTCGTGGATCTCGACGCCCTGCGACTTGTAGACCTTCTGCACCTCGCCGATGAGGTAGAGCTCGGTCTCCGTGTAGCCCTTCAGGCGGAGGAGATCGGCCGGGTTGATGGAGCCCTCGTGCAGCGGATCTCCCGGCTGTACCTCCTGTCCCTTCGTCACGAGCAGGCGCGTCCGGCGCGGCAGCTGAATCGCCTTCGGCTCCTCGTCCTTCTTCAGGTCGAACGGGACGATCGTGGCCTTCGGACCTCGGTCCGTGTCCTCGATGTCCACCTTGCCGCCGACCTCGGCCAGCGTGGCCGCGCCCTTCGGGTTGCGCGCCTCGAAGATCTCGACGACGCGCGGGAGGCCGTGCGTGATGTCCGCGCCGGCCACACCGCCGGTGTGGAATGTCCGCATCGTGAGCTGGGTGCCCGGCTCACCGATCGACTGCGCGGCGATGATGCCGACCGCGTCGCCGATCTCGGCCATCTCGCCGGTGGCGAGGAAGGTGCCGTAGCAGTGGCGGCACACGCCGAATTCGCTCTTGCACTTGAGCACCGAGCGCACGGGGATCTTCACCTGGTCGACGGTATCGCCGAGCGCCTCGATGATCTCGTCGAGGACGAGCGGCGTCAGCTCCTCGCCCTTCTCGGCCACCACGGTCTTGCCCGGCTTGCCGCTCGCAAGCGGCTTGTGCACCTCGGCCGCGAGCGTCCGGCCGAACAGGCTCTTGTTGACTCCCTCGGGCACGTTGATCGGAAGCTCGACGAAGTCCTTCGTCTTGCAGTCCTCCTCGCGGATGATCACGTCCTGCGAGACGTCGACGAGACGCCGCGTCAGGTAGCCCGAGTCGGCCGTGCGGAGCGCGGTGTCGGCGAGACCCTTGCGGGCTCCGTGGGTCGAGATGAAGTACTCGAGCACCGACAGGCCTTCCATGAAGTTCGCCTTGATCGGACGCTCGATGATCTCGCCCTTCGGATTCGCCATCAGGCCGCGCATGCCGGCCAGCTGCCGGATCTGCTTGGAGGATCCACGCGCACCGGAGTTGGCCATCATGTAGATCGGGTTCAGCTCGAAGAACGTCCGCTCCATCGCGTCTGCGACGGTGTCGGTCGCCTCGGTCCAGATGTTCACGATCGACTCGTGGCGCTCCTCGTCCGTGATGAGGCCCCGCTCGTACTGAGCCTCGACCTTCGACACGCGCTCCTCGTACTCGGCGAGGATCGTCTCCTTGTCCGGCGGGATGACGATGTCGTTCTTCGAGATCGTCACGCCGGCCTGCGTCGCATACTTGAAGCCGAGGGTCTTGATCATGTCGAGCACGCTCGCGATCGAATGCGCGCCGTACTCGTGGACGAGCTCGGCGATGAACGCGTCGAGTTCGCGCTTCGGCAGCGTCCGGTTGATGTAGTCGTGCAGCGGATCCTCGGGGTTGTAGTCCTCGACGGCCTCGGCGAGTGCACGCTCGACCTCGGAGTTGAAGATCACGCGGCCCGGGGTGGTCAGAAGCAGGTCGCCGTTCCAGCGGAACTCGATCGGCTGCTGCAGCGTCACCTGCTCCGCGTCGATCGCGTGCTCGACCTCCTCCTCGCTCGCGAAGCGCTTGGGCCTTGGCTTGATGTCCTCCAGCTTGGTCTTGTCGAGGTCGGTGCCGCAGTACGTGAGGTAGTACGTGCCGAGCACCATGTCCTTCGTCGGCGTGGCCAACGGACGGCCGCTCGCGGGCGAGAGGATGTTGTTCGACGACAGCATCAGGATGCGTGCCTCGGCCTGCGCCTCAGCGGAGAGCGGGAGATGCACGGCCATCTGGTCGCCGTCGAAGTCCGCGTTGAACGCGTGACAGACGAGCGGGTGCACCTGGATCGCCTTGCCCTCGACCAGCTTTGGCTCGAAGGCCTGAATGCCGAGACGATGCAGAGTCGGAGCGCGGTTCAGCAGGACGGGGTGCTCCGCGATGACCTCTTCGAGGACGTCCCAGACCTCCTCCGTCATCGAGTCGACGTACTTCTTCGCCGCCTTGATGTTCTGCACGGACTTCCGCTCGACGAGCCGGCTCATGATGAACGGCTTGAAGAGCTCGAGCGCCATCAGCTTCGGCAGGCCGCACTGGTGCAGCTTCAGGCTCGGCCCGGAGACGATCAC
>VAXG01000040.1 GCA_005883355.1 Actinomycetota bacterium | reverse complement strand
CGATCTCGAGTCGGATCATCAACGAGATCCCCGGCGTGAATCGAGTCGCTCTCGACCTGAGCTCGAAACCCCCGGCCACGATCGAGTGGGAGTAGCGGACTCGTCGTCCCCGTAGCTCGTCGGGACACGTACCGGTGCCAGGCACGGATGCGAAACCGTGACGCATGCGAGGCGCCTAACGCACGGCGAAGCCGCTGAGACCCTCCGGCTGCTCCTCGGTCACCTCGACCGACTCGACCTGAGCGCCCCGCGGGCCTTCGCGGCTGAACGCGACCAGCCGCTCCACGGCGTCCGCGTTGCCTTCGAACACGGCTTCGACCGCGCCGTCCGCGCGATTCGACACCCAGCCCGTGACGTCGTAGCGCTGCGCGACCCGTCGCGTCGAGTCACGAAAGAACACGCCCTGAACGAGACCACGCACGATCACGCGCCGCCTGATCACGAGCCCTATTCTCGCTGCTAGGGCGTCCGGATCTTCGAGACCAGCTGCTGCTGGTGGTACCCGGGGTTCTCGCCCCGAGCGTTGAACGTCTCGACCGACGCCGTATAGGTGAAGCCGCCGCGCGCGTCGATGCCGAAGTAGTCGCCGATGAAGCTCGCCGGATTGCAGATGCAGTCGAAGCGCGGCGACGAAAGCTGTGGATCCCAGGTGTGCTCCGAGAGCCGGATGTTGTGGCCGATCGGCCGGAGCTTCGGGCGATAGAACTGGATCGCCGTGTTGATGCAGTAGTTCTCCCGCCCCTGTGGCGCGCGCGGGTCGAAGAGCAGTCCCGCGACTGTCGCCTCGGCCGTGTCCGACGCCGGACAGGCCAGCCGCCGATCGTAAAAAGCCACCGCCACGGTCCCGTTGGGAGCCACGACGAGATTCGGCTGCAGGGCGTCGCCGACGCCGGACGTGTCGTTCACCTGGATCGCGCGTGACCAGTGCTTGCCGCCGTCGAACGAACCCCGGATGAACAGCATCGTTTCGCCCTCGATACCCAGCTCGTACGCCGCGTACAACGGGTAGAAGCGGCCAACCTTTCGCGGCCCGACGAAGAACGCCTCCCCGAAGGCGCCGCGGAAGGTCGTGTTCCTGTAGCCGTCGACGTTGTGACGGACGATCACGCGACGGCGCGACCACGATTGGCCTCCGTTCCGCGACGACGTGAGCGACATCGTGAACGGATCGTTCGCGTCGCTGAAGCTCGACGTCGCCAGCCAGATGGTCCCGTCGGGCGCGACGCGTGGGAGCGAGCCGTTGTCGCCGATTCGCTGAGCCTGTGGAAGCACGAGCCGTGGATGCGACCAGTTCGTGTGCGTCCCGTCCCTGTGCGCATCGGCGTACGAGCTGTAGATGCGCAGGTCGGTGTCCTGGTTCCCGACGGCCCACGTGACATAGACGCGGCCGAAGTGACGGCTGCGGCGATTCGTGTCGATCGCGAGCCATTGCTTGTCGAAGGTCGTTTTCCCCTCGAACGGGGTCCGTTCGATCAGATCCAGCTGCCCGCCGCGTGTCGTGTTCCAGGCTGTCGCCGTTGCCGCACCGTGCGGACGAACGGCGACGGCGAGTCCCGAGCGCGCAATCGACGGATTGACGTCCGGGGAGAGGAAGAAATGTTGGCCGGTGGGGACATACGAGAACTGATACGGGAACACGACCGCGTAGAAGTTTCCCCACGGGTCGAACGCGCCGACCGGGTCCGAGTTGTCCGTCCAGCCTTCGTAACCGGGAATGTGACCTTGCTGCGGCCAGCTCGAGCCCCCGTCGAACGACTCGAAGAATCCCGTGAGGTGGTTGTAGCCCTCGCTGTTGACGATCCACTTGCTGATGCCGATCAGGTGGCGGGCATTCGTCGGATCGACGTGCAAGTCGGATTCGGAGAAGTCCTTCGCGCGGAGCGGTGGGTTGGCGACGTCCTGCGTCGCATACGGGCCGATGTCCTCTCCCGTCGTCGCAGCCCCGTTGCACAACGTCGAGCCGCCGTCCGGATATCCCTGCGCCGGCGCGAGGTTGCCCTGGTAATAGACCTCCGGCGTGTAACAGCTGACGCGTTGAGTAGTTGCTGCGACGCTGGTCACGTGGCGCTGGGCGTAGCTGGCCGCGAAGGCGGCATCCGTCTGGATGCCCTGCGGAGGCGCCGCGGCCGCGGCGGGCACGCAGACCCCCGCGCAGGCCGCAACCAGCGCGGCGGTGCGTCCTTTCACCCGCATGAGCATAATGACGTGCCCTGGCCCCGATCTCGGGCATCGGGATCGTCCAGGTCCGGGCGGCCGGATTCCGTAGCCGGCTGCTAGAGTTTTGCGTCGGCGGACACCTTGAGTCCGCCTTTTCCATGAAGACTTACAACGCCAAACCGGGAGAGATTGCGCGCCACTGGTACGTGGTCGACGCCGACGGGCAGACGCTCGGCCGGCTCGCCACGCGCATCGCCGACCAACTGCGCGGCAAGGGGAAACCCGAGTACACGCCCCACGTGGACACCGGCGACTTCGTGATCGTCGTCAACGCCGAGAAGATCCAGGTGACCGGCAACAAGCTCGATCAGAAGCGCTACTACCGTCACTCGGGCTATCCCGGAGGGATCCGCAGCCGGACGCTACGCGAACAACTCGAGCGCCGGCCCGAAGAGGTTCTGCGCGCCGCGGTGAAGGGCATGCTCCCGAAGAACCGGCTGGCGAGGCAACAGATCACGAAGCTCAAGATCTATGCGGGGCCCGAGCATCCGCACGGGCCGCAGGCGCCGCAGCCGCTGAAGTGGGAGGACAGATGAGTCAGATCGCGCAGTACCGCGGGACGGGGAAGCGGAAGACCTCCGTTGCCCGCGTGATCCTGAGACCCGGCGACGGGAACACGTGGTTCAACGGTCGCACGATCGAGGACTACTTCCCGCGCGCCGCGCATCGCACCTCCGCCCTGGCGCCGTTGCAAACCGCAGGGGTGGAGGGGACGTTCGACATCAGAGTTCGCGTCCATGGCGGCGGCCCGAGTGGACAGGCAGGTGCCGTTCGTCACGGCATCGCCCGTGCGCTTGTCGAGGCCGATCCCGAGTTGCGCGTGCCGCTCAAGCGCGCCGGTTTTCTGACACGCGACGCCCGGATCGTCGAGCGCAAGAAGGCGGGCTTGCACAAGGCGCGCAAGGCGCCCCAGTTCAGCAAGCGCTAAAAGCTGCGCTTTTAGCGCTTGTCCGGGCTAGACCCGCGCTTCGCGCGGTCGAATGGACGCGGGCGACGCGACGCCCGCGTCCTCCTAGAAAAATGTCCAAGCCGCTTCCTCACGTATCCTCGGGCGCCGTGCCACGGCGCTACTTCGGAACCGACGGCGTGCGCGGAATCGTCGGCAAGGACCTCACCCCGGAGCTGGTCGAGCGTCTCGGCCGCGCCGCAACGCTGTGGTCCGGTCGCGGCCGCATCTTCGTCGGACGCGACACGCGCGCCTCCGGGCCCGAGCTCGAGCAGTCGCTTGCGCGCGGGATCGCGTCCGCCGGCGGCAACGCGGTCGTCGCAGGGGTGCTGCCGACCCCGGCTGTCGCACTCCTGACGCTCGACCTCGGGTGCATCATCACCGCGTCCCACAACCCGCCCGAGTACAACGGCGTCAAGTTCTTCGATCGCGACGGCCAGAAGTTGTCCGACATACAGGAGGAAGAGATCGAGGCGCTGCTCGATGCCCCCGCGACGGGAGGCGGCGACATCGACGAGGTCGGCGTCGCGACGGACAGCTATCTGGAGCACGTCGTCGAGCGGTTCGGTTCCGACCTCACCGGCTTGAGAATCGGCGTCGATTGCGCGAACGGCGCCTACTCCGGTCTCGCGCCGCAGGCGTTCACCGAGCTCGGCGCAGAAGTCACCGCAATCGGTGACGAGCCCGACGGTGCGAACATCAACGTCGGCTGCGGCGCCACCGATCTGCGCGCGTTGCAGCGCACCGTGACCGAGCTCGGGCTCGACCTCGGCGTCGCTTTCGACGGCGACGGGGACCGCATGCTGGCCGTCGACGGGAACGGCGACGTCGTCGACGGCGATCAGATCGTCGCCGTGCTCGCGCTCGACCGCGAGGTCGACCTGGTTGCCGTGACCGTGATGGCGAACATGGGCTTGCACCGGCTGATGGCCGAGAACGATGTGCGCGTCGTCACGACGGACGTCGGCGATCGCTACGTGCTCGAGGCGCTTCGCCGCGAAGGAGGCATTCTCGGTGGGGAGCAGTCAGGGCATCTGATCTGGCTCGACGGACACGTGACCGGCGATGGCCTGGTTGCCGCGCTCCTGCTCTGCAACGCATTGCACGGCCGTCCACTCGCAGAGGTCGCCGCCGTCATGCCGCGCTTTCCGCAGGCGAAGGAGAACGTCTCGGTCGCTGCGCATGCGCACCTCAGCCCTGCGATCGCAGACGAGGTCGCGCGTCTCAACGCCGAGCTGGGAGAGCGGGGACGGGTGCTCGTCAGAGCGTCGGGCACGGAGCCTGTCATCAGGGTGCTCGCCGAGGCGGAGACGGGCGAGGAGGCCGAAATCCTCTGTGGTAGGATCGCTTTTCTCGTGCGACGAGAGCTCGGCTGAACCGTCTCGGCGAAGGGGCGGATCGCTCAGCCGGGCTTTTGGCGTTTTTCGAGAGCCCGTTTTCGGAAAACCGAATCTGCAGCATTTCGATCCACCTCTGAAGGAACGGGGCGGCAACTGAGAGGAGTTTCGGGTGTGCGGGATCATCGGGTACGTCGGTAGCCGGGCCGCGAAGGAGCTGTTGCTCCACGGTCTCGAGCGGCTCGAGTACCGCGGCTACGACTCGGCCGGCATCGCGCTGCGCGAGAACGGCAGCCTCGAGTACGTGCGCGCGGTTGGCAACCTCCAGTTCCTGAAGGACGCAGCGGGCCCGAACGGCTCACAGTCGAATCACGGCCTCGGTCACACGCGCTGGGCGACGCACGGCGCCGTCAACGAGCAGAACGCGCACCCGCTGACGGGTTGCGAGGACGGCCGGCTTGCGATCGTGCTCAACGGAATCGTCGAGAACTATCGCGAGCTGAAGGAATCGCTCGAAGCAGAAGGCCATCGCTTCAGCTCCGAGACCGATGCAGAGGTCGTCGTGCATCTCGTCGAGCACAACTACGACGGTGATCTCGTGGAGGCCGTGCAAGCCACCTCTCGCCGGCTCGAAGGCCACTTCGCCTTCGTCGTGATCCACTACGACCAGCCCGACCTCCTCGTCGGCACCCGCCGGCAATGCCCACTGGTAGTCGGCGTCGGGGACGGGGAGATGTTCCTCGCGTCGTCGATTGCGGCGTTCCTCCGTGAGACGCGCAAGGTGCAGCTGATCGAGGACGGTGAGGTTGTCGCGATCACCCCCGAGGGGTCGCGCTTCTTCACGGACGAGGGCGAGGTCGTGCACAAGGATGTCGAGCCGATCGACTGGGACGACGAGAGCGCGGTGAAGGGCGGCTACGAGACGTTCATGCTCAAGGAGATCTACGAGCAGCCGGAGGCGGTGCGCGAGACGATCGGCGACCGTGCACGCCGCGGCAAGCTCGTGCTCGAGGGGATCGGTCTCAACGAGCTGGAGATCCAGAACCTGCGCCGCATTGTGATCGTCGCCTGCGGCACCGCCTACCACGCCGCCGTCACCGGGCGGTACATCATCGAGGAGTGGGCGCGCGTTCCGGTGGAGCCCGACATCGCGAGCGAGTGGCGCTACCGGAATCCGGTGCTCTCCAAGGACACGCTCGTGATCGGGATCACGCAGTCGGGTGAAACGGCCGACACGATCGCGGCGATGCGCCTCGCCCGTGAGCAGGGTGCGCGCACGCTCGCGATCACGAACCAGCTCGGAACGCAGATCACGCGCGAGGTCGACGCGGTTCTCTACACGCGCGCCGGGCTCGAGATCAGCGTGGCCGCGACGAAGACGTTCACCGCCCAGGTCGCCCTGCTCTCGCTGATCGCGCTCAAGCTCGCGCAGATCCGGCGCACGCTGCCGGCCGAAGAGATCGAGTTCATCCTCGAAGAGCTCTTCGACCTGCCCGAGAAGATGGAGCAGTTCCTGGACGGCGACCATCCGATTGAGGAGATCGCGCAAAGGCACTACAACAAGCCGTTTTTCCTCTACCTGGGCCGCCACATCGGCCTGCCGGTCGCCCTCGAGGGCGCGTTGAAGCTGAAGGAGATCTCCTACATCCCCACCGAGGCGTACTCGGCCGGCGAGATGAAGCATGGACCGATCGCCCTCCTCGACTCGGACACGCCGGTCGTCTGCATCGCCATCGATCAGAAGGTGGTGTACGACAAAGTCGTCTCGAATATCCAGGAGGTGAGGGCACGGGGCGCGCAGGTGATCGCGATTGCGACCGACGGGAACGAGGACATCCAGCACCATGCCGACGACGTCGTCTACATCCCGCGCACGCCTGCATTCCTCCAGGCGGTGCTGGCCGTGCTCCCGCTCCAACTGCTTGCCTACCGCATCGCGCGGTTGCGTGGCCTGAACGTCGACCAGCCCCGCAACCTGGCGAAGACCGTCACCGTCGAGTAAGCCAGGCCGGTTACCAACACCGGCGGTTACTCGGCCTCGGCGTCTTCCAACTCGGTCTGTGCGTGGTGCAGCGCTTCATTCGTTCGAACAGCGTTCTGGCGGGCCTCGGCCAAGCTCGCCTCCGCCCGGGCCGCGGCGCGCTCGGCTTTTGCCGCGTCCTTCTTCGCCTTCGTGACGTTCTCGCGCAGCTTGCGGAGCCGCTCCTGTCGCCGACGTTGCGTTGCGGGTCTCTTCGGCGCTTTGTCCTCCGGCTTCGACCCGGACGGGATCTCCATCCCCGCGAAAGCATCGAACCCGCTCGCTTCGAGGTCTTCGCTCAATCGTCCCTGCTCGAGCAGTTCGCGACCGGCGGGATCCACTGCGGCCGCGCGAAGTGTGCCGACGATGCGTTTGGGGTCGGCTGAATGTCCCGTCTCGCGCAGCAGTTCCTGGCCTCGCTGAGTCAGGCTGCGTAGAAGCTTCCTTTCGTCGGCCGTTGCTGTCCGAAGTTCCTCAGCCTCACCGCGGAGGGCTGCTTGCTGCGCGGCCCGCAACCGGTCTCCTGCATCGAGGAGCGCCCGGACCTCGTCGCGGTGACGTCGCGCAAGCTGGTTCACGGCCCACAGCGGGACCGTCGGTTTCCGGAGTTGCTTGACGCGTGCGGCGACGTCGACCTGGCCCGCCTGCTTCAGCCGCTGCGCCAAGTCGTTGCGGGTGCGGATGAAGTTTTCGGGCGGCGCAGCGTACAGTTCGTCGAGCTCGGCCTCGAGCGCGGGGACGACGGCGAGCGGCTTGGGCACCGCTCCCGTTGTAGCAATCCTGCTCGCTAGGAAACGGAGGTGTCGCCCGGACGGGGCTCGGCCACGCCCGAATCGGGCGGGCCGACGGGCAACAGTGGTCTCTGCGTCCGGAGATAGAGCGTGTCGTAGACGAGCGCGGCCAGCGCGCCGCCGATGAACGGGCCGGCGTACCAGACCCAGGCATCGCTCCAGTGGCGTGAGAGGAGCTCAGGCCCGAAGGCACGGGCCGGATTCATCGCGGCGCCCGTCATCGGGCCGCCCATCAAGACGTCCACCGTGATGGTCAGCCCGATCGCCAGCCCGGCTATCGACTTGAAGGCGCCGCCCGGATCGGCCGCGGTGGCGAAGACCACCCAGACGAGGAAGAACGTCAGCACGATCTCGATCACGAGCCCTTGCCAGACGCTGACGCCGCTCGTCAGGCCGGGGGCCCCGAGATGGGTGAGCCGGCGCGCGCTCTCCGGATACAACCAGCGGAGCAGGGCGGCTGCGGCCGCAGCTGCGGCGAACTGCATGCTCCAGTAGACGATTGCCAGCGACGGCGCGATGCGGCGGGTGACGAAGAATCCGAGCGTGACGGCAGGGTTGAGATGACCGCCCGAAATGTGTCCGACGGCGGAGACCATGACGGCGATCGCGACTCCATTGGCGAGGGCGACGCCAACAAGGGTCAGACCGCCGTAGACGTCGAGCGCCTGCGCGTTCACGATCGCGGGCGCCAGTGCCTTCGCGATGGTGAGGACCGACCCGGCGCCGACGAAGACGAACGCAAAGGTGCCGACGAACTCGGCGAAGCCACGCCGGAGCGGCTCGTAATCCATCGCGGACGGAAGCTACGGGGAGGGTCGGACGGTGTGTGTCAGGCGGCTCGGACGGGGCGGCCGGCGACGCGGCCCGCCCGGACGGCCGCCAACGCATCGTCGAGCTTCCCGAAGATCGCAAAGGTCGGACCGAGGCCGGTCAGATCGAGGATGTGATGGACCTGGGTGTACGTTCGCTCGGGCAGCAGCAGCGCGAAGCCGAGAGACGATTGCTCGGCGCGGTGGCGCGCAACGAGGAGCACGCTCAGGGTCGTCGAGTCGATGAACTCGGTGTCGCGGAGGTCGACCACGATCCGCCGGCCCTCCTCGAGCAGGACGGTGAACTCGTTCTCGAGCCGCTGAGCGGAGTAGGCGTCGTGCTCCCCGACGAGGGCGACCACGGCGGCCGGTGGATCCCGCCTAGCTAGGGTGACGGAGATCGGCGCCATTATTTTCAATCGGTAAACGCGCGCGCGGCCCGGATGGGTACGGGTGGCCGTCAGTCGTCCGGCTCGCGGCGCAGCCGTTTCGTCCGGGAGCGGCGCTGTTTGTCCTCCAGGCGGCGCCGGCGCGAGGCCTCGGTCGGCTTCGTGGGCACCCGCCGACGCTCGACCCGAAGGGCCCCGCGGAGCTGCTCCACGAGCCGCTCGACGGCAAGCTCGCGGTTCCGGAGTTGGCTCCGCTCGTCCTGGGCCACCGCACGTAGCACGGGCCCAGCCCGCGAGACGACTCGCCGTTTCTGGGCGTCGGTGAGGGCGTTGGAGGCCTCCACGTCGAAGATCGCTTCGACGCGCGTCTCGGACTTCTGTGCGTGCTGTCCGCCGGGCCCGCTCGACCGCGAGAAGCGAAGCTGAACTTCCGCGAGCGGGAGAACGACGGAACGGGTCACGCGAATAGACTCGCCGTCCATGGCCGCAATTCTGCTGGACGTCGACGGTGTCTTCCACGTCTCTGGCGAACCCATCGCCGGCGGGGCCGATGCCGTCCGGCGGCTGCGGGCAAACGGACACAGGATCCGCTTCGTCACGAACAACACAACGCGGTCGCGTGCGACCCTGGCGGAGGAGCTGCGGGCCATGGGGATCGAGCTCGACAACGAGGAGCTGCAGACCACGCCGCGGGCGGCTGCCGAGACGCTGGCGGGGCGGCGGGTTCTCGCGCTGACGATGCACGCGATCGTGGGCGAGCTCGAAGGGATCGAGCTCGTCGGCGAGGATGCGGAGGCCGTCCTCATCGGGGGCGCCGACGAGACCCCCGAGACGAATCTCGTCTTCAGCTACATGAACCTTGCCCGCGCCTTCCACGAGCTCGAGGCCGGAGCGCAGCTCTACTCGCTGCACAAGAATCGGTGGTGGCAGACCAGGAACGGGCCTCTCCTCGACGCGGGCGTATTCGTGGCCGGGCTCGAGTACGCCGCGGATACCGATGCGGTCGTCCTCGGAAAGCCTTCGACTCCCTACTTCGAATCGGCGTTGAAGGCGCTCGACGCAGACCCGAGCCTCACGTGGATGGTCGGCGACGACATCGAGGCCGACATCGGCGGCGCGGCGGCACACGGCATGAAAACCGTCCTCGTCCGGACGGGGAAGTTCAGGCCCGACGTGGTCGAGGCGAGCCGCACTCGCCCTGACGGGATCATCTCGTCGATCGCCCAGCTACCCGACTGGCTCGAGGAGCATTTGTGACCTCCGTCGGCGTCGATCTGATCGAGATCGAGCGCGTGCGCCGGGCGCTGACGCGCTATCCCCGGTTTCGGGAGCGCTGCTTCACGGAGGCTGAGCGCGAGTACTGCGACTCTCGGCCGAACCCGGCGGAGAGCTATGCCGGCAGGTTTGCCGGCAAGGAGGCTGTCGGAAAAGCGCTCGGGTTCGGCGTCGCCCGCGCCTTCGCGTGGCGTGAAGTCGAGATCGCCGGGCGGCCGAAGCCGTCTGTGCTCCTCAGCGGCCGGATCGCGGAGTGGGCCGAGCGCCTCGGCGCCGGTTCGATCGACCTGTCGATGACGCATTCGCGCGAACTCGCGAACGCGGTGGCAATCGTCGACCGACGTTAGTGCCCCTCCAAGCAATGCCTTCCGGCTTCTGGCCCGCGATCACTCGGCGCCGGAGTCCACCCTCGCCCTTAGCAAGGCAGACCAGCCTTGCTGCGGTCGAGTGCGGCAGCCGGCTTGGTGCTCGCGACCCAGAACCTCGGAAACATCACCTGGAGGGGCACTGATGTTCGAGCCGCTGTACACGGCGGATGAAATGCGGGCCGCCGAGCAGGGCCACGACGTCGAGGCATTGATGGAGCGGGCGGGGCGTGCCGTCGCCGACGCGGTCGTTCGCCGGTTTCCGGAAGCGCGCAGGATCGCAGCCGTTTGCGGCAAGGGCGCGAATGGGGGCGACGGGAGGATCGCGCTCGGCGTCCTCGCGGAATCGGGGCACGAGACGAGCGAGCACCTCGACGGCGCCCCCGACGCGATCATCGACGCGCTGTTCGGAACCGGGTTCCGCGGCGAGCCGCGTCCGGACGCAGCGGCGCTGATCGAGCGCATCAACGGCGCGGGCGTCCCGGTCGTTTCGGTGGACGTCCCTTCGGGCGTCGACGCGTCGAGTGGAGAGGTTCCCGGTGCCGCGGTTCGCGCCGACGTGACCGTGACGATGCACGGACGCAAGGTCGGGCTCGTCATCGCGCCGGGTCGGTTCCACGCCGGCGAGATCGAGATTGCGGACATCGGACTCGAGCGTGTGGACACCGAGCATCGCCTCGTGACCGACGCGATCCTGGAGCTCGTGCCGCGCCGCAGCGAGGGCGATACGAAGTACACGGCAGGATCCGTGCTCGTGGTCGGCGGCTCGCCCGGAATGACCGGCGCGGTCTGCCTGGCTGCCGAGGCCGCGTTCCGCGCCGATGCCGGTTACGTCGCGGTCGCCGTGCCCGCGGCGACGCTGCCGGTCATCGAGACATTGCTCGTCGAGGCCGTGAAGGCTCCGCGCGAGAGGGTGGACGAGCTCGCGAAGCGCGCGTCGGCGTTCGCCGTCGGTCCGGGGCTGGGTCGCGGCGACGAGGAGCGCGCGCTCGCGTGCCGGCTGCTCGCGGACCTGGACTTGCCGGCGGTCGTCGACGCCGACGCCCTTTTCGAGCTCGAGCCTGCGGATTGGCCGGCTCCGCGCGTGCTCACCCCTCATGCAGGCGAGCTCGGGCGTCTACTGAGCGAGGAATCGAGCTGGGTGGACGCACACCGGCTCGAAGCCGTGCGGCGCGCGGTCGACCGGTATCGCTGTGTCGTCCTGCTCAAGGGCCCCGGGACGCTCGTCTCCGCACCAAGGGAAGGCGTGTTGGTGTGCGACGCAGGAACGCCCGCCCTCGCGACGGCCGGAACCGGCGACGTGCTCACCGGGGTGATCGCGGCGTTCCTCGCAAAGAAGATGGATGCGCGCCTTGCCGCCGCCGCGGGCGCAGTTGCGCACGGCCGTGCCGCCGAGCTCGCACCCCACCAGGTCGGCCTCGTCGCGTCCGACGTTGTCGACTCGCTCCCCCTGGCTCTTAGCTAATGCACCGCTCGGAGATCACCATCGACCTCGGGGCTCTGCGACGCAACGTGCGAACGCTCCTGCGCGCGCTCGACGGTTCGCGGCTCTGGGCGGTGGTCAAAGCCGACGGCTACGGTCACGGCGCGATCGACGTCGCAGGCGCCGCGCTCGGCGCGGGCGCGACGGCGCTCTGCGTCGCGACGATCCCGGAAGGCCTCGCGTTGCGCGGCGAGTACCGCACCGAACGCATCGTCGTGCTGGGACCCGCCGGCTCGAACCGCGAGGTTGCGCAGGCGCGCGATGCCGGCCTCGAGCTCGTGATCGCCGACGGTGAGATCCCGGAGGGGGTGCGCGTCCACCTCAAGCTGGACACCGGCATGGGCCGCTACGGCCTCACGGAGCTGCCTCCTCCTCCGGCCGAAGTCGTCGGTCTGATGACGCATCTCGCGACCGCGGACAGTGATCCGGCGTTCGCGCGCAGCCAGATCGAGCGCTTTCGGGCTGCGACGGAGGAGTTCAGCAACCTCACGCGCCATGCCGCGAACAGCGCGGCCGCACTACGGCTGCCCGAGTCTCGTTTCGATGCAGCTCGCTGTGGTGTCGCCCTCTACGGCCTGTCGCCGTTCAACACCGATCCCGCCGAGGACGGCCTTGAGCCGGTGCTGTCCTGGCAGACGTCGCTCGCGCAGGTGAAGCAGCTGGACTCCGGGCAGAGCGCCGGCTACGGGCGGCGTTTCGTCGCCGAGAGCCCGACGTGGATCGGGATCGTGCCGGTGGGCTACGGCGACGGCTTCCGGCGCGATCTGACCGGCACCGAGGTGCGCGTCGCCGGCGAGCCACGACGGGTCGTCGGAACGGTCTCGATGGATTCCTTCGCAGTCGAGCTCGACCGGGAGTTGCCCGCCGGGACACCCGTCGTGCTGCTCGGACACGGCATGCTGGCGGAAGCGCATGCGCGCGTCGCAGGCACGATCAACTACGAGCTCGCCTGCGGGATCGAGAGCGGGCCTCTCCGCGCTCGCAGGACGGTGATCGATGCCTGAGTCGAACGTCGACGACGTGCGCGCGCGCTTCGGCGCGACCGCCGAGCGCGTCGCGGATCACTCCCGACAGCAGATCGAAACCGTGCGCGAACAGGTCCGCACCTTCGTCGCGCCGACCGGAGACGAGCGTGCGATCGACAGCGGGACCGGTGCGGGCACGCTTGCACTCGCGCTGGCGCCGCTCGTCCGTGAGGTCGTGGGCGTGGACATCGTCCCCGAGCTCCTCGAGCGGGCCCGTAAAGGGGCGCCCGAGAACGTCACGTTCGTCGAAGGTGACGCGACGAACCTTCCGTTTGACACGGGCTCGTTCGATCTCGCCTGCACGCGGCGCACGCTGCATCACATTGCGCATCCAGAGCCGGCGATCGCAGAGCTCGTGCGGGTCACCGCACCGGGCGGGCGTGTCTTCGTCGACGACCAGATCGCCCCGGTTGATCCGTTGGCCGCGCTCGACCTCGATCGCTTCGAGCGGGCTCGGGATCCGTCGCACACGCGGACGCTGCCCGACGTCGACTTCCGACAGCTCTTCGAGGCCAACGGTCTCGTCTTGATCCGCACTCGCTTCCAGACGCATCGTCGCGAGCTCGACTACTACCTCGACCTGGCCGGGTGCGAGGGCGACGCGCGGGCGCGGGCGCGGCAGCTCTCGCCCGGTGGCCCGGAGGCCTACGTGGCCGAGAGCGGCTGGTACCTCCTCCGCAAGCCTTAGGTGCCGCCCCGGTAGCCGCCGCGTGAGGCGAGTCGTGCGACGAGCCCGGGCGCAAGCGCTTGAGCAACCGCAGCTGCTCGATACCACCGCGGCACGAACGTCTCGCGCTTGTCGCGCGCGAGGGCTATGAGGACATGTTGCGCCACGTGCTCCGGGCCGACGACGAGTCGCCGCAGGAGCGCGCTGCGGAGGACGGAGCCCTGTGGGAATCCTTCCGTCTCCACGAAGCCAGGGTTGACGGTGTGGACGTGGATGCCTCGCCCGCCTAGCTCCGCGGCGGTGGAGCGGGAGAAGCCGAGCTCGGCATGCTTGGAGGCCGAGTAGGGCCCCGACGAGCCGAACGCGACGGTGCCGGCGACCGAGACGATGTTCACGACGTCCGAGCGTCCCGCACGCTCGAGCCCGGGTAGGAACGCGCGCAGGCACCACACCGCGCCCAGGTAGTTGACGCGCAGAACCTCTTCGAGCCGGTCGAGCTCGATCGTGGCGAATCCCGCGCGCCCCGGGATGCCGGCGTTGTTGACGAGAAGCTGAATCTGGGGATGACGTGCCAGCACCGCCCCCGCGACACGCTCGACGTCTGCTCGGCGACCGACGTCGCAAACCTCGTACTCCACCCCGAGCTCGTCGGAGAGCCGACGCAGGCGGTCCTCGCGGCGCGCGAGCAGTACCAGACGCCAGCCTTCGCCGGCGAGCGCGCGGGCGATTGCCTCGCCGATGCCACTCGACGCGCCCGTGACGACCGCTACGCGCTCGTGATCTACCGGCAGACCTTCACGTGACGCGTCGCGGCGAAGGTGTGCCCACCGGCGTCCGTCGCGACGGCTCGCAGCTCGTGCTTTCCTGCCGGAACGAGGCGCGTTGCCCACGAGCCCGAGAAGACGTCGACAGCGCCGTTCCGGTCGATCTCGATCTGCTTCCCGTCGACGAGGAAGCGCACCGATCGAACTCGCTTCGTCGAGCTCGCCACGACAACCAGCGCGGCGATCTTCGCGACGCAGCGGTTCTCGGCCGGGGCGACCCACGTGAGCGCCGGGCCCGGCACGCCGGTGATGCCGACGGGCCTGTAGGCCGTGTTGGGAAGGATGTCCGAGCCGACCGAATTGACGTTCTTCGACTCCTGGTAGTCGGCTGCCGAGATGATCGCGCGTGTGTGTCCCTTCGGAATCTCCGCGGCTTGTTGTGGCAACGGGAAGACTGCGATTCCCGTGGTCGGGTCGTACAGCGCTGCGCCGACGAGCACGCGCCGGTAGGCGAGCACGAGGGAGAGCGGATCGACGCCGGCACCCTTGTCGGTGACGCGGGCCACGATTGTCGGACGTCCCGCTGCGACGCGATGCGTCAACAGCCGGATTCGCGGCGGACGTACATCGTTGACCCACGAGCGAAGGACGTAGCTTCCCGGAAGGGAGCGGTGCGTGAAGCTGTCCGAGCCGGAGTCGACCGAGACGTAGAAGCGCTGCACCTTGGGAAACGACGCCCCCGCTGCGCCGAGGTCGAAGCCGAAGTCGTTCATCAATTCGTTGACGTTGACGGGCGTTCCTGCGTATCCCTGTACGTCACGTTCGTTGGGAGAGCCGAGGAACCAGGGGTCGACGCTCGACCCCGCGCGCGAGGCCTCGATCGCGACCCCGATGTTGGCGACGGGCTGGTTGATGCTCGTGACGTACAGCGTCTCCGCTCCGGTCTCGTTCATCGGAGGACCGACGTAATCCGGCGGCGGCCCGAATGGCTCGGACGGGCAGCAGTAGGCAGAGACGCGGTCCGGTCCGTTGACCGTGTCTCCGATCTGGAAGCGTTCGAGCCGCTTGGGCTGCAGCAGTTCGAGTTGCGGCCTGCCGACGAAGAATTCGTAGGGAATCTTGCGCGTGACGTCGCCGCGGCGCAGAAGGATGAACCCGTAATCCTCGCCTGCCACCGCGTCGGGGCTGCCGCGCGCAACCGCGACGAGGTCGGCCTCCCCTCCCGGAGGGACCACGAGGGCCGGCGGCACGTCGAGCGAGGCACCGCTCGACGTCGCTTGCGGTGCAAGCTGCACGTTCCAGGTCCCGGCGCCGTCGCCGGCGTCCGTGACTCGAACGAGCAGCGCTCTGCTGTCGCTGCCGTGGTTGACGTCGAGGTCCCGGAACGAGAGGGACGCCGGCTCGGTCAGCACCAACGGGCTTGCTGCACGCGGCAGGTCGACGAGGCCGCCGCCCTCGAGTGTGACGGCAGCCTCCTGGGTGCGCGCGGTGTCATCCCAGGCCGCGCCCGCGGTCGAGACGAGCGCAGACTTGACCTGCTGTGGCGACCAGCCCGGATGAAGTTGCAGCAGCAGCGCCGCGGCCCCCGAGACGTGCGGAGCAGCCATGCTGGTGCCGTCGAAGACGGCGAACGGCGAGCCGCCGGTGAATTCCGGGAGGGTGGAGGAGAGGATCTGGCCTCCCGGTGCGGATACATCGGGTTTGAGGAGATGCCCGAACGCCGTCGGTCCTCCGGAGGAGAAGCTCGTGACCACACCGCTACGGCCCGTCTCGACGCGCTGCACGGCATTGCCGATCGTCACGCCGGCAGCACCACCGGTCGTAGCGAGAAAGGCACGGAGTCGGGCGCCGTCGAGGTCGGAGATCATTCCCGACGGCAAAGGGAGTTCGATCGGAATCCCGTCGGGACCGCCGGTGCGATTGTCGACGAGCACGAGAGCGATCGCACCTGCGCGTGCAGCACGAAGTGTCTTGGAGACGAACGTGCAGTGTCCCCGCGACGCGAATGCGATGTCTCCGTCCAGCGATCCCGCCCGCAACTGGGACTTGTCGGGATTGTTCGTGTCGCCGTCCGGACCGCAGAGTCGGCGGTCGATCGCGTTTCCGTTCGCTGCGACGAGCGCCCCGACGTCGACCAGCCGGTGGGCCGTGTAGCCGAACGAGTCCGGAAAGAGGCCGCCGCCCGCGCCGGCAATCGCAATGCTGCGTAGGTCCGCGGGCGCACCGGCCGCCCGCACCGAGAGGGTGGGGTCGAAGACGTGGGTGTTCGAGACCGCCGCGACGGTGATCGCATCGGGGGCCGATCCCGGCGAGCCGACCGTTCCCATGCCGAACTGGTCACGATCGTTTCCCGCTGAGATGACCGGAACGACCCCGGCAGCTGTCACGTTGCGGATGACGTCGATCATGGCGTCGTTGGCGGGCTCCGTCTCGGCGCCGCCGCCGGAGAAGTTGATCACGTCCATGCCGTCGCGCACGGCGAACTCGAACGCCGCAGCGATCTCGGGTGTGTTGGCGATGTGCCCGATCGGCGTCGGCACGTTGAACACCCGGTAGTTGCCGATCCACGCGCGCGGGGCGACCCCGGAGAGCCCGCAGGTGGGCGGGTGGTCGCGGCCGCCCGGAGAGCAGGTTCCGGCGTCCCCGGCTGCGATGCCTGCGACGTGCGTCGCGTGGAACGAGGCCTCTCGGTCGATCGGCAGCCGGCCCGCCCGGTCCGAGTTCGGCCCTGGAAACGCTCGCGCGACGATGACCTTCGGCGTCGTCCACTTGCGCCCGCCCTTCGGGAAGCCCGCCGGATACGAGTAGCCGGTCGGATTCAGGAACGGGTTCGTGCTGTCGACCCCGTCATCGACGATGGCGATCTTGATCCCGTCGCCCTTCACGCCGGTGAGCTTTTGCAGCTCCGTGGCTCCGATGACCGACGGGCTCGTGTCTGTGGCGAGGTGGTAGCGAACGCTTGGATAGATCTTCCGCACGAAGCCGAGGCGGGCCAGACGCGGCAGCCTGGTCACCGGCAGAGAGACCACGAATCCGTCGAGCACGACCTGGTAGCGCCGGCCGATTCGCGCCTCCGGAATGGCGCGGAGGAGCCGCGCCGCCGCAAGACGCTGCGCCGCGGCGACGCGGGCGAGATAGCGGCGCGAAGCCGAGCTCGCGACATCGAGCCTGCGGCTGCCGCCCTGCGCCGTGAGCTCCCGGCCTCGTATGGAAGCGAGGGGTGGGAGCGGGAGACCAGCGATCACGCGGACGCGACCGGAGGCGTGGCCGCGTGGGATCGTGAGCGTTCCTGCGCGCACACGAGGGATCGTCAACTCGCCGAGGGTGCGATCGATGTGAACGAGCGAGGCGCCGGCCGGGCCTGCCGACGCGAGCACCGCCGCCACCGCAAGGAGACCCACGAAACGGCGCAAGGGGACCGCAATGTAGCCGAATGGATTTATGCTCGCGCAATGAGCGGGGCCTACGAAGGCAAACGTGGTTTGGTTCTCGGGTGTGCGAACAAGAGGTCGATCGCCTGGGCGATCGCGAAGCGGCTCGCGGACGCGGGGGCGGAGATAGCGTTCACGTACCAGGGAGCCCGCATCGAGAAGAGCGTTCGCGGGCTGGCAGAGACGATCTCGAGCCCGCTCGTGACCGAGTGCGACGTTCGCTCGGACGAAGACGTCGCGCGCGTGTTTCGCGAAGTCGGCGAAGCATTCGACGGCGGACTCGACTTGCTCGTGCACTCGGTCGCCTTCGCCGCGGCGGAGGATCTCGAGGGCCGCTTCACCGACACGCCGCGCGACCGCTTCTGGACGGCGCTCGACGTGAGCGCCTACTCGCTGGTCGCGTGTGCGAGGGCTGCGGAACCGTTGTTCGAGAAAAGCGGCGGCGGCTCGATCCTCACGATGACCTACCTCGGCGGCGAGCGTGCCGTTCCCCATTACAACGTCATGGGCGTCGCGAAAGCGACGCTCGACGCATCGGTGCGCTATCTGGCGTGGGACCTCGGCCAGAAGAACATCCGTGTCAACGCGATCTCGGCCGGCCCCGTGCGCACGTTGGCTGCCCGCTCGATCGCGGGCTTCCCGACGATGGAGGCGATCGTCGAGGAGCGCTCGCCGCTACACCGGCACATCGACGCCGATGACGTCGGCGCGGCCGCGGCCTATCTCCTCTCGGACGACGCGAGGAACGTCACGGGGACGACGATGTACGTGGACTCCGGGTATCACGCTATGGGGATGTAGCCACCCGCAGCAGTTTCACTCCGACCTTCCGCTTCTCGTCGGCGACGTCGATCAGGTGCGGGACGTCCACGGTGACGAGATGCCAGCCGCGGCCGCGCACGTCGAAACCCGGGCGCCCGTCGACGGTAATGCGGGGTCGCAGCGGAGACGGAGCGAAGTCGAGCGTCAACGTTCCGCTCCCGTAGATCCAGAACGGTGCGTGCGTCTCGCTCATGTAGCGGCCGGATCCCGTGTTCCCGAACCAGCCCTGACAGAAGACGGGGAGCGAATGAGCCGGCTCGACGCGCCTGGGCGAGCCGCCGCTGCCGCCGCGCTCGAAGAGCCAGACGGGGCCCGCGGTGCGCTGCACGTTCCAGCCGTGCGCCTGCAATCCCCGCACTGCGAACCAGGCCGTGCCGGGCAAGGCCGGGTTGCGAACGTAGAGCCCGCGGTGCAGCGCGATCGACCCGACGCCGAGGCGTTGTAGCTCGCCGGCCATGTCCTCACTCCAGTCGCCGCAGTTCAGCCGCTGCAGATGATCGGCCAGCGGCTTCGCCGGCTTCGGTGCGGTTGTCGAGTAGCCGCCCGGCCGCTGGCGCTCGGCCGCTGTGTCGTACCAGAGGTAGACGCTGCCGTAATGCACGCCGGGATCGAACACGGGAAGCTCGAGGAGCCGCCCCGACGCTGACGGGAGGGCCCCGGCCGGATCCCCCGGCGCGGACTTGCCGTAGACCTGCACATGCAGGTCGACGAGGAGCAGCGCGACCGCGAGCGCGGCGACGATCGTGCGCCTGCTCTGTGCCACGGCGAAGGCGAACAGCGCCGCGATGCACAGGGAGGCGATCGGCAGCAGTCGTTCTGGCACGCGCGGAAAGCGAAAAGGCGGTAGCGCGTGCCAGAGCGCTGCGTAGATCGGCGTGCGCGTTCCGAGCGCAAGCACGATCGGCACGAACGTTCCGACGCCGAAAATCACGGCGAGCGCGTAGCGACGTGACCGGATGAGCAGGAGGAGACCGGCGAGCGCGACGACCGGGGTCGCCCAGCCCAGGAAGACGAACTGCTCGCTGCGCGCGTGATCGACGTGCCGCGAGACGAAGTCGCCGAAGTCAGCGGAGTAGAAACGGATCTCGTCAAGGGAGCGACCACTCGATTGCGTCGACCGCTCGATCACCGTCTGGCGAACCACCAGGCCGGCGCCGATCGCCGCGACCGCCCCGGCGCCGGCGCCGAGCAGGAGACGCCGGTCGGGCGTCCGGCAGAACGCGTACCCGAGGAAGAAGGGAATCGCTCCCAGCGCGAGATGCACCTGTCCCGAGAGCGGAATCGATGCGAGCGCAACCGTGGCGAGCGTGAGCCACCAGCGACTCCCGCGCCGAGCCCGCTCGAACGCCCACAGCGAAAGCGGAAGAAGGATCGAGATCGGTCCGAGCAGATGGCCGACGCTCTGCTCGACCCGGTAGGGCGCGATCGCAAAAGCGAGGCCTCCCGCGAGGGCCGGACCTCGCGGCAGTCCGAGCTCGCGCAGCCACGCACACGCTGCGAGGCCCGCCAGGGCGTAGAAGAGGAGTTGGAGGACGTTCCAGCCGCCGACAAGACCGAACACGGCGCCGAGCGGCCAGAAGAGGATCCCGTACGGCCAGCCGGAGAAGTTCGGCTGCGCCTTCGCCTCCGGCCGGAAGCTGTACGGGTCGCGCCAGGGAGCGTGGCCGTGCTCGAGCTGGTGGCCGACGAGCCAGTAGTGGTAGAGCGTCTGAAGGTGGTCGCCCGGAGACGCTTCGCCGTGCGAGGGTGCGCCGCCCGAGAGGAAATGCGTCCGGGCGTGCTGGATCGCTGGCCATGTCGCGGCTGCGCCTGCCGCGAGGTACAGGGCGGCGCCGAGCGCTACAAAGCCTGCGCGGCGCGAAGCAGCTCGTCGAAGTCCGGCACCTCGGCCGTGTCGTAGCGCCATGCGCCGCGGACCGTACCGTCCTCCGCGACGAGGAACGCGCTTCGATCCGCGACGCCACGGTGCCCCCGGAAGTCCCCTTCGACGCCGAACGCCTGCATCGCCTCCTTGTTCCAGTCGGAGAGGAGCGGAAAGTTCAGGTCGAGCGCCTGGGCCCACGCGATGTGCGTCCACTCGGAATCGCCGGAGATGCCGAATGGGCGGACCCCCGCCCTGAGGAACTCCGGGCTCCTGTCACGCAGGAGCTCCATCTCGTGCGTTCAGGTCGCGGACCAGTCGAAGAGGTAGAAGAAAAAGAGCGCCGCCCCCTCGACGAGCAGCTCGTCGAGCGTCCGCCGCTCGTGGGGAGCAGTCCAGACCGATGCAGCGATGACCTTGTCGCCTACCCGGAGCACTCCCGGCGAACCCTAGGTCGCAAGCTGTGGCAAGGCGGCCACCTCCGTCGTGTCCGCGATCTCGCTCACCACTTCGACGATGTCGCGATTCGCGTTGAACACTCGGAGCTGCCGGTCGGCGCCGTTGCCGTTGCGGAGAATCTCCTCGATGCCAGCGAGCTCACGGTCGGAGCCGAGCTCGCGCGCGTGCGGTTCGATCTCCTTCACCGTCCGGCGGATCAACTGCGCGACCGCGACACGGTTGCGGCGTCCCGTGGCGAGATCCATCAGGGGCGCCTCCAGGCCGTAGCGTCCCGCCAGCCACTTGTTCTCGGTCGTGAGGATGCGGTGGTAGGACGGGATCTGCTCGCCGCGGTCGTAGCGCTCGGAGAAGAGCTTCACGAGCGCCTGGCAATACGCCACGATGGCGACGACGTGCTCGAGGCGCGTCACGGCGTCGCAGATGCGGACTTCGATCGTTCCGAGCCGCGGATGCAGGCGGATGTCCCACCAGATGTGTGTGTAGTCCGCGATGCAGCCGGTCTTCTCGAGCTGTCCGACGACCTCCGCGTAATCCGCATAGCTCTCGAAGCGAGGGGGAGGCCCGGAGCGGGGGAACGCGGCGAACACCATCTGGCGGCTCGACCGCAGCCCCGTCGGCTCGCCGCGCCAGAACGGTGAGCTTGCAGATAGCGCGAGCAGCGGTCCGATGTGCGGGAGGAGCCCGTTGACGACCTGGATGGCCTTGTCGGCATCGTCGACGGCCACGTGAATGTGCATCCCGAAGATGAGCTCGCGCCGGGCGACGTATTGCATCTGGTCGACGAGTGCGCGATATCGGTCGCGCGCGGTGATGCGCTGCCGTTCGAAGAGGCTGAACGGATGCGTTCCAGCCGACCCGACCCGCATTCCCTGTTCGCGAGCGATGCCACAGACGTAGGCGCGGATGTGGCGCAGCTGTTCCGCCACCTCGGCGGGCGTGTGGCAGACCGGCGTGGCGATCTCGAGCACGGACTGCATCAGCTCCGGATTGATGCGCGGCTCGAGCTCGTGCCCCGCGACCGCGGCGAGCACGGTGTCGATGTGCTGCACGAGGTCGAACGTCTCGCCGTCGAGCAGCATGTACTCCTCCTCGACGCCCAGCGTGTACGGATCGCTCTGGCCAAACGTGTGCTCCAGGACACTCACGCCGGACCCGAACCCTGCGCCCTTCCCAGTGATCGACGGTGGATAGATCTGCTTTCCGTTCTGCTCCATAAGTGAGTCTTACTCCTCGGGGAGCAGCGCGTCAGCCTCGATCTCGACCAGCCAGCGCGGATCGAGGAAGCCGGAGACCACGATCATCGTGCTCGCAGGCCGTATCTCGCCGAACATCTCGCCGTGGGCGCGCCCGACCTCGCCGGCGTCCTTCACGTCGAGGAGGAAGGTGCGCGTGCGGACGACGTGCTCCGGTGCGGTGCCTGCCTCGGTGAGCGCGGCCGCGATGATCTCGAGGCAGCGGCGCGCCTGGCCATAGGCGTCGGCGGGCGGCTCTCCCTCTGGCATCACGGCGCACGTGCCCGCGACGAAGACGTGGCGGCCGTCGCGCACCGCCCGCGAGAAGCCGATTGCCCGCTCGAAAGGTGAGCCGGAAGAGACGAGGCGTCGATCCACGCATCTAGTATCGCCCGCCGTGGAAGAGGCACTCAGGCAGATCGACGACTGGGCGGCACCCTTCGCCGCCGCGGGTGTGCTGCGAGGCGGCGAGGTCGTTGCGACGCACGGAGCAACGAGCGAGGTGCTGCGCTGGGCGTCGGTGACGAAGCTCGTCACGGCTCTCGCGGCCCTGGTTGCGGCAGAGGAGGGCGTGATCGATCTCGACGAGCCGGCGGGGCCACACGGGTCGACGGTGCGACATCTCCTCGCGCACGCGTCCGGTCTCCCGTTCGAGGCCGGCGCGCCAACCGGGCAGCCCGGCCGGCGGCGCATCTACTCGAATGTCGGCTTCGAGGCACTTGCCGACCACATCGCCGAGCGCGCGGAGATGTCCTTTGACGACTATCTCGTCGCCGGTGTCCTGCAGCCGCTCGGAATGCACGCGGAGCTGCGCGGCTCGCCGGCCGCGGATCTGCACGGTTCGCTCGACGACCTCCTGGTCCTGGCGCGCGAGCTACAGCATCCGACGCTCGTCGCGCCCGAGACGCTGGCGGAAGCAACGACCGTGCAGTTCCCCGGCCTCGCCGGGGTGCTGCCGGACTTCGGGCGCTTCGACCCGAACGACTGGGGCCTCGGGTTCGAACTGCGGGACGCGAAGTCGCCGCACTGGACCGGCGCGCGGAACTCCCCGCGAACGTTCGGCCACTTCGGCGGCAGCGGCACGTTCCTCTGGGTCGACCCGGACGCCGGCATCGCGCTCGGCGTCCTCACGAACCTGGACTTCGGCGACTGGGCGAAAGAAGCGTGGCCGCGCCTGTCGGACGCCGTGCTGATCGCGTGACGAACTCGTATCCGTTTCGTACCCGTGCCTGGCACCGGTACGTCTTCCGGAAGTAGCTCCCTTGCTTTGACGCCGCGCTGATTGCGTGACGAACTCGTATCCGTCTCGTACCCGTGCCTGGCACCGGTCCGTCTCCGGAAGCAGCTCGTCCGCTCAGGCCCCGTGGCGGGAGAGGAAATCCAGGACGATTCGGTCGAATTCCTCCGGCCGCTCGAGGTTCGGGAGATGCGCCGCGCCGGCGATCGTGGCGCGCTCGGCGCCTTGGATTCGCCGTGCAGTTCGAACCAGACCGTCACCCGTCGTCCACGAATAGCGGACGGATGAACTCATCGAACGTCTCTCGGTCGCAACTCGCGACCGTCACCGGCGTCAGCGCACGAACGGATGCGGTGCGCGACACGTTCATCGCCAACGCCACCTCGCCGAAGTAGTCACCCGGGCGCAGAATGCTCTGCGCCCCGCGGCTCCTCTGGCTGACGGTGAGCATCCCACTTAGGACGACGTAGAAGCGGTCGCCGGCCTCGCCCTCGAGGACGACGCCCTCGCCTGCCGCGATCTCTTCGCGCGTCATGTTCGACGCGAGTCGCGCAAGCGTCTCGCCGGGAAGGGTGGCGAGCAATCCGATCCGTGACAGCTCGTGTTGCGTCGCCCCGGCGGCCCGGGGGCTCACTCCTCGCGCTCCTCTTCCTCGGTCGGCTCGGGCTGATCGTGCATGGTCCCTCCCATGGGTGCACTTGACTCCTGGCGTTTCTGCCCGCTCTGCGGCGAGGCTATCGAGAAGATCGAGGACCGGGCCGAATGCCCGGCCTGCGGTTACGTCGGTTATGCGAACGCCGTTCCCGGCGCCGAGGCGGTCTGCTTCGACGCACGCGGCCGAGTGCTGCTCGGGCGTCGCGCGTTCGATCCGGGCAAGGGTCTGTGGCACCTGCCCGGCGGATTTCTGCACGAAGACGAGCACCCGCTCGGCGCGCTCGGCCGGGAGATCCGGGAGGAGACTGCCCTCGAGGTCGAGCCGATCGACTTCCTCGGGTTCTGGCTCGAACCCTACGACGGGCGGGTCGTGCTCTGCCTGGCATGGGCGGCCAATGTCAGGGGGGAGCCCCGTGCCGGTGACGATCTCGTCGAGCTGCGCTGGTTCGAGCCGGATGACCTTCCACCGCCCGCCGAGCTTGCGTTCACGCACTACCCCGCCGTCCTGTCAGCCGCTCTGAGCCTCCGGCACGAGCACGCGTAAGGCACGAGGCCTCGGGGCTCGGCGAGCCCTTGCCGGAATGCGGATTGATGAGGAGAAAGCCGGGCAGCGACGGGCAGGTTAGTGGGACTTGGGACCCCTCAAATGAGCCGTTCGGCCCATGGCGCCGTCCGGCCACCGTGCCGATATTTAGGGGCATGAGTGAACGCGGCCTTCACCAGATCGAAGACGACCTCAGCGATACGTGGCTCGAGGACTGGGCGGGCGCGGGAGTTCTCGAGATCGAGGCGCTCCTCGCCAAGCACGCGGCCTTCCTGAGCTTCCTCGAGTCGCAAGAGGCGTAGTAGCGCACCCGCCCGGGATCGCCTAGATTCCCCGGGCGATGAAGCTCGGCTACCTGTGGCATGGGCTTTCGGGTCATCCGATCCATCCGCCTCTGACGGATGCGACGATCGGGACCTACACGTTCGCCACGGTCGCGGGCTTCGCCGAGGTGACGGGAATCACGCAGAGCGCGGGGGCGTACGGCTGGTGGCTCGCACTCGTCTTCGGGCTGATCGTGACCGTCCCGACTGCGCTGACCGGGTTCCTCGACTGGCTTTCGATCACCCGCGGCACGGGGCTCTGGAAGACGGCGACGGCGCACATGATCGCGATGCTCACCGCGACCGTGTTCTTCGCCCTCGCGGCGATCATCGGTCACGCGCAGTACGGGCACGGCAATGTCAGCGCCGCCGCCTACACCCTCACGGTCATCGGCTTCCTGTCGATGACGCTCGGCGGCTGGCTCGGCGGGGCGATCGTGTTCGTCTACGGCATGCGTGTGCTCAAGCTCAAGGACGAGCCTGCGGGACGGGCGGTCTCGCCCATCCCGCACGCCGAAAGGGAGGAAGCGGCCGGCTCTTAGCTAGTCGGACTCGGCAAGCCCAAGAGCACGCTCCAAAGCAGTTTTCGGCTGTGCGCCGATCGCCGCCGCGGCAGGCTCGCCGTTCTTGAAGAGGATCATGGTCGGGATCGACTGGACGCCGAAGCGCTGGGAGAGCGCAGGCTGCTCGTCGATGTTCACCTTGACGAGCTTGAGGTCTCCGTCGCGCTCCGCCACGATCTTGTCGAGTACCGGTGCCACCGCGTGGCACGGCCCGCACCATTCCGCCCAGAAGTCGACGATCACCGGCTTGTCGCTCTGGAGGACCTCCTCTTCGAAGCTCTGTTCCGTCACTGCAGTTGTCATTGGATCCTTTCTAGCGAATCAATCGGTCGTACCCGGGTATCAACGCTTCGAATCGCCAACTTCTTCCATCCCTACAATCGGCTCCGGTGTTCGAGCCGCTCCCTCAGTATCCGGATCACCCCGCCCTCGAGGAGGAGGTCCTCGCCTGGTGGGAGGAGGCGCGGATCTTCGCGCGGCTCCGGGAGCGCAATCTCGGCGGCCCCCATTGGAGCTTCTTCGACGGCCCGAAGACGGCGAACACGACCGACGGCCTCGGCGTCCATCACCTCTGGGGCCGCACCTACAAGGACGTCTTCCAGCGTTACAAGGCGCTCCAGGGGTTCGATCAGCGCTATCAGAACGGGTTCGACTGCCAGGGCCTCTGGGTCGAGGTCAAGGTCGAACGAGATCTCGGGCTGAACTCGAAGCGCGAGATCGAGGAGTACGGGATGGATCTCTTCGCCCGCCGCTGCCGTGAGTTGGTCGCGGAATCCGCGCGCGTCATCACGGAACAGTCGATCCGGCTCGGGCAGTGGATGGACTGGGGCAACGACTACTACACCTTCAGCGACACGAACATCGAGTACATCTGGCGGTTCCTGAAGACGCTGCACGAGCGCGGCTGGCTCTACCAGGGTCACCGCTCGACCGAGTGGTGCCCCCGCTGCGGTACGTCGATCTCGCAGCACGAGCTCTCGCAGTCGGACGTCTACCGCGACAAGTCGGATCCGTCCCTCTTCGTCCGCTTCCCCCTGAAAGGGCGCGACCGGGAGTCGCTCGTCGTCTGGACGACTACGCCGTGGACGCTGCCGGCGAACGTTGCGGCCGCGGTCAACCCCGAAGCCGAGTACGGCAAGCAGGACACAGGGGAATGGGTCGCGGTCGCGCGCTACCCCAAGGGCACCTTCGGGGAGCGCGTGCGCGGCTCCGACCTCGTCGGGCTCGAGTACGAAGGGCCTTACGATCACCTCCAGCCTGCGCGCGAGATCCTGCACCGCGTGATTCCCTGGGACGGGGTCTCGCTCGAGGAAGGGACGGGCATCGTCCACATCGCTCCGGGTGCCGGCACCGAGGACTTCGAGCTCTCGAAGGTGCACGACCTACCGGTGCTCGTCCCGGTCGACGAGAGCGGACGCTTCCTGCCCGAGTACGGGTGGCTCCACGGCACCTCGACCGCCGAGGCCGCCGACCAGATCCTCGGCGATCTGCGCGAGCGCGGCCTGCTCGAGCACGCCGAGACCTACGTGCACCGCTATCCGCACTGCTGGCGTTGCGAGACGCCGCTCATCTTTCGCGTCGTCGACGACTGGTTCATCGCCGTCGAGGAGCTCCGCCCGAAGCTCCTCGACGCGAACGCGAGCGTGGAGTGGACGCCCGCGTTCTACGGGAAGCGCATGGACGACTGGTTGCGAAACCTTGGCGACTGGAACATTTCGCGCAAGCGCTACTTCGGCCTGCCGTTGCCGATCTACCCGTGCGCCTGCGGGCACGTGAACGTGATCGGCTCGAAGGCCGAGTTGGAGGAGCGCGCGACATCGGGCCTCGACCAGCTCGAGGAGCTGCACCGCCCCTGGGTCGACAACGTGCCGATCCGCTGCGAGTCGTGCGGCGAGGAGGTTCGACGCATACCCGAGGTCGGTGACGTCTGGCTGGACGCGGGCATCGTCCCCTTCTCCACGCTTGGCTGGCAGAACCCGGAGTGGATCCCCGAGGGCTACGCCACCGGCGCGGCGAAGGGTCTCACGCGCGCCGACCTTCCCGATCACGCGTACTGGGAGAAGTGGTTTCCCGCGAACTGGGTGACGGAGATGCGCGAGCAGATCCGGCTCTGGTTCTACTCACTCCTCTTCATGTCCGTCGTACTCGACGGGCGAGCGCCGTACCAGAAGGTGCTGGGTCACGAGGACGTGCGCGACGAGCACGGCCACGAGATGCATGGCTCGCGTGGCAACACGATCGAGGCGCAGGAAGCGCTCTCGCGCATGGGCGCGGATGTGATGCGCTGGATGTACTGCGAGCAGGCGCCGACGCAAGGAGTGAAGTTCGGCTACACGCCGGCCGGCGAGATCAAGCGCCGTCTATTGACGCTGTGGAACTCCGTGAAGTTCTTCGTCGACTACGCGAACGTCGCAAGCTTCGAGCCGCAGCCGGGCAGCACCGAGTCGTCGCATGCGCTCGACCGGTGGCTCTACGCGCGCACCGACCAGATGGTCGCGGAAATGCAAAGCGCGTATGAACGTTTCTGGACACCCGACGCGACGCGCTCGTTCACGGCGTTCGTCGACGATCTCTCGAACTGGTACATCCGACGGTCCCGAAGGCGTTTCTGGGACGAGGACGCGGAAGCCCTGCAGGCGCTCTGGAACGCGCTCAGCCGCAGCGTGCAGGTGATCGCACCGGTGATGCCGTTTCTCGCCGATCACTTCTGGCGGACCCTGCGCGGCGACGAGCAGGCGGACTCGGTCTTTCTCGAGCCGTGGCCCGAACATGGGCCACTCGACGACCAGCTGCTCGAGGAAGTCGCCGAGGTGCGCAGCATCGTCGAGCTCGGTCGCCAGGCGCGTGGAGAAGCCGGTTTGAAGCTACGCCAGCCGCTCCGTCGCATGGTCGTGCAGGGCGCGGAGAAGGCGAAAGGGCATGCCGAAGAGATCGGCGAGGAGCTGCGCATCAAGGAGGTCGAATTCGGGCCGGTCGAGGCAACCGAGCTGCGAGTCAAGCCGAACCTGCCGGTGTTGGGGCCGAGGCTCGGGAAGGAGCTGGGTGCCATTCGTGCCGCGCTCCAGGCGGGCGAGTTCGAGCAGCTCGAGGGCGGTGGGGTCAGAGTCAACGGCCATGAGTTCGGGGTCGACGAGATCCTGGTCGAACGCGGCGCGCGCGAAGGTTGGGCGCTCGCCGAAGCCGATTCGCTGACGGTCGCGCTGGCCACCGAGCTCGACGACGAGCTGCGGCAGGAGGGTCGCGTCTACGACCTCACTCATCAACTGAACACGATGCGGAAGGAGGCGGGACTCGCGCTCACTGATCGAATCCGCGTGGTCCTGCCCGACTCCGATGCCGACCTGCTCGCCTACGAGGACCGCATCAAGGACGAGGTGCTGGCGACCGAGATCGTCGTCGAGCGAGTCGCGGAACCGCAGATCCACAAGGTCTAGGCAAACGCGGCGCGCAGCCGTTCGAGGCCGCGATCCAGGATCTCGTCGCTGACCGCCAGCGACAGTCGCGCCCAGCCCGCACCGCGCGCGCCGAATCCTTCGCCGGGCGCGAGAGCGACGCGGTGCTCGACGAGCAGACTCTCGACCGTGATTTCGTCCGGCAGCCTGAACCAGACGAAGAACGTCCCTTCCGATTGCGCTTCGATCCGCTCGAGTGAGGCGAGCGCGCGGTTCCGACGGCGTTCGTACGTTGTCCGACGCTCAGCGACGGAGTCCTGCGGTCCGGTGAGCGCGGCGATACCGGCTTCCTGAACCGGCCGGAAGATGCCGGCGAAGACGTGGTCCTGCAGGAGCTCGATGCGGCGCACGAGTTCCGCGTTCCCCAACGCGAAGCCGAGGCGCCACCCAGCCATTCCGTACGTCTTCGACATGCTGAAGAGCTCGATGCCGACGCGACGCGCGCCCTCGACGGCGAGGAAGCTCTGCGGACGCCGCCCGTCGAAGACCAGATCGCCGTACGCAAAATCGTGCAGGACCCATGCCTCGCTGCGCTCGGCCCACTGGACTGCTTCCGCGAAGAGGCCGTCTGGCGCGGTCGCGGCAGTGGGATTGGACGGGAAGTTGAGATACATCGCGTCCGCCGCAACGTCGAAGCCGTCAAAGGGAACGTCTTTTGCGCCGGCTAGCGCGACCGCGGAGAAGTAGTCCGGATAACCGGGGTCAGGCAGCACGATCGTGCCGCCGCTCTCGACCGCGCACATTGCGAACTCCATCAGGCCGGTCTTCGTTCCCGGGAGGACCGCCACCTCGCGACTGGGGTCGAGGTGCACGCCGTACACCTCGCCGTACCGGATGGCGATCGCCTCCTTCAGAGCGGGCAATCCCGAAAACGGGGCGTAGCCGTGGACGTCGTCGCGGCCGGCGCACTCCGTCAGCGCGCGGACGACGTGCTCGGGAGGCCCGACCTCCGGATTGCCGCGCCCGAGGTCGACGAGCGGCTCCCCGCCCGCCAACGCCGCGGCCGCGACTCGCCCGAGCAAGGCGGTGAAGTACTGGTCCGGCAACCGACTGATCAGATCCGGGACCTCGCGCACTGCCCGATGCTAAGCCGCTTCTGTTGGCTGTGCGACGAGCAACGACGACCAGGTCGCGCGTTGGACGGCCACATGGGCGGAGCCCATGCGGCCTTTAGGCGGCGTCGCCGAGTCGACGCGTTGGACGGCCACATGGGCGGAGCCCATGCGGCCTCTAGGCGGCGTCGCCGAGTCGACGCCTATGGAATGCTTGGGTCCATGGCGCGCTGTCCGCGCTGCGGAGGGGAGACCGAGGAGCGCTTCCGCTTCTGTCCCTGGTGCGCCGCGTCCCAGCGCACGAAGATCGTCGAGTTCTTCGCGCCGCACCCGCGCGATGCCGGCAAGGCGCTACGCGTGTCGCGCTACCTGACCAAAGATCCGCACGTGCGCTTCAGCGTGTGGAGCGAGACAGGCGTTGCCGAAGGTGCCGTTTCGCTATGCGAATCGGAGGCGGCTCGGCTGGCCCGCTTCCTTCAGCCGATCAGGCGGCCGACGTCTCTGCTCGACGCAGCTCGACGGGCAGCCGGAAGACCACGTCCTCGTAGGCGGACGAGAACGCGCTGATCTCGTTGACGCCCTGAGCGCGGAACCAGTCGCAAACCCTCGTCACGAGCCGCTCGGGCGCCGACGCGCCCGACGTCAGCCCGACCGTCTCGACGCCGTCGAACCAGCGCTCGTCGATTTCCGTCTCGTCGTCGATCAGATGCGCTTTCACTCCGGCGAGATCTGCGACCTCCACGAGACGGTTCGAATTGGACGAGTTGCGCGAGCCGATCACGAGCAGCAGATCGATTTCCTCCAGCATCTCCTTCACCGCCCATTGGCGGTTCGAGGTGGCGTAACAGATGTCCTCGCGCTGCGGACCGTGGATGTGCGGGAACCGACGCTTCAGAACGTCGATGATCTCCGTCGTCTCGTCCACCGAGAGAGTGGTCTGCGTGATGTAGGCCATCGGCGTGCCGACCGGAAGTTCGAGTGCTTCGGCGTCCTCGACGCTCTCGACGAGCATCGTGGCCTCCGGCGCTTCGCCCATCGTGCCGACGACCTCTTCGTGCCCGGCGTGACCGATCAGGACGATGCGCCTTCCATCCGCGGCATAACGCCGCGCCTGAACGTGCACCTTCGTCACGAGCGGGCAGGTCGCATCGATCGTGGTCTGTCCGCGGCCCGCGGCCCGCTCGTAGACCGACGGGGCAACACCGTGAGCCGAGAGCACGAGGATCGCCCCGGGCGGGGCCTGCGTCTCGTCCTCGACGAAGACCGCTCCTCGCTCCTCCAACTCACGCACGACGTGCGCGTTGTGGACGATCTGCCTGCGCACGAAAACCGGCGCGCCGTAGAGCGAGAGCGCACGCTCGACCGTTTCCACGGCGCGCTCTACTCCGGCGCAATATCCCCGGGGCGATGCAAGCAAGACCCTCTGAACCAAACCGGCGGCCACGGTAGCAGTGCCCACTCGCGGCGGCCGTTCGAACAGGAAAAGGCCCGTCGCTCGGGGGGGTCGTTGGCGACGGGCCTCCTCCTAGTGCTCACCGCGGACTGCAAGGCCAGGAACGCACCGCGGTTCGCATCGCCCAGTAGGATTGAAACTAACGGGTCCTACCGCCCTTTCCAATAGGCCGAACGGCCCATCTTTGGAAGCGAGAGGAAAGCGGCTCCTCTGGCGGAAAAGCATGCTCGTCAGGTGGCTTCGGGCGGCTCGACTGCCCGTCGGCCGCTCCCTACAATCAGGATCGCCCAGTGTCACGAACCGAACAAGTTCTCTGGTTCGACGCAGTGCCTCTGCTCGTCGTCGCTGCGGCATTCCTCGGTGCTGCCGCGCGGCTCGGCCCCGCGGTCTGGGGAAGGCGAGGGCGCCGCCACCCCGAGGCCGTAACCCTCGCGGCCTTTCCCGCTGTGGGGATCGCGAGCGCCGTCTACGGGATCGTGCTCGCTGTCGAGCGCAAACCTCCGCCTGGGGGCCCCTGGCTCACGCTCGCGCTCGCCGCCGTCCTCGGCCTGCCCGCGGTTTTCGCTCTCATGGCTGCGAGCCGACCAGCGCGTCCCGATCTTGCCGGCGAGCGGGAGCCCGAGGCGGGAGCCGGCGTGTCCAACGGCGCACGCCGCAGCGACGACGCCGAGGCGGTTGCGGAAGAGCTGCTCGAACAGGCAGAGGAGGTCGCGGGCATCGAGCTCGCCTGCCTGTTGCTCATCGAAGACGACAATCGAACTGGAAGAGGTTTCGTCGGGCGCTTGAACGGCCGCGATCTGGACTGGTTTTCTGACGTGCGCATCGATCTCGAGAATGAGCCGTCCGGTGTCGCCACCGCCGCGTTCGGGGCGGCGCCGTTCGCTGTCTACGACGCTGCGGCCTCCAAGATCGTGAGCGGCCGGATGGTCGAGGCGACCGGCGTCAAGAGCGTCGCGTTCGTCCCTCTCCTCCTCAACGAGCGAGTCACCGCCGTTCTCGTCGCAGGCTCTGTTTCGAAGCACCGGGCGTTCACCGCGGAAGAGCTCGGCGTGCTACAGGGCATCGCGGGCGATGCGGCGCTCGCGCTCGACCGCGCCCGCTCGACCGCCGGTCTGGCCGAAGCGCTCGAGCGCGAGCGTTTCGTCGCGCGGATCTCCGCGCGCGTCCGGTCCGAGCTGAACATCGACGAGCTGCTGCGCGTCGCCGTCGAGGAAACGGGCCTCGCGCTGGCGGTGGACCGGTGTCTGATCCGGCTCGGCCCTCACGGCGAGATTCCGACCGCGCAGTGGCAACGGGCCGGCTTGGAACCGGTCAGCATCGGACGGCGCCTGGCCGTCTCGAACCTCGCCGTCAAGCGTCGAAAGACCGTGGTCGTCGAGAATGTCGAGACGGAGCCGGCCCTCGAGGATGCGTCGCTCGCAGGACGCGACACTCTGTTGAGCCTGGGCTCTCGCGCGGTTCTCGCAGTTCCGATTGTCATTTTCGACGAGTTGATCGGAGTGCTGGCGCTCCACCGCAACAGCCCCGGACCCTGGGACGACGAGGAGATCGCGCTGACCGAGGCCGTCGCCCGCGAAATCGGACTCGCGGTGCGGGTGGCCCAACTGCTTCGCGAGAACGAGCAGCGGATCGCGCAGCAGGGATCGCTCTTTCGGATCGCCGCGCTGCTCGGCCAGTCGCTCTCGCTTTCGGACACGCTCGAGGCACTTGCCCAGGCCGCGAACGAAGCACTCGGGGGCTCCTTCGCCGCCGTCCTGATGCCACGCGGCGGCAATCTCGAGCTCGCTGCCGGAGCAGGCCTGCCGCCTGCGCTCGCCGAGGCACTCGAACACGAGCTGCCCGAGTCCGCGAGCTGTCTCCAGGCAGCCGCCGGGGAGCGGCGCGCGCTGGCCTCGCCCGACGTCACGCGCGACGACCGGTTCGAGCGGCCCTGGGCAGAGCAGGCGAAGGCCGCGGGATATCGCGCCCTGCTCGCGGTGCCCGCCGCGAGCCCGCGGGCGGAGCACGCCAGCCTGATCGTCGTCTTCTTCGCGGACGAGCGCGCGTTCAGCGACGAGGACCTCGAGCTCGGGCGCCATCTCGGCGATGCGGCGCGCGGCGCACTCGAGCGGAGCGAGCTGTTCGAAGCCGAGCGCACCGCGCGCGCTCTCTCGCAGCAGCTTGCGCGCACGGGCGGCGTACTGGCAACGGAGCTGGACCCGACTGCCGTTCTCGAGGAGGTCGTACAGCAAGCGCCGAAACTGCTCGGGGCCGACGCTTGCGCAGTCCGCACGCTCGAGGACGACGAGCTCGTCGTGAGCTCGGCGTCGGGTGAGGGCGCCGAAGAAGCCGTCGGGAGTCGAACATCCGTGACGGCACGCCTGTCGGGGGATGTCTTCCAGTCACGCTCCCCGCTCGCGGTCGAAGACGTCAGCAGCGACGAACGTGTGGCAGGCGCCGACGCGATTCTCCTGGCCGGCTATTCGGCGTTTCTCGGCGTCCCGCTGTCCGGTCCCGAAGGCTCGCTCGCGGGCGTGCTGTCCGTCTACGCGCGCAAGCCCCGCCGGTGGCGGACCGAAGAGATCGAGGCGCTGCTTGCGCTTGCGGGGAACACGTCGGCAGCGCTTGCGAACGCCGAGCTCTATTCGCGCGTCTCCCTCGAGAAGGAGCGCAGCGTTGCGATCCTTGCCAACATCGCAGACGGCATCGTCGCGGTCGACCGGGACGGCCAGGTCGTCCTCTGGAACTCCGCCGCCGAAGAGATCACTGGCGTGCCCCAAGAGGAGGCCATAGGTCTGACGACGTTGGAGGTTCTGCAGCGGGAGCTGGAGTCCACCGAGTCGGAGACCCCGTCGGGCCAGCGCCTGGTCTCGATCGCCCGCGGCGGCGAGGAGGTCTGGTTGTCACTGAGCGAGGCCGTGATGCGCGATCCGCTCGGGGGCGTAGCGGGACGCATCTTCGCGTTCCGGGACATCTCCGCCGATCGCATGGTCGAGGAAGTCAAGTCCGACTTCGTGGCCGCCGTCTCGCACGAGCTGCGCACGCCGCTGACGTCGATTTACGGATTCGCCGAGACACTGCTTCGACAGGACGTTCCGTTCGGCGACGAGGACCGGCGCATCTTCCTCAGCTACATCGCATCGGAGTCCGAGCGCCTGACGGAGATCGTCGACCAGCTTCTGAACGTCGCGCGGCTCGATGCAGGGGACCTGCAGGTCGAGCTGGGGCGCATCGACGTCGGCTCCGTCGTCTCGGAGCTGGTCGAGACCGTCGAAGAGAGCGGCGTCATGAACGGCCACCGCTTCGAGATCGACCTGCCCGACGAGCCGCTCGCGGCCGAGGCGGATCCGGACAAGGTGCGCCAGGTCTTCAACATCCTCGTCGAGAACGCGCTCAGATACTCACCCGGCGGCGGCACCGTCACCGTAGGTGCCCGCCGAAACCACGACCGCGTCGAAGTGCGCGTCGCCGACGAGGGCATCGGGATTCCGGCCGCCGAGCGCGAGCGAATCTTCCGGAAGTTCTATCGCGCGGAGTCCGCTGCGCGGGACGGCGCGGCCGGGACGGGGCTCGGCCTCTTCATCGCCAAGGAACTGGTGACGGCAATGGGCGGCCGCATCTGGGTCGACTCGACCGAAGGGGAAGGCTCGAGCTTCTCGTTCGAGCTCCCGGTCGCGCGCGAATAGATGACAGGCGGTTTGGGTATACCGGCGGCGACTCCCGGGTGTGTCCCCTCATGACCAAGGTTCTCGTAATCGACGACGAGGCTCCGATTCGTCTGCTCTGCCGAGTGAATCTCGAGGCCGAGGGCATGGACGTGATCGAGGCGCCAGACGGACCGTCAGGCGTGGAGAAGGCTCGCGACGAGAGGCCCGACGTGATTCTCCTCGACGTGATGATGCCCGGACTCGACGGATGGCGAGTCGCGGAGCAGTTGTTCGAGGACGACCGGACGCTGGGCATTCCGATCATTTTCCTCACGGCACGAGCAGAATTTCGCGACCGCGCCCGCGGGCTCGACATCGGGGGCGTCGACTATGTGACGAAGCCTTTCAACCCGCTGGAGTTGGCACCGCTCGTCGAGAGTCTGCTCGCCCGTCTCGATCGCGGCGAGCGGGACGAGCTCCGGGCCGAGAAACTCTCGGAGCTCCGGTCGCTGATGGAGTCCGAGTAGAGACCCAGGAGAAGCGCAAGAGAGGCCGCTCCCAGGCGGCCTCCCGCGCTCTCGCTTTCTCCCGACGGCTTTAGCGTCCTGCGAAATCGGCCGTGAAGACCACAGCTCCGCCGTGGCCGGCGAACGTGCCGAATGCGATCCCGATCCCGACCCGGCGAAAGCCTGGCCGAAGCAGGACAGCTCGGTGGGGCGGGCTGGCCAGCCACTGGGTGACGGCCCACTGAGCGCCGACCCCGGTGCCCCAGGCGAGGTCTTCACCGAACAAAGGGCCGCGAGCGCCCTGGGCCAGCGCCCGGCCGAGAACCGAGCCGTGCGCGAAGTACTGGCGCTGCATCATGTCCGCGGAGTGACCGCGGGCAGCGCGGAGAAGACGAATGTCCACTCGCAGCGGGGCGAGGTGATAGCTCGTCCGGACGGAGTTCATCGTCTGGAGGAGCGAAGCCTCCGAGCTGCTCAACGTCCGGGCCTGGGCCCCGGACGCCGGCCCCAGGAGGGCGAAACTTGCCAGAAAACCTAGGAGAATCTTCTTGTTGATGGGCATTCGCGGGAGTCTGGAGTCGCCGTTTCGGGGTCGCCTCCCCCAAAAGGGGTACATCGCCTTCGCTCACAGCGTTTTTCTCAGCGGGCCGTTTGAGCCAGTCCGATCCCGAGCAGGGTAAGAGCCGCCCCGGACAGCTGGACCGGCTGGAGAGACTCTCCCAGCCAGGCCCAGGCCACGACGATGGCCACCACGGGCTCGAGCATCGCCGTGATCCCGGCCCGGGTGGCGGAGATGTGGCGGAGGGCGCTCACGATCAGCCCGAACGGCAGGATCCCGCCGAGAACGACCATCCACAGCATCAGCACCCAGAGCGGGACATGTGTCGACCCGAGGTTCCCGAGCAGCGAAACGTGGTCGTCGAGGCGCCGCCCGGGGAAGCTCCACCACGGTGCGAGCACCGACGAGAAGATCGTCGCGAAGAGAAAGCCCCACGCGGAGAGCGAGATGGGATCGCGGCGGCGCACGCCGCGCTCGGCGGTGAGGACGTACGTCGCGTAGCTGATCGCGGCGAGCACGGCGGCCGCCACACCGGGACCGCTCAGACGTCCGCCGTGCCAGATCTCCACGATGAGAGTGAGCCCCGCGAGTGAGAGCGCGAGCGCCGCCCAGATGCGGCGCCGGACGGGCTCGTGGAAGACGAACCGGGCCCAGAGCGCGACGAGGATCGGTGCGACGTACTGGATCAGCAGCGCGATTCCTATGTCGAGCCGGTGGATCGCGAAGAAGTAGGACCACTGAACAACGGCGAGCCCGAGCCCGAGTGCGATCAACAGAGGCAGATCGCCGGAACGCACTCGCAACGACCTCGAGTGCATCGCGACGGCGATCAGCGTCAGTCCGATGAAAGCACCTGCGCAACGCACGGCCGTGAGTTGTCCGGAGCTGATCCCCGAGCCGAGGATCACCTTGGAGACCGTGCCGTTGACCGCGAAGAGGGTCGCTGCAACGGCGACCATCGCGTAGCCGAGCCCTGGGTGTGGCTGGACCATCGCGCGAACCTACACATGTAATCTGCGCACGGCGGGGCGTAGCTCAGCCTGGTTAGAGTGCTGCCTTTGGGAGGCAGAAGTCGCGAGTTCGAATCTCGCCGCCCCGATTTTGGTCGTCCTCCTTGCTGCGAGTTCGGCCCTCTTCTTCGGCGCCCTCGCCGTCACGATCCGCCTCGCGCTCGCCCGCGGCGTCGACGCCGAGGCGGCGTCGCTCGTCACCACTGTGATTGCAGGCGTGATCTGTGCGGCCCTCGCGGTCCTGAGCGGAGACTTCTCGGGCGTGGTCTGGAGGGACACGTGGCCGTTCTTCCTCACCGGACTCTTCGCGCCGGGGATCAGCCAGATCCTGTTCACGCGTTCGGTCGGCGTCATCGGTCCATCGCGTACTGCCATCGCCGTGGGCATCTCACCGGTGCTGTCGGCCGCGATAGCAGTCACCATCCTCGGTGAGCCGCTGCACGTCGCGCTCGTACTGGGAACGCTGTTCGTTGTCGGCGGTGGGACGCTGCTCGTCAGCGAGCGCGGTGGCCCTGCCGCGATGCTCTCGTTGGGAATCGCGCTCAGCCTCGGTGCGGCCGTGCTGTTCTCCGTTCGCGACAATCTCGTCCGCTGGGCTGCGCGGAGCAGCGAGGTGCCCGGGTTCGTCGCCGCCACCGCATCGCTCGTGTCCGCCACGCTGGTGATCCTCATCGTGGTCGCCTCGCGACCGGACGCCCGCGAGCGAATCCGCCTGGCCGCGCGCCCGTTCGTGCCGTCTGGGCTCGTCTATGGGATCAGCTACGCGTGTCTCTACTCGGCGTTCGACCGCGGACGCGTCACGATTGTGGCGCCGCTCGTCGCGACGGAGTCGCTCTTCGCAGTGCTGATCTCGATCGTGGTGCTGCGCCATTCGGAACGGATCGGACCGCGCTTGCTGCTCGCAGCGGGGCTCGTGGTCGGCGGCGGCGCGCTCATCTCGAGCTTTCGCTGAAGACTCCCGCGATGTGCTCGGTCCGCAAGAAGCGCATGAAGAAGTAGGCGAACACGGCGAAGAAGACGATCGCCTGCTCGACCGCCATCGTCACCCCCGCGATCTGCTGATCCACGATGTCGGAAAGGCCCCAGAGCTGCGGGGCATCCTTGTAGAAGTCGTAGACCGGCCGTGGGAGGAGTGCGAGCAGCAGCCCGAGCGGAGCGGCGAGCACGAACGCACCGAAGAGATACAGCGCCTTGACGCCATCCGAGTAGCGCCCGTGGACGACAGGCCACCAAAGCAGCACTCCGGCGAAGAAGTACGTCAGATGCTCGAGGTGCAGCAGCCAGCCGGACTGCTCGAGGGCCGCGTCGTAGATCGGCGGCACGTGCCAGACGAAGTACGTCCCGAGCCACAGCGGCAGAGCGACGAGGGGGTGTGTCGCGACGCGAACCGCTGTCGATCGCTCGAGCTCGCGGGCAAGCGACGGTGCAAGCGCGACCACCACGAGCGCCGGGGCCCACTCGGCCGTGACGACGTTCTGCAGGAGGTGAACCGAAAGCAGGTAGTGAAGCGCGATCGTGTGAAGCGGCGTCACGTAGACCGCGAGTAGAAGAATGACGGCGAGATCGAAAGCGGCCCTGCGTCTCGCGTCTGCCGGCCACCGGCGCTGGCTCGAGAAGTAGCCGGCGGCGAGGATGCCGATCGCAAGCAGCACGTCCCAGTGCAGCGACCACGAGTGCGGATCCACGCCGCTACGCTACTCGCAAGACCGCGGGCGTAGCTCAATGGCAGAGCACCTGGTTTCCACCCAGGGTACGCGAGTTCGATTCTCGCCGCCCGCTTGCTCGACGCGTCCGACGCGATCTGTAATCTGTTGGCTACTGTGGCAACAGATCGGCGTACTGCAGCACGAGAGCTACGAAGGCAAGACGGGATGTCGATGAAGGCGATCGCCAAAGAGGTCGGTGCGTCGCTGTCCTCGGTCAGTCGTTGGGTCAGAGACGTCGAGCTCACTGCCGACCAGAGGGCAACGTTGGAAGCACAAGCATTCAACGGGCACGTGAAAGGGCGGGCCATCAACGCGGCTGTCCATCGGAGCGCACGTGAGCTCGCTCAAGAGGAGGGCCGCCACCTCGCTGAACGCCGGGAAGCACTTCACGTCGCAGGGTGCATGCTGTATTGGGCGGAAGGCGCCAAGGATCGTAACCAAATCCGCTTCACGAACTCCGATCCGGAGATGGCGAGATTCTTCGTGAAGTTCCTCCGGACGGACTTCAATGTGGCGCAGGAGAACATCAAGGTTACGTGCAACCTCTTCGCCGACCACCTCGATCGCCAATACGAGATCGAGCAATTCTGGCTCGAGACGCTTCAACTGCCACGGTCGTCACTCTGCAAGTCCACGGTCAACGTCTATTCGAAGTACTCGAAGAAGAAGAGGGCGAACAAGCTTCCCTATGGCACGTGTCGTGTCGTCGTATCGAGAACCCGCATAGTCCAGAGCATCTTCGGCTCGATCCAGGAGTACGCGGGTTTCGACCGGCCGACCTGGCTGGAATAGAAACCAGATGACCGACGAGACCAAGGAGGACCGGCACAACCGAGAGCTGATCGAGCTCTTGAACGAGCTTCGCGTGGCGCTTCCCGGAGTGCAGGTCCTCTTCGCCTTCTTGTTGGCCGTGCCATTCGCGAACGGTTTTCCGAAGCTCGGCAAGGTCGACCGGGACATTTTCTTCGTCGCCTTCATCGCGACCGCGCTGGCAACCGTGCTCCTGATCGCGCCGAGCTCGTACCACCGGTTGCGCTGGCGCCAGCACGACAAGGAGCGGCTGCTCGTCATCTCCAACGGGATGACGATCGCCGGGCTGGCATGCCTTGCGGTCGCGATCACCAGCACCGTCTTCGTGATCACCGACTTCCTCTTCCACCGCGCGTGGGCGGCGACGTTCACCGCGTTCGTTGCGGCGTGCTTCCTATCCCTGTGGTACGGGTTGCCGCTGGCTGCGGCTATTCAGGACCGGCAGAGACAGTGACGCCTTCGATGACGACGTCGTCGTGCGGCTTGTCGCGCGCGTCTCGCGGCAGTTCGGAGATCGTGTCCACCACGTCCATGCCTTCCGTAACTCGCCCGAAGACCGTGTGCTTCCCGTCGAGCCACGGCGCAGCTTCCGTGGTGACGATGAAGAACTGGCTGCCGTTCGTATTGGGCCCGGCGTTCGCCATTGCCAGTGCGCCGCGCTCGACCTTGTGGTCGTTGAACTCGTCCTCGAAGCTGTAACCGGGTCCGCCCGAGCCGGTCCCGGTCGGATCGCCGCCCTGGATCATGAAGTCAGGGATGACACGGTGAAAGATGACGCGGTCGTAGAAGCCGTCGTTCACGAGCTTGACGAAGTTGTTCACGGTCTTCGGCGCCTCGTCTGGGAAAAGCTCGACGTGAATTGGGCCGTGATTCGTCTGGATAATCGCCTGCATCGGGCTGGAATGTACCGTCCGGCCGTCCCGCGATGCTGCAGTCGTGCCGGAAGGCCCTGTGCGCGTCGTCGAGTTTCTTCCACGGACGGTGTTCCGCATCGTCGGCATCTTGCTCGCGACGGCGATCGTGCTTGAGGTTCTGTGGATTGCGCGCCACGTCCTCACCTGGATCTTCATCGCCCTCTTCCTCGCGCTCGCGCTCAATCCAGCCGTCGACCGTCTCGAAGCCCGGCTGAAGCGACGTGGCGTGGCGACGGGGATCGTCTACATCGCGGCTCTCGCCGTGATCGTCGGGATCGGGTTTCTCTTCATCCCGACACTCGTCTCGCAGGTCAACGACTTCGCCGGGAAGGTGCCCGACTATCTCCATGACCTGACGAAGGGTCGCGGCCGGCTCGGCTTCCTCGAGACGAAGTACCACCTCGTCGACAAGGCGCGGAAGGCGCTGCGCGAGGGAGGCGCTTCGAAGCTGTTCGGCGTCTCGGGCGCCGCGCTCTCCCTTGCAAGAGGCGTTGTCAACGCGGTGCTCGCGACGGTCACGATCGCCTTCATGACGCTCTTCATGCTGCTCGAGGGCCGCAAGTGGATCGAGTCGTTCTTCTCAATGCTCGCTCCAGCGCCACAGCGCCGCTGGCGGGCGGTCGGACACGACATCTACCGCACGGTCGGCGGCTACGTGACGGGCAATCTCCTGATCAGCCTCATCGCCGGCGGACTGACCACGATCGTCCTGCTCGTCGTCGGCGTTCCGTACGCGGTCGCGCTCGGACTGATCGTCGCGATCCTCGACCTGATCCCGCTGGCCGGCGCGACGCTCGCGGCCATCATCGTGGGGGCGGTCGCGTTTCTCCATTCGATCCCGGCCGGGATCATCGTGATCGTGTTCTTCATCCTCTACCAGCAGGTCGAGAACCACATCCTTCAGCCGGTCGTCTACGGACGGACCGTGCAGCTCTCACCGCTCGTGGTGCTGATCTCCGTGCTGATCGGCGCCGAACTCGCAGGCGTGCTCGGGGCGCTCGCCGCCATTCCGGTCGCGGGCTCGCTCCAGGTCGTCTTCGTCGACTGGCTGCGCCATCGCCGCGGCGAGCAGCCTGCCGGCGCGACGTAGTCCCTCGTTCGAGGGACTGGCCGCCGAGGGAAGCGGCCGATCCAGTAAGCCATGGCCCGCCGTGCCCTCCTTTGTCTGGCACTCACAGCCTCGGCAGTAGGGCTGTGGGCCGGATCGGCACCGGCAGGCGCGATCGGCCGGGGCTCGACGAGCGCGACGGCCGCCCTCGAGCGGGATGTCCTCTCGAACGTCAATCTTCTGCGACATCAGCATGGTCTCGGCGCGCTGCGACTCTCCGCGAAGCTCGCAGCAGCCGCGCGCTTGCACTCGACCGAGATGGCGCAGCGAGGCTACTTCAGCCACGACTCCGCCAACGGGACGTCGTTCGACAAGCGGATCGCCCGGTTCTACTCGTTGAGTGGCAAGCATTACTGGTCGGTCGGAGAGAACCTGCTCTGGTCGTCTCCCGACGTCAGCGCCTCGAGTGCGCTCGACATGTGGTTGAACAGCCCCGAGCACAAGAAGATCCTCCTGACCGCACGCTGGCGGGAGATCGGTCTCTCGGCTGTCCACATGAGCTCGGCACCTGGTACCTACGGCGGACGCGAAGTCACCATCGTGACCGCCGATTTCGGCGTCAGGCGCTAGAGCACCTCCGCTATACCCTGTTCCTCCGGCGCCTGTAGCTCAGTGGACAGAGCGGCGGCCTTCTAAGCCGCGGGTCGGAGGTTCGAATCCTCCCAGGCGCACTCCCGCGGCAAATCCGGCCCGGCTTTGCCGGGCCATGATGATTTGCCGCGGCTCGAAGAAGGTTCGCTGGGTGTCGAACACCGGCTAAGCCGGTGTTCGCGCGTTAGTTCAACGGCGGTTTGGATGCGCAAGCCGGGATCGCTCGGATCGGACGCCGCTATCCTGCGGTTGAGCGCGGTGGCTGTAGCTCAGTTGGTAGAGCCCCTGGTTGTGGTCCAGGTGGTCGTGGGTTCGAGTCCCATCAGCCACCCTCCCGTCTGGTGCTTGTGGCTTCTGTGATGTAACTCGGTGGGAAGCTGGACGTCGGCCGTGGGGATTCGATCTGGCGGCCGTAGACGCCGCTACGCTGCGGCCGAACGGCCCCGTAGCTCAGCGGATAGAGCGACGGACTTCGAATCCGTGCGCGGAGGTTCGACTCCTCCCGGGGCCACTCCGCGGCGTAATCCTGATCAATCCAAGGGGGCGGTGCGTCCGCACCGAGGACAGACCCACTCGGTGATCGGCTCCGCGTGCGAGCCCTTTCGGCCCGGGTGTGCCTGCTGGCCTGCCCAGCGGGTACGCAGACGCATCGGCCCATGTCCGCTTGGGCACTCCTTAGGCTCGAGTGTCTCCTGCTGCGCGTCCGCCACGTCCGGAACATCCTAGGCAAGCCGCAGTGGGC
>VAXG01000090.1 GCA_005883355.1 Actinomycetota bacterium | reverse complement strand
TCCTCCTTGCCGGAGATCTCCTTGGACTGCGACTTCAGGTTCTCGACGACCTCCTCGACAGCACGCTCGATGCCGCGCTTGATCGCCATCGGGTTCGCACCCGCGGCGACGTTCCGAAGACCGTCCTTGACGATCGCCTGGGCGAGAACGGTTGCCGTCGTGGTGCCGTCGCCGGCGACGTCGTTCGTCGACGTGGCGACCTCACGGACGAGCTGCGCGCCCTGGTTCTCGAAGACGTCCTCGACCTCGATCTCACGTGCGATCGTGACGCCGTCGTTCGTAATCGTGGGCGCGCCGAACTTCTTGTCGAGCACGACGTAGCGCCCCTTCGGGCCAAGGGTGACCTTGACCGCGTCCGCGAGGATGTTCACGCCGCGCTCGAGCGCGCGCCGGGCATCCTCGTTGAACTTCAGCTCCTTGTGAGCCATGTGTTTTCGATACCTCCGTTATTCCTTAGGCCTTCGCGCCCGCGAGCTCGCGGTCGCCGACAACTTTTGCGAGAACGTCCGACTCGCGAAGGATCAGCACCTCGTCGGCACCGACCTTGATCTCCGTTCCGCCGTACTTGCTGAAGATGATCTCGTCATCCTCGGCGACGTCCATGGGAATATGCTTCCCGTCTTCGTCCCGGGCACCGGGACCTACGGCGAGGACGCGGCCGCGCTGCGGCTTCTCCTTTGCCGTGTCGGGCAGCACGATGCCGCTGATGGTCTGCTCCTCTTCCTCGAGGACTTCCACGATCAGGCGGTCACCAAGCGGCTGCAGGTTCATCCACACCCCTCCTGTTCAGACGACTTTGTGACATCTACTGGCACTCTCACAGCGAGAGTGCCGAGGGATTGTACCGTGCCTTCGGCCCGGTCTGCAAGGGGATACGTGCCACTGTGTTACAAAGTCGGGGTGCGCCGGGAGTTTTCCGCGGGAGGGGTCGTCGTCCGGAACCTGCGTGGGCGGCCTGTCGTGGCCGCGATCAGGCCCGCAGGGAAGCCCGAAGGCACGTGGGCCCTACCGAAGGGCCTGATCGGGCCCGGTGAGCGGGCCGAGGTGACCGCGTTGCGGGAGGTGTGCGAGGAGACCGGCGTGGAGGCGACGCCCGTCGAAAAGCTGGGGGACATCCGGTACGTCTACACCTGGGACGGCGAGCGAATCTTCAAGGTGGTCAGTTTCTTCCTGTTTCGCTATCGCGCCGGCCGGCTCGGCGACATTCCGCCGGAGCACGTCCACGAGGTCGCGGAGACTCGTTGGCTCCCGCTCGAGGAGGCGCCCAGGCTCCTGGCCTACAAGGGCGAGCGGGAGATGGCGGCAAAGGCGCTCGAGCGGATCTCGCGTTAGGCTCCCGCGCGTGAGCGAGCCGGAGACGGAGGCACCTGCCCTCGAGGCCGAATCCCGCTTGCGGCGGGGGATCCGGTACTCGCACCGGACCGGGCTCTACGCGGCCCTCGGCGTCGCGATCGCGACAGTCGTCGTGCTCATCCTCCTGATCGCCCGGAACACCCGCCAGGTGAAGGTCGACTACGTCTTCGGCAGCAGCCAGACGCGGCTCATCTGGCTCGTGATCGTCAGCGCGATCACGGGTTGGGTTCTCGGGATCGTCACGGCCTTCCTCATCCGCCGCCGTACGCGCTGGCGGCGCCCGACGTGACCGAGGCCATGTACGCGCTCAACTTCTACTCCCCCATCGTCGCGGAACAGCTGCGGAGCGGACGGAAGACGGCGACGATCCGGCTCGGAGACAAGTCGGCGAAGTACCGCAAGGGGATGATCGTCCAGGTGCTCGCCGGCGCGCGCTTCAGCCCGCGGGACCGTGTGTTCGCGGCCGTGATCGACAAGGTCGAGGTGAAGATGCTCTCGGAACTGTCCCCTCGGGAGATCGAGCACGACAACCCCGAGATCCGCCGCACCGAGGACATGGCGTCCTTCCTCAGCCAGCTCTACAACCGCGAGGTCACCCCCGACGACACGGTGACCGTGATCCGCTTCTCGCAGATCAAGAACTGACTCTCTCGCCACAGTTTCGTACCCGTGCCTGGCACCGGTACGTGGCCGAAAGAGTCAGCGACGCCGGATCTTCGTTCCGAACAGTTCCGGATCGCGGAGCCGTTCGCCGCACGACTCGCAGTCGACGGCGAACGTGGAGCTGAACGGGGCCGCGCACGACGGGCAGCGGCGAAGCATCTTGCCGCCGCACTGAGGGCACTCGTCCGGCACCTCGGCTTCGAAGTCGTCGAACCAGCGGCGCGCTGCCCCGCAGCCGAGGCAGAACGCCACCCAGTCGCCCAGCACCTTTCGACGCTCCTCGCGCAGCCAGTCGGACGCCTTGCCCATCAGCGGTTCTGCAGCGTGTCCAGCCCGATCGCCAACGCGATGCCGAGTCGTCGATCCACCGTCCGCTCGTGCTCCGCGCTCAGGTCGAGCACGTAGCGATCTCGCAGCTGGAACTTCCGGTTCATGTGACCGATGACCCGACCGTCCATGATCAGGTCGAAGTTGTACGGAATCGGCAGCCACTCTCCGTACGGAACGAAGTCGACCACGCGACGTGCGATCGCCATCGGAAGGCTGCGCTCCTGTGCGGTCACCACCTCGCCACCATCCGCGTCCGTGACCTTCCACGTGGAGCGAAGCAGCGACTTTCCGAAGACGTGCTCGAGGACGCCGATCGGCCTGCCGTCCGCATCAGTCACGTCGTATCGGGCGCCGCCGACGTCGAACATCGAGCGCGCCTTGATGCGGAAGAGCTCCTGCGTTTCCTGCTCGTCCGCGAAGAAGCGGATGTCCTCCTTGATCGCCATTCGCTTCTGCCGGACATAGGCGATGGGGCCGCCGGCGGGAGACTCCCCGGCGGCCAGAGGGGTGACCCGGTACAGGTTGATCATCGGCCTGACGAGCTGGTCGACGAGGTAGCGGTCGTAAGCGAAACGCTCGTCCTGCACGGAGGCGATGGTAACCGCAGTCGTTAGAGTGCGACGGCCATGGCGATCGCCCGGGAAGCCGAGCCGGTTGGCTCTCTGCAAGAGGTTCGCGAGGCGGGCCTCCTTCGCGAGGATCTCCTCGGCGTCTACAGAAACATGCTGATGAGCCGCGGGATCGAGGAGCGCGGCCACATCCTCTACCGCCAGGGCAAGATCCCCGGCTCGTTCTACACCGGCCGCGGCAACGAGGGCGCAGCCGTGGGCGTGGCCACTGCGATGGGCCCCGACGACGTCGGTACGCCGCTGCACCGCGACATGGGCGTTCACGTCGTGCGCGGCGTCGAACCGTGGCGGATCTTCGCGCAGTTCATGGGTCGCGAGGACGGTCCGACGAGAGGCAGGGACGGCAACGTCCACATGGCCGATGCCAAGTTGGGCCTGATCGCGATGGTCAGCCACCTGCCCGCGATGCTCCCGGTCGCGGTCGGGTGCGCGCTCGCCTTCCGCATTCGCGAGGAGAAGCGCGTGGCCGTCGGCTGGTTCGGCGAAGGCGCGTCGGCGCGCGGGGACACCCACGAGGCGATGACCCTTGCCGGAGTCCGCAAGCTGCCGATGGTCTTCGTCTGCGACAACAACCAGTGGGCGTATTCGACGCCCGCCCATCTCGAGTTCGCGACCGAGCATGTCGCCGACCGCGCGGAGGCATACGGCTTCGAGGGAATCGTCGTCGACGGCACCGACGTCCTTGCCGTCTACCGCGAGGCGAAGCGCGCGATCGAGAAGGCGCGCGCGGGCGGCGGGCCCACGCTGATCGAATGCGTGACACTAAGGATGGAGGGCCACGCCGTGCACGACGACGCCTTCTACGTTCCGAAGGAGCTGTTCGAGAAATGGGCGGAGAACGACCCGATCGAACGCTTCCGAACGTGGCTCCGCACCAATGCGGACATGTCCGACGAGGAGGAGGACGAGATCACAGGCGAGGTCAAGAAGACGCTCAACGATGCGCTGAGGCGGGCCGAGGAATCGCCGCTGCCGGATCCGTCGACGCTGCTCGAGGGCGTCTACGCGACGCCCGAAGATCTCGACACGCCGCACCACAAGTAATGGTCGATGGCTGAGCTCACGTACCTGCAGGCGATCTCCGACGGGTTGCGCACCGAGATGCGGCGCGACAAGCGCGTTTTCGTGATCGGCGAGGACGTGGGCGTCTACGGCGGCGCCTTCAAGGTCACGCTCGGGTTCCAGGAGGAGTTCGGTCACTGGCGGGTGCTCGACGCGCCGCTCGCAGAGACGGCCATCGTCGGCGCATGCACGGGCGCCGCGATCATGGGGCTGCGGCCCGTAGCGGAGATGCAATTCGCGGACTTCATCTCGTGCGCCTGGGACCACCTCGTCACCGTCGCTGCGAAGCAGCGCTACCGCGCCGGGACGCCGGTGCCGATCACCGTGCGGCTGCCCTCCGGCGGCGGCTTCTCCGGCGGCCCGTTCCATTCGCAGAATCCCGAGTCGTCGTTCGCGCACATTCCCGGGCTCAAGTGCGTCTGCCCGGCCACTCCGGAGGACGCAAAGGGGCTGCTGATCAGCGCGATCGAGGATCCGAACCCCGTCCTCTACTTCGAGCACAAGCACCTCTACCGCCGCATCAAGGGCGATGTTCCCGAAGAGCGCTACACGGTGCCGCTCGGCAAGGCGCGCACGCACCGCGAGGGAGACGACATCTCGGTGATCACGTGGGGCGCCATGGTGTACACGGCGGAAGAGGCGGCCCAGCAGCTCGACGCGGACGGCGTGTCCGTCGAGATCATCGATCTGCGCACGGTCATGCCGTGGGACAAGCCCGCCGTGCTCGAGTCGGCGCGCAAGACCTCGAAGGTGCTCGTGCTGCACGAGGACACCCGCACGGGCGGCTTCGGCGCCGAGATCGCGGCGACGGTGGCAGAGGAAGCGTTCGAGGATCTCGACGCGCCGGTGAAGCGCATCGCTGCGCCCGACACCCCGGTCCCGTTCTCGCCGCCACTCGAGAAGGCATTCATCCCGCAAGTGGACGACGTCACCGCAGGCCTGCGCGAGTTGGCGGAGTACTAAACAGACATGGCCACCACGGAGGCAATCGACGTTGTCATGCCGCAGATGGGTGTGTCCGTTTCCGAGGGCACGATCACCAAGTGGCTGAAGCAGGAGGGTGAGCAGGTCGAGGCGGACGAGTCCCTGCTCGAGATCTCGACCGACAAGGTCGACACCGAGGTGCCGAGCCCGGCGTCCGGGACACTGACGCAGATCCTCGTGCAGGAGGGAGAGACCGTCGACGTCGGCACCAAGCTCGCCTTGATCGGGGGCGACGGCGACGCTGCGGCACCGAAGGCAGACGTGCCCGAGCCGGCGACCGCACAAGCCGCGGCCGAGTCGGCCTCCGTCTCCGACGCACCCACGGCACCCTCGACCGCCGACACGGTCGAGGAGGTAGAGCCCGCGCCGCCGCCCGCGCGCGAGACCACTGACGCGCCGTCCAGCAACGGCAAGACGTTCGTTTCGCCCGTCGTCGCGAAGATCGCGTCCGAGCACGGCGTCGATCCGAGCGACATAAAGGGAACGGGACGCGGCGGACGCGTGACGAAGAAGGACATCCTCAACTTCATCGAGTCCGGTGCACCGGCTGCACCGCCGGCCGCACCCGCCGAGCCGGAAGCACCGCAGGCACCGGCCACAGCCCCGCCGGCCGCCCCGGCTCCAGCTCCGGTTTCCGCGCCCGCGAGCGTGCAGGTCGGCGAGACCTTCGAGCCGATGACCGCGATGCGGCGAGGCATCGCGGAGCACATGCGCCGCTCGCTCGACACCTCCGCGCACGTCACGAGCGCGATCGAGGTCGACATGTCGAAAGTGTCGGCGATCAGGGCGAAGCTGAAGAAGGAGTACCAGCAGAACTACGGCGTCAACCCGACGTACCTCATCTTCGTCGCACGCGCGGCCGCCGAGACACTACGTGACTACCCCTGGATCAACGGCGAGCTGCGGGGCGACCAGATCGTGACGCGCAGCTACGTCAACCTCGGCTTTGCGGTGGAGCTGCAGGACGGGAAGGGCCTGATCGTCCCGGTCGTGAGGAACGCGGAGACGCTGAACCTGCTCGGGATGGCGAAGGCCGTCACCGACATCGCACAGCGTGCCCGCGACAAGAAGCTGCTGCCCGACGAGGTGCAGGGCGGCACGTTCACGATCACGAATCCGGGCGGCTACGGCACGTTCCACGGCACACCCGTGATCAGCCAGCCGCAGGCCGCGATCCTCGGCACCTACGCCGTCGTCAAGCGTGCCTGGGTGATCCAGGACGACATGGGCGAGGACGTGATCGCGATCCGCCCGATCATGAATCTCACGCTGACGTACGACCACCGCCTGGTGGACGGCGCGCTGGCCGGCCGCTTCCTGCGCGACCTGCGCGAGAAGCTCGAGACCTGGGACGAGTCCACCTACTAGTCAGCTGGTGCGGCAGCATGCCGCACTGTGAACGCGAGGAACCAGTCCTCTTTCGTCTCGTCGTCGATCGTCAGCCTTAGCTCGTAACGTCCTTCTTCGAGCTCGAGCGGACCGAACGGGACGACGAGCGGCGCATCGACCGGGGTTCCCGGGCGGAGCCCCGGAGGACGTCCCACCTCGAATTCGCCTTCGGCCCGGACTGTCTCGCCACCAGGAATCGCGACTCCCTGTCCGTCAGCGTCGAGCAACTCGAGCCGGAACTCGTGCTTCGCGTTCGTCTGGTCCCACGGGATCTGGAAGAGCGCAGCGACGAAGAAGCCGAACGGGCCCTGCGCGTTCATCATCGACCAGCCGCCGCCGATCACGTCGATCTTGCCGTTCGCCACACGGGCGAAGTCCGCGATCATCATGGTGACCTTCACGCCTCGGAAGCTTCGCAGGTCGCAGCTAACCTGCACCGCATGAGCCGCGGGGCGTACCTCCTCGACCTGGGCCTCGTCCCATATCGAGAGGCGTGGGATCTCCAACGTTCGCTCGCGGGTGCGGTCTCGCAGGGCGCGATCCCCGACACCGTCGTCTTCCTCGAGCATCCGCCCGTCGTGACGCTGGGACGGCGCGCCGACTCCGGGGAGCTCCACGTTCCTGAGGAAGCGGAGGTGGAGGTCGTCGAAACGGACCGCGGCGGCAAGTCCACGTTCCACGGACCGGGCCAGCTCGTGTGCTACCCCATCCTGGATTTGAAGCGCCACGGCAAGGACGTGAAGAAGTACGTGCGCGATCTCGAGGAGGCGCTCATCGAAACGACGGCCCAGCTCGGAGTCGAGGCGACACGAATCGAGGGCCTCACGGGCGTTTGGCTCGAGCGGCCTCCCCGCAAGATCGCCTCGATCGGCGTACACATCTCACGATGGGTGACGACGCATGGATATGCGCTGAACGTCGACCTCGATCCGGCGCCCTTCACCGAATGGATCACGGCCTGCGGTCTCGAGGACGCAGCCTTCACCACGATCGCTCGCGAGACCGCGCGTCCCGTAACGGTGGACGAGGTCAGACCTTTTGCCCGCGAGGCGCTGGGTCAGGTCTTCGACCTATCCTTCGAGGAGCTCCCGGCCACCGAAGGCACCGGCCTCTGGAGCCAGCCCATTCATGGAAACCTCGCTGCCAGTCGCTGACAGACCCCGTCGTCCGGAGTGGATGAAGGTTCGCGCGCCGAGCGCGGATTCGCGCTACTACGACGTCAAGAAGTTGATCCACGGCCAGAGCCTCCACACGATCTGCGAGGAGGCGCGCTGTCCGAACATCGGAGAGTGCTGGGGGCGAGGCACCGCAACCTTCCAGATCCTCGGAGACACCTGCACACGGGCGTGCCGCTACTGCTACGTGCACAGCGGCAGGCCGGACAGCCCGCCGGATCCGCTCGAGCCGCTTCGGCTCGCGAACGTCGCGGCGCAGATGGAGCTGAAGCACGTCGTCGTCACGTCGGTCGACCGCGACGACGTCCCGGACCGCGGTGCAGGCCACTACGCGGCGACGATCCGCGCGCTGAAGAAGAAGCTGCCGGGCGCCTCTGTCGAGGTGCTGACACCCGACTTCCTGGACGTCGAGGAGCAGGCGCTCCAGATCGTCATCGGCGCGCGCCCAGATGTCTTCAGCCACAACATCGAAACGGTCCGTCGCCTACATGCACGCATGCGGGGTGCAAAGGCGAGCTATGACAAGGCGCTCTGGCTGCTGCGGCGTGCGAAGGAGATTGCCGACTATCCGGTGCTGACCAAGTCCGGGATCATCGTCGGGCTCGGGGAAACGAATGACGAAATCGTGGAGACGATGCGCGACCTGCGCGCCCACGGCGTCGACGTCGTCACGATCGGCCAATACCTGCAGCCGAGCTCCAAGCACGTGCGGATCGACCGCTGGGTGCACCCTGACGAATTCCGTTGGCTCCGCGAGGAGGGCGAGGCGCTCGGCTTCGGCTCCGTCTTTTCAGGTCCGCTCGTCCGTTCGTCGTACCGGGCCGACGAGCAGCGCCACGCAGCCGAGACCGGCCGCGGCGCAGTCGCGTACTAGCGGATTCCGGTATCGATGTCGAAGTTCTGGCGACGCCAGACAGCGCGTACACGGACCTTGTCCGGATCGATGCGTCCACCGAGCCCGCCCGCAGGCACACCCGCGACGCGAACCGTGTAGAGGCCCGGCCGAAGCTGCACGCGATAACGGCCACGCATGTCGGTGACGACGCTCGAGACCACCGACCCGCCGCGCAGGAACCGGAGCTTCGTCTTCGCTGCAGGTTCGCTGCAGGGTTCCCCGATCGAGCACACGGGCTTGGTCGGGCCCCGCACGACGAGGCCGTAGAGGCCCTGGCCGGTCGTCGCCGAGGCCGGAGCCACCAGAGCCAGCGCGAACAGCGCCAAGATCGACGCCTTCTTCACAACGACATGGTGCCTGAAAATGGAAGGGCCGCCCTTGGGCGGCCCTTCCATCGAGTGATGGCTTCTGCGGTTACTACTTGATCCAGGTGAACAGAGCAGCGTGGGCGAGGCCGCCGAAGCGGAGGATCGCCTGGTGCCCGTCGGGGCTCGCGCCCTTGTCCGCCGACATCGTCACCGTGATCGTTGCCGTTCCGCCTGCCGGAAGGGAGAACGGAACATCGCTGACCGAATACGCCACGCCCGAGCCGGTCGTGCCGGTGATCGATGTGGCGGGCAGCGCGAGCGTGCCCGACGTCAGGTTCATGACGGAGACGCTCATCGATTTCGTCTGACCCGAACCGGAGGGCACCGCGCCGAAATTGACGCTCACCGGGTCGAAGGCAAGCGACGCATTCACCGCCGAACTCAGGTTCTCTCGGCCAGAGCCGACGTCGTTCACGTCCGTATCGCAGCACGTGCCGTTGCTCGTCTTCAGCACGTTCTCGTCGGCCGTGTTCACGACCGCCGAGCGAACGGCCCAGGCCGGCCAGCTCGGATGCTGGCCGAGCACGACGGCCGCGGAACCCGCCAGATGCGGCGTGGCCATCGAGGTTCCCTGGAAGAACGCCCAGCACGGGACCGAGAAAGCTGGAACGCATGTCTCGGTCCCGGAGCCCGGGATCGAGCTGAGCACGTTCACGCCAGGCGACGTGACGTCCGGCTTGACGCGGAAATCGACGTCTGTTGGACCACGACTCGAGAACCCCGCGAGGACGTTGCTCGTGGCCAGGTCCTGCACGTAGGTCTTCGTCGCGTTGATGGTCGTCGCGCTGCCGCCGAGACCGGTGAGCGTGGCCCCCGTGTTCAGCGAGACCATCACGCCTGGAATCGTTGGCTGGTTCGCCGTCCCGTCCTGCGCCATCGAGATCGGCGGGCCTCCGACGTTGTTACGGATGACGACACCCACCGCCCCCGCGTTCTGGGCGTTGCGGATCTTGGCCGAGAACGAGCACGTCCCGCGCGGGATCAGCGCGATCGCGCCGGACAGCCCACTCAGGGCCGAGCAGCCGTTGCTCGTGACGACCGAGAGTGTCCCACTCACTGCAGCGGATGGGCCGAACTGGCCAACCGCCGCCGCGTAGTCAGTCCCACCGACGGTGACATTGATGCCAATGAAGTGGCCGACGGTCACCGCTCCTGCCGTCAGAGCTCGTGCGGCGGCGCCCGGCGACTCGACGGTATTGAAGCCGGGACCACTGTTCCCCGCAGCGATTGCAGAGATCATTCCGGCCTGGTCGAGGTCGTTGACGGCGTTCATCAAGAGATCCTGGAACCCCACGTTGCCACTTTTCCCGTGGGTTCCCCCAAGGCTCATGTTGACGATGTCCATGCCGTCCGCATAGGCGGCATCGAGGGCATTCAGGATGTCCTCGCTGCGCGCGCTCGTGACGCTATCCGGGAAGACGTTGTAGTTCCCGAGCTGTGCCCCGGGCGCGACGCCGAGGACTCCGTAGCCTACGGACACACCGTCGACGCTGGTCGAACCGTTGGTCAGGCCGTAGTCGCATGCGACGGTGCCGGCGACGTGCGTCCCGTGCGCTTGGACGGCAGCAGGCGTGTAGTTGCGACTAGGCGTCTTGTTGTTGAAGACCTTCGCGACGATGACCTTGTTGTTAGTCAGCGACGGCGGTCCCTGCTTCTGGGTCGCGGGGAAGCCGGCGTCGTTGAAGCACGGTTGTGTGACGTCGATCCCCGTGTCGATGATTCCAACTTTGACGCGGGACCCGTCCGGCTTGACGCCCGCACTTGCGCCACCTCCAGCGCCCCAGGCGCCGAAAGCGTTGATCAGCGTCAAGTCAGGGTCGATGGCCTGCGGCGTATAGACACCTTCGTATTGGGCCTGCTGCACCATCGGGGCCGCTTGGATCGTTGCGAGTGATGTGCCATTCAGCTGAACGGCGAGAGCGTTCAGCGAGATGTCGAACTCGCCGGTCACCTTCGCTGCGGGCGCGTTCGCCTTCAGCCACTGCTTGAAGTCGTTGCGCAGAGCGGAGAGCTGAGCGCGGTAGGACTTCACGGTCGTACTGGAAAAGTCGATCTTCTTCCCGGGCGGCGGCTTCGTCTTGACGTACGTGGAAAGCGGATCGCCGTTCAGTTCGACGATCGCGCTGCCGGTGTCGATGCCTGGCGCGGCAGACGGGCCGTCCGAGACCGGGCCGCCCGCGGTTGCCCCGGCGACGGCCATCGTCAACACAAGTGCGCCGAGCGTGACGAAGGCCCCTGAGAGTCTCTTCATTTCCTCCCCTTGTTCGAGTTACGGAGGGCGCCCCCCGGCGCCCTGACGCTAGCTCTGCCCCATGGGCGGGCGGAGAATACCACAGCGTCTATAGAGCTTTTTAGGTCAGGCGCTGAGCTTCACAAGCGTTGACCAGCTCCGGCGAAGACATGCGGAGGGCCGCCCGCCGGACGGCCCTCCGCGTCGGGCCGAAGCGGCTCAGTAATTGCCGCTAGCGGTGACCACGTCCTCCTGGTTGATGGGCGTCGGGACGAACTCGAACCCGTAGAACCAGACGACTGTCTGCCGGTTGTTCGAGTCGGTCCAGAACGCATGGAACGTTCCGTTCGTGTCGGCTGTGATGTCAGTGTAGTCGCCGAAGAAGCCCCCGCCGAACCCGTTCCGGGTGTTGATCAGGTGCGTGCTGACCGTGTTCGTGACGTTCGTGGTGACGTCACGCACGACGTAGTCGAGGCGCGCGTTGTGGATGTAGTTGCCCAGCGTGGTGCACGTGATCCGGCCCGGCGGTGGAGCCGGCCCAGCGGCACACGTCTGCCATGGCGAAACGGTGGTGGCTCGGTACGCACCGAGGTACACGCTGCCGTTCGCGGATGCCGCCGCCGCCGGGAACACGTCCTCGATCGGCCGAGCCGGCGACGGAGCGTTGAGCGTGCTCGCGTCGGGATTCGTGACCGGATAGCCCGCGGCTCCCTGATTTCCCTGGGTGAAGACCGCCGCAGGCGCGGACCACGTGGCACCGCCGTCCGTCGACTTGCTCCAGACGGCGGCCGAGTGGCAGCCGGCACGGACGCCCGTCTGGCCGACGATGAAGTAGGCGCAGCCAGTGGTGCCGGCGTATGTGCTGCCGTCGTTCGGGACCTCGCCGACCCAGGTGGTGTAGAGATCGCCGTTCGGCGCCGCCGCCGCGGCCGGGAAGCTGTTGACGCGGAAGGCGGTGTTGCGGAGCGGCAGGATGTCGGCCACGGTCGCGACCGCCGTCGGCTTGCTCCAGTTCGCCCCACCGTCCGTCGACTTCACCATCCAGGTCGAGTCGAGCGCGTCGTGCCGCGTCGACGCATCCCAGAACACGTAGAGCGTGCCGTCGGGCCCGACGACAGGATGCGAGCCCTGCCCGTACAGCACGTTGCCCGAGATCAGCTTCGGATCGGTGAAGGTCTGACCGCCGTCGCTCGACGACACGAACATGATCGGCGACTGCACGTAGCTGCCGTTCGACGGATTGAAGATGAAGCGCGTCCACGTCACGTAGATCCGATCGCGGAACGGACTCGAGGCATTCGCGTCCACTGCGATCCATTCCTTGTCGTTCAAGGTACTCGGCGACTTCGTCGCGTTGATGAAGGTCGGCGCACCCCAGCTGAGGCTGCCGCCCGCGCCGAAGGTTCCCTTGTTGACGGCGACCGTGTTCGGCGGCGAGGTCCGGTTGAAGCCGAGGCCCGCGTAATAGACGTGGCCATGACTATCGAAGGCCACCGAAGGATCGCCGCCGGCGTCATATGGGCCACCTGCCAGGTGGGTGACGCCGGGGATCAGGGTTCCGAGATGACTCGGATCGGACGAGGTGCAGCACCACGTCGTGCCGCCGTTGTTCGAGTAGTACGTGCCCGAATAGCCGTCACCGAGTGCGCTGCAGGGCGTACCGCTGATGCTGCACGACCAGCTACGGGCGACGTAGTCGTTGGCCGAGGCGACGATCCTGCTCGAGTTGTTCGGATCGACGGCGATCGACGTCTCGTTCTGTGGCGCGGCCGCCGTGTCCTGGTTCACGGTGACAGCGGGACCCGGGACGCTCGTGGCATCGAGCGGGCTTCCCGGGACGTGGACCGGCGTAATCGGCGTTGCCGGGACCGGATTCGCGTCGCCCTCCTCCGCCTCCTGTTCGATGAACGCCGAGAAGCGGATCTGCAGCGGCGCGGTCCCGTTGAGTGACGCGACCTTGCCGGCGAGAGTGGTGACGTCATACGTGTTGTCGGCCGACTGAGCCGACGAGCCTCCTGCGATCACCAGGACAGCGGCGAGCGCTGGGGCGAAGACGCCAAAGAGTCTCTTCATGACCTCCCCTTTTGTCGTGACCGACCAAACCCCGCGATGCGGCGGCGAACCTAGCACAGGCCGCAGGAGTTACGAAGCCGTAACCGGCTAGGTCTCGTTGCTTTCTGAGGGGTGCGGCTTCGCCAGCGCTCGATAGTCGAGCGCCTGGTCGAGCACGTCGTCTGCGATGCCGCGCTCACGGGCAACCTCGCGCAGGGACCGTCCAGTCGAGGCGGCCTCTTTGACGATCTCGCCGACCGCGTCGTAACCTATGTAGGGATTCAGTGCGGCCGCCGCCGAGAGCGTCAACTCCGCGTAGCGCTCGCACGTCTCACGATTCGCCTCGATCCCGTCGACGCACTTCGCAGCGAGAAGTCGTGAGGCGGCGGCAAGCAGCTTGATCGAGTCGAGCAGGTTCCGCGCCAGCATCGGCACGAACACGTTGAGCTCGAAGTGGCCCTGCATCCCGCCTGCCGTGATTGCCGCGTCGTTGCCGATCACCTGGGCGGCGACCTGCGTCACCACCTCGGGAATGACCGGATTAACCTTCCCCGGCATGATCGAGCTGCCTTTCTGGAGCTCGGGCAGAAAGATCTCCGCGAGCCCGGTCCGCGGGCCCGAGCCCATCAGCCGGAGGTCGTTCGCGATCTTCGTCAGCGAGACTGCGACCGTCTTGAGAGCGCCGGACGTCTCGACGAGCGAGTCGCGGGCGGCTTGCGCCTCGAACGGATCCGCAGGCGGCGAGATCGGCAGGCTCGTCTCGTCCGTCAGGTAGCGCCTGACACGCTCTGCGAATTCGGGGTGGGTGTTCAGGCCGGTGCCGACCGCGGTGCCGCCTAGCGGGATCTGGCCCAGCCGCTGGAGCGTCGAGCTCACCCGCGCGTGTCCCTGACTGACCTGAGCCGCGTAACCGCTGAACTCCTGGCCGAGGGTGACCGGAACCGCGTCCATCAGGTGCGTGCGACCGGACTTGACGACGTCGTCGAACTCCAGCGCTTTCGCCTGCATCGACTCCGACAGCTGGTGCAGCGCCGGCAGGAGATCGTTCGTGATCTGGTCGAGCGCCGCAAGATGCACCGCGGACGGAAACACGTCGTTCGACGACTGGCCCATGTTCACGTCGTCGTTCGCGTGCACGTCTTCGCCGGCAAGCGAGGCGATCACCTCGTTTGCATTCATGTTCGACGACGTCCCTGAACCCGTCTGGAAGACGTCGATCGGAAACTGGTCGTCGAGCTCCCCGGCCGCGACCCGGTCGCCGGCCTCGCCGATCCGCCGGGCCTTCTCGTCGTCGAGCAGCCCGAGCTCGGCGTTGACGCGCGCGGCCGCAGCTTTGATCCGGCCGAGCCAGTGCGCAACGGAAGGCGGAATCGGCTCGCCCGAGACGGGGAAGTTGTCGACCGCTTTGCGTGTCTCCATACCCCAGAGCTCCCGCTCCGTCTCCGTCTTCGCCATCGAATCGAGTTTACTGAGCCATATGCGTGCTCGAGACCTGGGCATTGCGATCGGCGAGGGCATTCCGGCGGAGAACAACGCCATCAGCGACGTGGCCGGCGTGCGTGTCGGTCACACGACGCTGATCGAAGGCGACTCCGTGCGCACCGGCGTGACGATGGTCGTGCCGCCCGAGGCGCCACTCTTCTCGGGCTGCCACAGGCTCAACGGCAACGGAGAGCTGACCGGGCTCGAGTGGGTGCGCGAGTCCGGCTTCCTCACGACGCCGATCGGGATCACGAACACCTTCAGCGTCGGTGTCGTCCGCGACGCGATCGCCGCTGCGTCGGCGGACGAGGACGCGTGGTCGCTCCCCGTCGTCGGCGAGACCTTCGACGGTTTCCTCAACGACATCCGCGGCCAGCACGTGACGGCCGAGCACACACACGCCGCCCTCGAAGCGGCGCACGGTGGCAAGGTCGAAGAGGGCAGCGTCGGCGGCGGCACGGGCATGGTCTGCCACGAGTTCAAGGGCGGCATCGGAACGGCGTCACGCAGGGTGGACGGATACGTCGTCGGCGTCCTCGTCCAGGCGAACTACGGCCGACGCGAGCGCTTCCGCGTCGACGGGGTTCCTGTCGGGAGGCTGATCGGCGACCGGATTCCGCTGCCCGGCCGCAAGGAGGAGAGTGGCTCGATCATCGGCATCGTCGCAACCGATGCGCCGCTCTTGCCACACCAGTGCGACCGGCTGGCTCAGCGCGCGGGACTAGGCGTCGGCCGGATGGGCGGGACCGCCGCCCATTCGAGCGGCGACATCTTCCTCGCCTTCGCCACGGGCAATCGTGCCCTGGCCGCCGAGGGAGAGATTCCGATCCGCATGCTCTCGGACACCGAGATCACGCCGTTCTACGATGCCGTGATCGAAGCGACCGAGGAAGCGATTCTCAACGCGATGCTCGCCGCCGAGACCATGACCGGCAGAGACGGCAATACCGTGCACGCGCTCGAACCTGAGCTGCTTGTAGAAGTGCTCAGGCAATTCTGAGCCGGCGACGTTCGAGCGGGCGGCCGCGCATCACACGGCGTTCGTCCTCGCTGAGGGCGTTGACCGGAGCCCAGCCGACATACCCGCAACGCGGGCAATCGGGGTTGGCCTGCCGCAGCGGATTAGGGCCCAGCTTTCTGTGGCTACCGCAACGGAGGCACTCGACGACGAGTGACTCCATGGTTCTCATCTTCTTCGGGCGCGCAAGATCGGCCTCCCCCGCTTGGGGGAGGAACGCCGCGCGAGCGCTAGAGGGCATCCACTACGCCGTCTCGGCAGCCACGCGCTCGGCGGCGTCGAGCAGCTCGTCCCACGTGCGGAGCTTCACCCGCGGACGGCCGACCTTCTCCCCCGCCGCCCGCTCGAGCTCGTCGATCGACGTCCAACTCGCATAGATGACCGGACGAACGCCACGCTCCGCAAGCACTGCGTCGACCTCTTCAGCGGTGACCTCGTCCCGGTGCGAGAGCCGCCCCTCCTCGACGTCTGCGAGTAGCTGCGCGACCGTCTCAGTCGCGTCCTTCTTGTTCGTGCCGATGATCCCCGTGGGGCCGCGCTTGATCCAGCCGGCGCAATACGTCGAGGCGACGTGGGTGCCATCGGCAGCGACGACACGTCCGCCCTCGTTTCTGATCGTCCCTCGGCGCTCGTCGAAGGGAAGCTCCGGCAACCCCACGCCTCGGTAGCCGACGCTGCGGAAGACGAGGCCGCACTCGAGCGTCTCACGCTCGCTGGTCGGCACGGCGACGAGGCGGCCCTCCTGCTCCTCGAGCTTGTTGCGCACGAGCTCGACCGACTCGACGCGTCGTTCACCGTGAATCGCAACGGGTGAGGTGAGGAAGCGAAGCCGGACGGTCACCGGCTTGCCGGTGGGCTCGCGTGCGGCGAAGTCCCTCAGCACGTCCATGTTCCGCTTGGAATTCGTGTCGTCCTCGAGTGACGCTTCGCTTACAGGATCGAGCTCGAGCTCGGCGGGATCGACGACGATGTCGGCGCCGGCAAGCTCGCCGAGCTCCTTGAGCTCCTGCGTCGTCCACGAGGCCTGCGCCGGTCCGCGGCGCCCGACCACGACGATGTCCTTGATCGTCGACCTCCCGATCGCGTCGATCGCCGGATCGGTGGTGTCCGTGGGCGCGAGCTCCTCGGGAGTCAGCGCAAGCATGCGGGCGACGTCGAGCGCGACGTTCCCATTCCCGATCACGACTGCCCGCTCGACGTCGAGGTCGAACTCGAGCTCCTGGAAGTCGGGGTGGCCGTTGTACCAGGCGACGAATTCCGTCGCCGACCACGACCCTGGCAAGTCCTCTCCCGGGATGCCGAGCCGGCGATCCGTCTGTGCGCCGAAGGCGTACACAACCGCGTCGTAGAGCCGCGTCAGGTCGCCTGGCGAGAGATCGCGGGCCACCTCGACGTTGCCGAAGAACCGGAAACCCGGCTTCGAGGCGATCCGCTCGAAGGCCCGCGAGACCGTCTTCAGCTTCGGATGGTCGGGCGCGACGCCGAGCCGCACCAGGCCCCAGGGTGTCGGCAGCCGCTCGATCATGTCCACCTCGACCGGAATGTCGGCGTCGAGCAGCGCGCCGGCAGCGTAGAAGCCGGCCGGCCCGGATCCAACGACCGCGACACGGAGCGGCCCGCTCATAAAGGCGATGCTAGTGGTGGTTCAGGCGGAGCAGCCTGAGCCGCAGCCGCCGACGGCGGCTTCGGCCTCGGCGCCTTCTTCGACCTGGAAGGAGTGGCCGCAGCCGCAGGAGGAGCTGGCATTCGGGTTGTTGATGGCGAACCCGGCCGCCTGGATGGAGTCGACGTAGTCGATCTCGGCACCCTTGAGATACGGCGCGCTGAACGGGTCGACGACGACCTGGACGCCGTGCATCTCGAACTCGAGGTCACCGTCGGCGGCGCCACGATCGAAGCCGAGCCCATACTGGAAACCCGAGCAGCCGCCGCCCTGGATGGCGACGCGCAGGACGCTGACGTCCTCCTCCTCGGCGATCAGCTGCTTGATCTTGACAGCCGCGGCCTCGGTAACGCTCATCAGGGGCAGCACTCTTTCCTGGAGTTCCATCTGATCTGATCGTAGCAACGTGGGCGGTTCCCAGGGTACTCCGGAAGGGGCAGCTTGTAACACTCGTCTCAGGCACGGTTGAGCGGTTTTCGCCATGCTTCGTGGCGTTGGAGGGAACCTGTTAGGTTCACCGTCGCCCAAGGGGAGGGACGCGTGCTCGACAACTGGCTGCCGTTCCTGATCTACGCGATCTTCGCGTTGATCATTCCCGCATCGATGATGTGGTTCTCCTTCGTCTTTGCGACGCGCGCGCACAAGCGCACGCGCTGGCGCGAGCTTCCCTTCGAGTCGGGCGTCTCGACGGGCCCGCCGAGAGTCCAGCGCTTCACGGTGAGCTTCTATCTGACGGCGATGCTCTTCATCGTCTTCGACATCGAGATCGTGTTCCTGTATCCGCTCGCCGTCATCCTTCACCAGTTGGCGTGGTTCGGCTTCCTCGAGTTCCTCTTCTTCATCGCGATCCTCGTTGTCGCGTACGTCTACGTCTGGCGAAAGGGTGCGCTCGATTGGCAATAGAGGACGGGAAGAAGCTCCGTGACCACGGCCTCCAGTCCGAGCGCCTGCTCTGGCCGACGAAGGGGCCGGGGGTGTTCGAGCAGGAAGTCGCGGCGATGGAGCGGGCCGTCGGTCTCACGACGCTCGAAAAGGCGGTCGCCTGGGCACAGACGAAGTCGATGTGGCCCGACACGTTCGGGCTCGCCTGCTGCGCCATCGAGATGATGTCGATCGTTTCGTCGCGCTACGACATCGCGCGGTTCGGGATGGAGGCCTTCCGCTCGTCGCCCCGCCAGGCGGACCTGCTGATCGTGTCCGGCCGCGTCGTGCACAAGATGGCGGCACCGCTCCGCCAGGTCTACGACCAGATGCTCGAGCCCAAGTGGGTCATCGCCATGGGCGCGTGCGCGAGCTCAGGGGGCATGTTCAACAACTACACCACGCTTCAGGGCGTGGACAAGATCGTTGCGGTGGATGTGCATGTCCCGGGATGCCCACCCCGGCCGGAGGCGCTGATGGAAGGCATCGTCCGACTGCACGAGAAGGTCATGGCCGGCGTCCCACCCGCCTATGAAATTCGCGGAGTCGCGTCCTGAACTACAACCGCGTCCCCGGGCTCGTAGAGGTTCAGGAACGACACGGCGAGACGACCGTGGTCGTCGACACGCCGCGCCTCACGGACGCGGCACTGCACTTGCGTGACGAGCTCGGCTTCAACTACCTCTCGGACGTCGCGGCGACGGACTACCTGGGTTGGGGCGGGAAGGGCGTCTCCGGTTACATCGGGACGAACCGCGGTCGCGACCTGAACGAGCCTGCGACGCAGGGGTACCAGCGTCTGCCTCGGGACAAGCCGCGCCGCTTCTCGGTCAGTTACCACCTGCTCGGTCTTCGTGCCGGCGCGCCGCGTGTGCGGCTTCAGGTCTGGGTCGACGAAGACGAGCAGGTTCCGAGTCTCGTCAGCGTCTGGCCGACTGCGGATTGGCACGAGCGCGAAGCGTTCGACCTCATGGGCCTCCGCTTCGACGGCCACCCGAACCAGCGCCGCATCCTCATGGACGACGACTGGGAGGGCCACCCGCTGCGCAAGGACTACCCGATCGGCGGCGAGCCGGTCCGATTTTCGGGAGAAGCGTAGGTGGCGATCGCTCCGGAGCGGCCGAAGATCTACGAGGGCACACGCATCCCAGCCCCGATTCCGAGCGTGCTCGAGGTACGCGAGGACCTGAGGTCGTCGGACGACGTCCTCACCGTCAACTTCGGCCCGAACCATCCCTCCACGCACGGCGTGTTGCGGCTCGTCGTCGACCTCCACGGCGAGGACGTCGTCGGACTGGCCGCGGTGGTCGGCTACCTGCACACCGGCTTCGAGAAGAGCATGGAGCAGAAGAGCTGGTGGAAGGCGATCACGTATGCGCCGCGGATCGACTACCTGTCGTTCCAGGCCAACGAGCTCGTGTTCGTCCTCGCGGTGGAGAAGCTGCTCGCCATCGAGGTGCCTTCGCGCGCGACGTGGATGCGCATGTTGCTCTCGGAGCTGAACAGGATCCACTCGCATCTCGTCTGGCTCGGAACAGCGGCGCTCGAGCTCGGAGCGATCTCGATGTTCTGGTACTGCTTCCGCGAGCGCGATCGCATCCTCGATCTCTTCGAGCTCGTCGCCGGTTTCCGGATGCACACGCGCTACTTCCAGGTCGGCGGGCTAGCCGAGGACGTGCCGGCCGGCTTCTGGGACGAGTGCGCGAAGTTCGTCGAGGTGATGCCGAAGGCCGTCGACGAATACGAGGCGCTCGTCGATCGCAACGAGATCTGGCTCGAGCGCACACAGGGCATCGGCCTCCTCTCGGCCGACGATGCGATCGCGCTCGGGCAATCCGGTCCCGTTCTTCGCGGTTCGGGAATCGACTGGGACCTTCGCCGCGCGGAGCCGTACCTGGCGTACGACCAGGTCGACTTCCGGGTGCCCGTCTACGACGAGGGCGACGTCTACGCCCGCTATCGCGTGCGGATGGAAGAGATGCGCGAGTCGGTGAAGATCGTCGAGCAGGCGATGCGGCGGATGCCAGGCGGACCGTGGATCGCCGACGACCGCAAGGTCGTGCTGCCGCCGCGCGAGGAGCTCCACACGTCCATGGAGTCCCTCATCCACCACTTCAAGATCGTCACCGAGGGCTTCCGCGTTCCCGAGGGCGAGGTGTACGTCACGGTCGAGTCCCCACGTGGCGAGCTCGGCTGCTACGTCGTCTCGGACGGCGGGCCGAAGCCGTGGCGCGTGAAGTTCCGGGCCCCTTCGTTCGTGGCGCTCGAGGCGACCGCAACGTGCATGCGTGATGCGCTCGTCGCCGACATGATCGCGATCGTCGGCTCGCTCGACACCGTCATGGGCGAGGTCGACCGGTGAGCACGTACTACGAGGAAGTTCAGGAGATCAAGGCGCAGTATCCGGACGGGCGCTCGGCGGCTCTGCCGGCCCTGCGGCTCGCGCAGGAGAAGCACGGCTACCTCTCGCCCGAGGCTCTGCGCGAGTGCGCCGATGCGCTCGGTACGACGCCTGCGCTCTGCGAGGCGGTCGCGTCGTTCTACGACATGCTTCACCTCGCGCCGACCGGCCGGCACATCGTCGAGGTGTGCACGAACGTCTCGTGCGCACTCGTCGGCGCGCAGCAGGTGCTCGAAAGCTTCGAGCAGGAGCTCGGCATCCGGGCGGGGGAGACCACCGACGACGGCGAGGTGACGTTGCGTCCGATCGAATGCCTCGGCGGCTGCGGCTGGGCCACCGTCGTCTCGATCGACCATCACTACCGGACGCACGTGAAGCCCGCGGACGTGCCCGCGATCGTCCAGGAGCTCCGCAGTGGCGAGTGAGCAGCGCTTGATCGTGATGGCGGGGACCGACGAGCGGGATCTGACGAGGCTCGCCGAGTACGAGGCGATCGACGGCTACAGCGCCCTGCAGAAAGCACGCGGAATGACCCCGCAGGCCGTGATCGACGACGTGATCGCGTCCGAGCTGCGCGGACGTGGCGGCGCGTTCTTTCCCACCGGCCGGAAGTGGTCCTTCGTCCCGAAGCCGGAGCAGAACCCGAACCCGCACTACGTGGTCGTCAACGCCGACGAGTCCGAGCCGGGAAGCTTCAAGGACAACGAGATCATGTCGCGCGTCCCGCACAGGTTCCTCGAGGGCTGCCTGATCGCCGCACATGCGATCGAGTCGAAGAACGTGTTCGTCTACATCCGCGGTGAGTACACCGGCCCCTACGAGATCCTGCTCGCGGCGCTGAAAGAGTTGGAAGGGCGGCCCGACCTGCGTGGTGACGTGACGATCGTGTTGCACCGCGGAGCAGGCGCGTACATCTGCGGCGAGGAGACGGCACTGCTCGAGTCGCTCGAGGGCAAGCGCGGGCAGCCCCGCACGAAGCCTCCGTTTCCGGCCGGCCAAGGTCTGTATGCATCGCCCACGGTGGTGAACAACGTCGAGACCCTCGCGACGCTGCCCCCGATCATCGAGATGGGAGGGGCCGAGTACGCAAAGCTCGGCGTGCCGGATTCGCGCGGAACCCGGGTCGTGTCCATCTCCGGTCACGTGGAGCGGCCCGGCAACTACGAGATCGAGAACGGCACGAGCCTCCGCGAGCTGATCTATGACCTCGGCGGAGGCATTCCCGGCGGACGTGACCTCAAGGCGGTCATCCCGGGCGGCTCGTCGACGGTGATCTTGAAAGGCGACGAGATCGACGTCGGTTACGACTTCAACTCGCTCCTGAAGCTCAACACGGCGATGGGTTCGGCCGGCGTCGTCGCACTCGACGACCGCTGCTGCATGGTGCAGCTCGGCATCCGCATCTCGGAGTTCTACGAGCACGAGTCCTGCGGCAAGTGCACGCCGTGCCGCGAGGGGACGCGGTGGATGACGCAGATCCTGCGCCGGCTGGAATCGGGGGAGGCCTTGCAGTCCGAGCTCGATCTCCTGCTGGACGTGTGCGACCGCATCAACGGGAAGTGCCTGTGCCCGCTCGGGGAGACGGCGGCGGTCGCCGTCGCGAGCTACGTCGAGAAGTTCCGGGGGGAGTTCAGCGCTCATGTCGAACAGGGCGGCTGTCCGTTTGGAGACGCCTCACCGCTACACGACGTGCTCGCCCCGGTCGCCATGGGCGGACACCTCCCGAGCGCGGTGCCCGTATGAGCCACTACATCTTCGGACACGTACCGGTGCCAGGCACGGGGACGAAACTGTCACGAAAGCGTGCGGCATGAGCGCGACCGAGACCGTCACGCTCACGATCGACGGCGTCGCCGTCGAGGTGCCGAAGGGGACGGGGCTCGTCGAGGCCGCGCTCGCCGCCGGGATCGAGATTCCGGTCTTTTGTTACGAGCCGAGGCTCGGGCCCGCCGTCGGGGCGTGCCGGATGTGCCTCTGCCAGATCGAGCCCGGCCCGCCGAAGCCGCAGGCCGCCTGCACGCTGACCGCGCAGGACGGAATGGTCGTCCGCACGGCTCTGACCTCGGCGGTCGCAGCAGACGCGCAGAACGCGACCCTGGAGTTCATCCTCGTCAACCATCCGCTCGACTGCCCGGTCTGCGACAAGGGCGGCGAGTGCCCACTGCAAGACCTGACGTTCCGGTACGGGCCCGGGAACACGCGCATGACGTTCCCGAAGCGCACGTTCGAGAAGCCGATCCCGGTCTCACCGCTGATCGCACTCGATCGCGAGCGCTGCATCCTCTGTTACCGGTGCACCCGCTTCAGCGAGGGCGTGGCGGAGGACGGCCAGCTCGTGGCGGTCGACCGCGGAGCCGGGACGATGATCGCGACCTTCGGGGACGAGCCCTACCGCGCGCCCTTCAGCGGCAACGTGATCGAGCTCTGCCCGGTGGGTGCGCTGACCTCCACCACCTACCGCTTCGAGGCCAGGCCTTGGGAGATCCTGGACGTCCCGACCGTGTGCGGGATGTGTCCCGTCGGCTGCAACGTCAACGCGACGACGCGCGAGGGCAACGTCAAGCGGATCCTGTCACGCAATCACCCCGAGGTGGACGACGGCTGGCTTTGCGACAAAGGCCGTTTCTCGTACGCGCACCTCCACGCCGAGGACCGAGTGTGCGATCCGATCCTGCGCGTGCGTCGCCGCGGCTTCGAGGAGGTGTCGTGGGAGCGCGCACTCGACGAGGCCGAGCGACTGCTCCGCGAGGCGAACGGACGCATCGTCACTGCGCTCTCGGGCTCCGAGACGATCGAGGAGGCGTACGCGCTCGGCAAGCTTCTGCGCCGGGGCCTCGGCGCACACACGGCCTTCTTCCCCGAGGAGTCGTCGGATGCTCTGGACGCCTTCCGTGTGCCGCTGTCCGCCATCCGCGACGCAGACGTCGTGGCTGTGCTCGGCGACGCACCGGTCGTCGAGCGCGCGCCGATCGTCGAGCTCTGGATCAAGGAAGCGCGCCGGCGAGGCGCCCGTGTGCTCTACGAGCTCGACGAGGAGGCAGTGCGCGGCGCCGAGACGGCGATCCTCGTCTGGTGCGGTCCCGGCGGCCACGGTGGTGCGACCGTTGCGGTGCTCGCACAGCGGCTCGGCCTAAGCGGCGCTTTCTACATCCCCGAGACGGCGAACGGCCGCGGAGTCTGCGACGCGTGGTCCTGCTCCGACGACGCCGAGTCGGCGAGCCCGGACCCGATTGGCCTCCTGATCGTGTCCGGCGACGAGGCGGCCGCCAACCCGGACGTGCGCGCGCTCGCGGAGAAGGCCGAGCGGGTTCTCGTCATCTCCATGTTCCAGGGCCTCGCCGCCGGCTGGGCCGACCTCGTCCTGCCGGGAACGAGCTACCTCGAGCGCGACGGGACGTACATCAATCTCGAGGGACGCGTGCAGCGGCTGCGCCGGACCGTCATCCCACCCGTGCCCGACGAGCTGGCCTGGATCTCCAAGCTCGCCGAACGCTTCGACGTCGAGCTCTCTCCTTACCCAGCGCTCGTCTTCGAGGAGGTCTCGGCGATCGCGTTCGGCGGGATTCCATTCGGCGAGATCGGCGAGCGCTCGCCCCTGCCGGCGGCCACCGGAGCGAGCGCGCAGATCGAATTGGGCGAGGCCGACGGCCCAGCGGTTGACGGCGGTCTTCGCCTTGTCCGGTACCGCCCGCTCTTCTCGGGGCCGGCAGTCGAGCGCGTGCATGAGCTCGACTTCCAGCGACCCCAACCCGAAGCCGAGCTGTCCGAAGAAGACGCACGCTCGCTGGGGGTCCGGAACGGCGAGGAAATCACGATCCGGTCGAACGGCACATCGGTCCGGCTGCGCGCGCGACTGAGTCGTGAGCTACGTCCTGGTGTCGTTCGCGTCTCGGACGACTTCGCAGGCGAGCTGAAGCCGGCCGTGGAGATTTCGAAGTGAGGGAGCCGTGGTGGATCTCCCTGATCAAGGCCGGAGTGATCGTGAACCTGATCATGCTCGCATTCGCCTACACGACCTGGCTCGAGCGAAAGCTGCTCGGGCGCATGCAGAACCGCTTCGGCCCGAACCGCGCAGGCCCGTACGGTCTCCTGCAACCGTTCGCGGATCTGATCAAGCTCGTGCGCAAGGAGAGCTTCTTCCCGGTCGCCGCACGGCACCCGCTCTACATCGCCGCACCGATCATCTCGATGTTCACGGCCCTGGCGGCGTTCGCCGTGATCCCCTTCGGGGCCGGCTGGCAGATCTGGCACTACCACGTCAACGGTGAGATCGCGAACGTGTCGATCGCGCTGATCCTGATCTTCGCTCTCGGCTCGATCGGTGTGTATGGCGCGATCATCGGCGGCTGGGCGTCGCAATCCAAGTTCTCTCTCCTCGGCTCTATGCGCACCTGCGCGCAACTCGTCTCGTACGAGGTCTCGCTCGCCCTCTCGGTGCTCGGGGTCGTGCTGATGGGCCAGTCGCTCAATCTCGTCGACATCGTCAACAAGCAGGGCGCGACGATCTGGTTCTTCATCCCGCAGCTCGCAGGACTGCTCGTCTTCTTCTTCGCGATGATCGCGGAGACGAGCCGTCCGCCGTTCGACCTGCCCGAGGCCGACACCGAGCTCGTCGCCGGGTACCACACCGAGTACGGCGGCATGCGCTGGGGCCTCTTCCAGACGGCCGAGTACATCAACCTGATCACGCTCTCAGCGCTGGCGGTGACGCTCTTCTTCGCCGGCTGGCACGGGCCGTACGCGCCACTCGGGCCCCTCTGGTTCCTGCTCAAGGTCTTCATCTTCGTGTCGGTGTTCATCTGGATCCGAGCGTCCGTGCCACGGCTCCGCTACGACCAGCTGATGCGCTTCGGCTGGAAGATCCTCCTCCCCGTCGCGACGATCAACGCCGTCGTCACCGCGCTCCTGGTGGTCTGGATTTCATGAGCCCTCAGCCGTTGGACAGCGTCAAGGGCTTCGCGGTCACGTTCCGCCAGCTCTTCAAGAAGCCGATCACGCAGCAGTACCCTGAGTACAAGCGTCCGGTCTACCCCCGCTTCCGCGGTCGCCACCGCCTGCACAGGCACGAGAACGGGCTGGAGAAGTGTGTCGGCTGCTCGCTCTGCGCGGCGGCCTGCCCCGCCGACTGCATCCGCGTCGTAGCGGAGGAGAACACCCCCGACAACCGCGTCTCGCCGGGCGAGCGCTACGCGCGCATCTACGAGATCAACATGAGCCGCTGCATCTTCTGCGGCTACTGCGAGCTCGCCTGCCCGTTCGACGCGATCACGCTCGGCAACGAATACGAGATCTCGGAGTACTCGCGCGACGACCTCATCTACACGAAGGACATGCTGCTCGCAGAGCCGATCAAGAAAGTCCCGGTCGCCGACCGCGATCTCTACGACACTCCGATCCCGTACTACCAGGACCACTCGTGATCGTCGCCTCGGTGGGCAACGTCCTCGTCTGGGCGGTGTGGCTCGGCGCCGCGTTCGCCTGTCTCGGCTCGGCGGTCGCGGTCGTCTCGTTCACAAACCCGTTCTACTCGGCGCTCGCGCTGATCGGCAATCTCGGCTCACTCGCCGTCCTCTACCTGCTGCTCTCCTCGGAGTTCGTCGCCGCCGCGCAGGTGCTCGTCTATGCCGGCGCGGTGATGGTGATGTTCCTCTTCGTCATCGCCTACATCGGCCCGCGCACGGAATCGCCATGGACGGGAGGGCCGACCTGGCAGACGATCGGCGCAGTCCTGGCGGCCGGCGCAATCCTCGTGGAGATCGTGGTCGCGATCGGCCTCAAGGCTGGCGGATCGCTGTCTCACTCACATCACGTCGACGGCGCCTTCGGAACGCCGAGCTACATCGGCCGCCTCTTCCTGACCGATCACCTGCTCGCCTTCGAGATCACCTCGATCGTGCTGCTCGTCGCCGCGATCGGGGGCGTCATTCTCGGAGCGCACTCCCGCACGACCGCCGACGAGGTGCCGTCGCTGTGATGGGACCGGGCACTGCGTGGTATCTGGCCGTCGCCGGCTTCCTCTTCGGCGTCGGCGCACTCGGCGTGCTGATCCGCCGCAACCCGCTCATCGTCCTGCTCTCTCTCGAGATCATGCTCAACGGCGCAAACCTTGCGCTCATCGCCTTCGCTCGCCACCTGAACAACGGCGACGGGCAGATCTTTGCCCTCGCAGTGATGGCCGTCGCCGCCTCCGAGGTGGTCGTCGGGCTCGGCCTGATCGTCGCGCTCAACCGTAAGCGCGTCCCTCTGGACGTCGACCGCCTCAGCTCCCTCCGCGGATGATCTACGGCGCCTGGATCTGCCTGCTCTCACCGCTCGCAGCGGCAGCGCTCATCACAGTGGCGGGCGAGCGCATCTCCCGCCGTGGAGCCGGCTATCTCGCAACGCTCTCGTGCTTCGTGGCGTTCGGCGGCGCAATCGCCAGCTTCGTCGGGCTGCTGGAACGCGACGGGAGTCAGCGCACCGTGGTTTCAACGGCCTGGACGTGGATCTCCGGCGGCTCGTACCGCTCCGGCTTCGCGGTGATGATCGACCCGCTCTCCGTGTTCATGATGCTGATCGTCGCCGGCGTCGGTGCGCTGATCGTCGGCTACTCGATCGGGTACATGGACGGCGACAACGAGGAGCGCCGCTATTTCGCCTACATGGCGCTGTTCGTCTTCTCGATGCTGTTGCTCGTCCAGGGCGGAAACCTCCTGATCCTGCTCGCGGGCTGGGGCATGGTCGGCCTCTCGTCCTATCTGCTGATCGGCTTCTGGCACGAGCGGCCGAGCGCGATCGCAGCCGCGAAGAAGGCGTTCATCATGAATGCGATCGGCGACGCGACGATGGCGCTCGCGCTCTTCCTCCTGATCAAGAAGGCGGGGTCGGTCGAGTTCGGAATCCTGGGCGGCCAGTACAGCTCGACCGTCGCGACACTCGTCGCGCTGGGACTGCTCGGAGGTGCTGTCGCCAAGTCGGCGCAGCTGCCGCTGCAGACGTGGCTGCCGGACGCGATGGAAGGCCCGACCCCGGTCAGCGCCCTCATCCACGCGGCGACGATGGTCACGGCAGGCGTCTACCTGATCGTCCGCACCCACTCGATCTTCGAATCGGCCCCGCACGTCGCGGACCTCGCCGCCGGCCTCGGCGCGGCCACCCTGCTCCTCGCTGGACTGATCGCGCTCGTCCAGGTCGACATCAAGCGAGTGATCGCATACTCGACGATGTCGCAGATCGGCTACATGTTCCTCGGCGTCGGCCTGGGGGCGTACGCGAACGGGATGTTCCACCTGATGACGCACGCCTTCTTCAAGGCGCTGCTCTTCATGACAGCCGGCATCGTCATCCACGCCCTCGCGGACGAGCAGGACATCCGCAAGATGGGCGGGCTGCGGCAGTTGATGCCACGCACGTATCTCGCGTTCTTGATCGGGTCGCTCTCGCTCGTCGGCATCTTCCCGTTCGCAGGCTTCTTCTCGAAGGATTCGATCCTTGCCGCTGCGATCGACCGAGGCGCCTACGGCTACGTCCTCTGGGTTGCCGGGCTGGCGGGCACGTTCCTCACGGGCCTGTACACGTTCCGTCTGCTCTTCCTCGTCTTCTGGGGCGAGCCGAGCCCATTCGTGCGCGAGCACTTCCACGCACTGAAGCGCGACCTCGTCGGCGTCTCGCTCGCGGTGCCGGTCGCAATCCTCGCGGTCCTGTCGGTGGTCGGCGGCTGGATCCAGTGGGAGCCCCTCTGGCACCCGATCGAGACCTGGCTCCAGACGGTTGCGGAACCGACCGTCAGCCCCAAGAGCTGGCAGGACGCGGTGTCGTCGGCGCTCGCGCTGCTCCTCGGTCTCGGCGGCATCTTCCTGGCGTGGCTCGTCTACGGCGTGCGCAGGGTCGCAGTGCCGCGCTTCGCGTTCGCACAGCGCGTGCTCGAGCACAAGTTCTA
>VAXG01000049.1:19302-20810 GCA_005883355.1 Actinomycetota bacterium | reverse complement strand
AGAGCTTCGACGCGTTCATGGTCACCTGCTTTCCGCTCTTTGGCCGAGCGCCGCGCGATCCGGATGTGCGGGCACGCGTACGGCTACGGCCGGAGGTGAACTTCCATTTCTTCGGCGGGGAGCTGCAGACCTACGACTGGTTCGACGACCTCAACCGTATTCGCTGCCCGACGTTGATCCTGGCAGGCGAAGTCGACCCGATCGCAACCGTCCTTGATAACGAGGAGTTGGCTGCCGCGATCGCGGGATCATGACTCGAGGTCTTCCCAGACGCTGGACACGGCGTGTTCCGCGACAAGCCCGATGAGCCCTTGCGACTATCCGCGATTTCATCCGTGCTTCGCGCGAGCCCGCCACCGCCGCCGACACTTAACGCCGCCCCGGCGCTCGGGTGACATTCCCGCACGCTGGCGCAGGCGAGGCTACTGACTTCGTGAACAACCGTGGGCCCACCAAGCGATGCTAGAAGTACTGGATCAGCGGTGAGAACGGCGAACTGGTTGTCCCTGACGCGCGCGCGTGGCGTGAGTGGCTCGGGCGCAACCACGCCGATTGGGCGGGCGTCATGCTCGTACTAGCGAAGAAGGGCACTACCTCGCCGACGAGCCTCACCTACGACCAGGCCCTCGAGGAGGCGATCTGTTTCGGGTGGATCGACGGTCAGGTTCGCCGCCGCGACGAGCGAACGTACCTTCAGCGTTTCACGCCCAGGCGGGCACGGAGCCGCTGGTCGAAGCGGAACACGACACTCGCCGAGCGGCTGATCAGCGAGGGCAGGATGCAGGCTTCGGGAATCGCCGAGGTCGAGCGCGCAAAGGCCGGCGGACGTTGGGAGGCTGCCTACGCTGGCCCCGCGACGGCCCGCGTGCCCGACGACTTGGCAGCTGCGCTTGCGGCTGAACCGAAGGCGAAGACGATGTTCAGACGGCTCACCAGCCAGAATCGCTACGCGATTCTGCATCGCATCGAGGCGGTGAAGCGGCCCGAGACTCGTGCCCGCAAGATCGCGGAGTTCGTGGCGATGCTCGCGCGCGGCGAGACGGTACATCCGCAGACGCGGAGGAACAAAGACCAACCATGATCGGGGATCAGCGCGAGCGTTCTCAGAGGTCATTCCCGAACACTCGCGCAGAGCAGAGCTATCTGTCTCGAACAACGCGGACGTCGCCGCTGCGATCGGGTCGCTCGCTCGTTCGCACATCCGTCTCGGATAGCAGACGTAGGTTCGGCATCGGTCCGGGCCGCGAGCCAAACAGGCAGACGCACGGTTCGCGGCGACTGTCTCGACCGAATTCTCATCCTCGGTCGCAGCCATCTCGAGCACGTCCTCCGCGTCTACCGCTGCCAACAACGAGCACAGACCACACCGCGCTCTGCAACCGCTCCTAACGAACCGGCGTGGCCCGACGCCGCGATCAGCGTACAACCGAGCTACGCCGACGCGTTCTGCTCGGCGGACTCATCCGCGAATTTGAGGCCGCCTGAGTTCGCGAACCCTACGAGAAGCG
>VAXG01000049.1:18389-19287 GCA_005883355.1 Actinomycetota bacterium | reverse complement strand
TAGTCGACGTGAGCGTCCAAAGCGGTCGGGTGGCCTTTCCCGTATCGTTATCGAAAGCGCCTCAGGCGTGGCCGGTACTCGAGCGGAAGGCGCGACGCGCCTTCCGCTGAAAGCGTGCGAGCGTTTGTTCGACAGCCGCTGGTCTTCCGATGATGGTTTGCAGTGCCGTCGCCCATTCTTCGGCGAGCATGCCCGGGAGCTCGTCGGAGCCGTCGAATTCGATCCTCTGTGCATTGGCGACCTGGGACGCTTCGTTGCCGACGAGCTTGTTTGCGTATCCGGAACGCGGCACAAGCCGATTCGGGGATACTGACCAGCTGCCGGTGGTTGTGCCGGCAGCTGCCCAAACGTCGCCGGCGGCGGCGGAGGCCAAATAACGCAGAAGCTGGCGCGAAGAGGCGGTGTTGTTAATCGCGACCGCAAGGTCTGTTCCACCGATTATGTCGTTGCGATAGCCCCCGTCGATTGTCGGCCACGGGGTCGAGTTGATCGTTACGCCTGGACGAAGCGAGGTGTTCAACTGTCCGAGGGCGATCTGGCCGACGAAGCCGCCTTCCATGTAGAGCTGCGACTTTGCCTTTCGACCGAAGACGCTCGAGATCGCATCGATCCAGTTCGTGTTGAGCGCGCCTCGAATTCCGCCAACCACGAAGCGATTGTTGATGATTTGCAGCATCGACTTGATCGCCTCTCTAACTGATTTATCTGTGAACGCGAGTCGGCCGGAGAAGAGTCGTTCATACCGGGTTGGGCCCGCAGTCCGCAGATAGATGTTTTCAAACCAGTCGGTGAGCGTCCACGAGCTGTCTGGTCCGGGGCCACCGCCGACACTCCACGGAATGATCCCTTTCGCCTTGAATGCGCGAGTGACGCTGAGAAGTTGCGTCCAATTCCGCGG
>VAXG01000049.1:14799-18380 GCA_005883355.1 Actinomycetota bacterium | reverse complement strand
AGGAGTCCGGCCGATACCAGATGATGCTTTTCGAGCTCGCCTTGAGCGGGACGGCGTAGAGCACACCGGCGACGCTGGCGAGACGCAGTTCGCCCCCCGCAAAGTTCTGCCTCATGTGTTTGCGGGTCAGACCGAGGCTGCTGAGGGGAACGAGTTCGCCGGCATGCGCGAATCGCGTCACGTCGCCTGGTGCGGACAAAACCGCAACATCAGGTGGATCACCTGCCGCGATACGCGTTTCAAGCCGCGGGAGTGAGCCGTTGCAACATCGCGTGTACTCGACCTTGATGCCCGTGCGGGCGGTGAACGCGTCGAGAACGCGCATGAAGGTTGCCTGATCGCTTTCGGTGTAGGGAGCAAGCACCTCGACCGTTCCCGCAGGTGGCGCTGCCGACGTCGACGGAGCTGCGGCGCCGATCGAGGCGAGAACGACCGCCGCGCAAGCCGCTGCCTGTCCCAGCGCCACGTTCCGCTGCGGAAGCTGCCAGCGCGTCGGGCTCACCTTGGATCAACCGCCAGCCAGATGTGGCCGCTTGCGACCGCAAGCGCGACGGGTTTATAGCCGATGTGGATCGTCTTGGTCACGAGGTCGGAGCGCGTGTCGAGGCGGTAGAGGGTTCCGCTCTCGCTGCTTGCGATCCAGAGCGCGTGGTTGACCGGATCTGCAGCGAGTGCCGTCGGCGTCGTTGGAACACGAATCTTCGCCGTCACCTTGAAGACGCTCGGATCGATTCGTTCCACGCTGTCGTCGCCCTCGGTCGCGACCCACGTGGCTCCCGCGCCAACTGCAACCGCGACCGGAGTCGGCCCGACCCTTATGTGCGCGACGAGGCCTCCACCGTGGAGATTGATCGCGGAAACGGTCGCGCCGGGAGCACTGACGATCCACATGTAGTTCCGATCGGCGGTGGCAGCAGTGGGAATATCGGGGAGGGAGATCTCCCGAGCTTTTCCCGCGGACCGCTCGACCGGCACCAGACTTGGCGGCCATGATCGTGTAGTCCACAGCGTTTGACCGGCCGCAATGAGGACAGCACCAATTCCCTGTAAAGAAGGTCGCGGACGCGCGCTTCGCTGGATGGACACCCCGCCGCCGTCGCCGACGTGGACAGCGGCAACCTGGTCCGTTCCGGCGTCTGTTACCCAAACGGTGTGGTCGATGACTGCGAGGCTGCTTGGAAAGCCGCCGAGAGCGATCGTCTGCACGACGCGCATGGTTCGAGAGTCGATCTTGGAGAGCGTTCCGCTGGCGCGATTTGCAACCCAGATGTCATCGGAAGTGGCGACGATCGAGGCCGGTCGTTGGTCAACGGCAATTGACCGATTCACGGTGCCCGCCTTCGCGCTCAGCACGGCGACGGAGTTCGGCACCGTTCGGACACTGCCGCGACTCGGGATCGCCACGATGGCGAGCGCGGCGACCAGCGCAATGACGGCCGCCGCGGATCCGGCGAGTACAAGCCGGCGGGACCGCGTCCAGCGCTGTTCAGTCGAGGGGCCGCGAGCTTGGCGATGCGAGATCCCAGCGGGCAACTCGAGCGCTGGATCGTGGTTGAGGATGGCACGCTCGAGCCGCTGCAGAGGCTCGCTTGGCTCTAGCCCGAGCGTGTCAACGAGGACGCGACGTGCATCTCGGTACGCCTGGAGCGCCTCCGCCTGCCGACCGGCGCGGTAGAGCGCGAGCATGTATTGGCCGCACAACCGTTCGCGGAGCGGGTATTCCGCGAGAAGGGATTCCAGATCCCCGATCACGCGCTCGTGCTGACCGAGCGCGAGCTCACAGTCGATCCGATCCATCTCCGCGCCAAGACGGAGTTCCTCGAGCCGCGACACCTCATGCCGGACGGATGCCTCGAGATCAACACCGTCGAGCGCCCGCCCCCGCCAGAGTTCAAGCGCGTCGTGTAAGAGGTTACGCGCTACGGGCACCCGGTTCGAGGCAATCTGTTCACGCGCCTCGGCGACGAGCCGCTCGAATCGCGTCGCGTCGAGCTGCTCCGGATCGATCTCGAGCACGTAACCAGGCGGCCGAGTCGCGATCACTGGATCGCCATCCCGGGCCAATGCCTTGCGGAGATGCGAGACATGCACGTTGAGCGCCTTCGCCGCACTCGGCGGCCGCGACTCGCCCCAGACCGCGTCGATTAAACGCTCCCGCCCCACGGCAACACCTGGCTGCAAAAGCAAGACCGCGAGCAGCGCCCGCTCCTTCGGCGACCCGAGCTCAAGCTCGCTGCCGCCGTCGAGGACCTGCAGCGGGCCAAGGATTCGAAACTCCACTCGATGGTTGTACCGCTTCCGCAGTCGCGGATAAAGGCCCCACATAATCGCCGCTTAGCCGTCGCTTAGCCAAACCACTACCCGACTCTGCGAGCCTCGGCGGCATGACTCGACTATCGAAAACGGAAAACGCCGTTGTCTACAGCGGCGAGATCTGGACGGACGCGCGAGGGCTCGCAACCGTCGCGCTGCCACGCGCCGCCCGGGTCCTGAGCACAGACCTCAAGTATGAGTTGCGCCCGTTCACGCGCGGCGTAAGCGCCTCGATCGCCGCTGAACTCGTCGACGGGCGCTTCACCATCGAAACCGACGAGCCACACGTCAAGGTCGCCTGGCAGATCAAGCGCGGGCGACGGGAACACCAACGGAAGGAGGAACGATGAAGAAGCTAATCCTGCTCCTCGCGCTCGCGGGGGCTTTGGTCTTTGCCAACAGCGCCTCCGCATCGGCCCCGGTGATCTTCACGCAGGAGCTGAACCAAACCACCCCGGTCCCCAATATCAGCTGCACGACCTACGGCTACAGCTTCAACACGCTCGCGACGTTCGACGTCGTCCGTCACTACATCCAGTTCTACGACGACAGCGGCAATCTGACGAAGGAGATCCGCCACATCGACTTCACGGGCACGCTCTACCGCTCGGACGATCTCTCGAAGACGATTCCCTACGCGGGTAACTGGACGCGCACACTCGATGTCGCCGCGAACACCGTCACCAGCACGGGCCTGTTCCGTTAAAGCCATCCGGACGGGAGCGGGATGGTCTCGCTCGATGCGGGCCGCACGGTCCAGGACGCAACGACCTTCGACACGCTCTCTGACACCGGTCCAACGCAAACTGAGTGGCAGATGGGGGTCTGCGCCTACCTCGCCGCGTGATCATCGGGAAAGGATGACGAACTGCAGCGACCTGATATCGCACGGTGGCGCTCGAGTCTTGCGCCGCTTGCTGCTGCCGGCGGCGATTCTGGCTTTCCTCTCGACGGGGGCTTCGGCGCGTGACCTACCCCATTCGCCGTCAACGCGCTGCAAGATCGTCACGAAGATCGTCCACGGAAAGAAGAAGCACGTCCGCGTCTGCAAGAAGACGCCGATGCCGCAAGCCGGATCGATCGCGGCCACGATCGCTCTTGGGCCTGGGGTTCAGGTGGTGAAGGTCGCTGCCTCTGACACAGCCGTCTGGGCACTGAGCAACGATCGTCGTCTCTTCCGCATCGACCCGGCGAGCAACACACTCACGGCGACCCTTCAGCTTCCCGACAGCGAATGGCCGGAGAATGAGGTTTCCTACGGACAGGGG
>VAXG01000049.1:0-14780 GCA_005883355.1 Actinomycetota bacterium | reverse complement strand
AGTCGCGAGCCCGGACACGGCAAGACAGCCGGAACTGGACAGTGTCTTGCGTCTCGATGCGCAGACCCTCCAGCTAATCGCCAGGATCCGTGTCGGACACTCACCGGAGGGGATCGCCTTCACCCCCGGAGCAGTCTGGATCGCGAACCACCGCAGCGAGGTTGGTGCGAATGGAGGCGAGGTCACCGGCAGGTTCGATGTCTCACGGTTGGATCCGGCATCCAACTCGGAGACCGGGCGCGTCCCGGTCGAGGATCGTCCCCTCTCCAACGGCTGCTGCGGGCCGCAGGGAATGACCGCGGCCGCAGGCTCCGTGTGGATCACGGATCCCCAGGAAAGCGGCACTGGTCTGGTCCTCCGCATCGACCCTGCCACCAACTCCGTGACAGCACGCATTCCCTTCGCCAAGACCCAAGCCACCGTGTGCGGGGACTTGGCTGGCGACGACGCGGCGCTGTGGGTCGTGAGTGGCTGCAATGGGCGGCTGCTAGTCCGCATCGATCCCCGCACGAATCAGGTCGTGAAGCAGATCACGCTAGGCGCGATCGCCCAAGACGTGGCGCTTGGTTTCGGCTCCGTGTGGGTGACCGCGAACGGGCCGTTCGGGAATGCCGCCTTGTCGGGCCTCAACCGCATCAATCCAGCGACGAGCAAGGTGGTCGCATGGACGCATTTGCCTACGCCTCAGGTCCTGGAGTCGGGAGACACAGCCCCGCTCGCACTTGCTGTCGGGGCAGGGTCAATCTGGGTCGGCGGTGGCAACAAGGTGCTGCGCGTAACCCCGCGTTAGCCACTGGGTAGTCCTACCAGCCGCAAGAGCACCAGCCCCCAAGTGGCAGGCAATCGGTGCCGCGTCGCACTTCCACCAGATGGCGACACGCCTACGATCGCAACCATGCCATCGGCACGACCGCTCGAACCTCGAGCGGATGATGATCGAGATCGTCCGCGCCGGCCGAGGAGCCGACCTCCTCGCCAGCACCATCACACCGGGACCTCCCTGCGAAATTCCACGGCGAGCGGGACATCCTCGAGTGCGCGACGCTCGCGGAACTCGCGTTCCAGGTCGCCGCGATGACGATCGTGATGCAGGTCGAGGTGCGGACGGAACGCGTGGTGCCACTCGCGAACGGGCCGGCTGGTCGGCCACGCTTGCACTAGCGCTTGCAGCCGCGGCTTCCGACTCCCACATCTGGTTACAAAAAGCCCCGTTTCCGGGGCTTCTGGGAGAGCGGATGATGGGACTCGAACCCACGACCTTCTGCATGGCAAGCAGACGCTCTAGCCAACTGAGCTACATCCGCGAACGACGGCCAGTATAGCCTCAGCTTTCGGCGTCTAGCGCCTCGTTTACCAGCCTGTCGGCCAGTTCGTTGTGGGCTCGCCGCACCGCCGTGTAGCGCACTCGCGCAAACCTGTTCTCTAGATCAGATGCGTCCTCCCAGAGCTCGCGCAGCGCCTCGTTCTTCACTCGGTACTCGCCTTGCATCTGCTTGACGAGTAGCTCCGAATCCGACACGACCTCCAGCTCCCTCACGCCGAGCTCGACTGCTTTCTCCATGCCGGCGACGAGGCCGCTGTATTCCGCGACGTTGTTCGTCGCGCGACCGATCGCCTCACCATGCGCGGCCAACACGTGTCCGTCCTCCGCTTCGATCACGTACCCGTACGCTGCGGGGCCGGGATTGCCACGGGAGCCACCATCCGTGAACAGCTTCGCTTTCACAGCAGTGCGTACACGTCGAAGGCAGGCTCTTCGTACGGGTGCGCCTCGCGCAGCGCCGCAATCACTCCCTCCTGCAGCTCCTCCGGAAAGACCGTCTCGAGTCGCAGCTCCGCGACGCGCTCCTCGCGGCCGGCCTCGCCGAGCGACGGATTGGTTCCCTCGCCGCCCCGGAATGTCCCCGTTCCCTGCGTGTACCAGGAGCAGTGCTCGTACTCGCCGATGCGGCCGGCGCCCGCGTCGAAGAGGGCATTGCGCACCGCGTCGAGCGCCTCGCGCGGCACGAAGACGACGAGCTTGCGGTTCAGGTCTCGGTGTCGATCTGCGCCTTCTGCAGCTTGCCGCTGTAGTCGACGTAGATGGACTTCCATTCCGTGAAGACGTCGAGGGCGGCCTGACCCGCTTCGCGGTGGCCGTTGCCCGTGTCCTTCGTACCCCCGAACGGGAGATGCACCTCGGCTCCGATCGTTCCGGCGTTGATGTAGGTGATTCCGGCCTGCAGGTCGCGCATCGCGCGGAACGCCTTGTTGACGTCACGCGTGAAGATGGACGAGGAAAGCCCGTACTTGATCCCGTTCGACACGCGAATCGCCTCGTCGAAGTCCTCGACGCGGATCAATGCGGTCGTGGGGCCGAAGATCTCCTCCTGGGCGATCCGCATCTGCGGTTCCACCTCGCCGAAGATCGTCGGGCGGTAGAAGGTCCCTTTCTCGAAACCGTTCCCGGTGGCCACCTCCCCACCGGTCAGAAGCTTGGCGCCCTCGTCTTTGCCGATCTCCGTGTACGAGTGGATCTTCTCGAGCGCCTTGGAGTTGATCACCGGACCGACGTCTGTGTCGTCTTCCCAGCCCGGGCCGAGGCGGAGCTTCTCCGCTGCCGCGACGAGCCGCGACTGGAGTTGCTCGTAGACGCCTTCCTGAACGATCACACGCGACGCCGCCGTGCAGCGCTGGCCTGACGTGCCGAACGCCGACCAGATGATGCCGTCGGCCGCGAGCTCAAGGTCGGCGTCGTCGAGGACGATGATCGCGTTCTTGCCGCCGAGCTCGAGGTGGACGTGCTTGAGATTGTCGGCGGCGTTGCGCATCACCTCGACGCCGGTCTCGCGTGAGCCGGTCAGCGTGATCACCGGCACATCGGGATGCCGGACGAGCCTGTCGCCGACCGCACCACCGCCGCCGTGCACGATGTTGATCACGCCGTCCGGCAAGCCGGCCTCGATCAGCAGCTCGACGAACCGTTCTCCGAGCAGCGGTGTGTCGGTGGCCGGCTTGAAGACCACCGTGTTCCCGGAGATCAACGCGGGCGCGATCTTCCACGACGGGATCGCGATCGGAAAATTCCACGGCGTGATCACGCCGACCACTCCGATCGGCATCCGCACGCTCATGTTGAACTTGTCGCGCAACTCCGACGGCGTGGTCTGGCCGAAGAGCCTGCGGCCTTCGCCGGCCATGTAGAGGCTCATGTCGATCGCCTCCTGGACGTCTCCTCCGGCCTCTGCCTTGACCTTGCCCATCTCGCGGGACATGAGGTCGGTGAACCCGTCCTTCTCCTCCATCAGGAGATTCGCGAAGCGGTAGAGGATCTCGCCCCGCTTCGGCGCGGGTACCAGTCGCCATGCCTCGAAGGCGACCTTGGCCGCCTCGACGGCCCGATCGACATCCTCCGCCGAAGAGCGCGGGAACGTGCCGATAGTGTCGCCCGAAGCCGGGTTGACGCTGTCGAACATCTCGCCGGAAGCCGAATCGCACCACTCGCCGCCGATGTAGTTCTGGAAGGTCTTCGTCCCCGTCAGTGCCACGGGGCGAGTCTACTCAGAGGGAGCGTCTGTCTCGGGGAAGGTGCCGGGAATCCGAGCCCGGCGCCGGTCTCGGATCTTCCGCTGCTCTTTCGCGCCGTCGCTGGGCTTCTTGCCGGCCCGGCGATCCGGGCCCGTCCGCCGGTCGATGATCACGGTGACGTTCGGATTGTCCTTGTAGTACTCGACCATCTTGTCGAAGAGCTCGTCCTCGAGCTCCGGCGGGATCACGCAATAGATCACGCTCTGATTGTAAGAGCGATGCGGGTCGGCGCCAGAGGGGTCCGGCGTCTCTAGAGAGGCGAGATCTCCGGAACGAGCCGGCCGTCCTGCTCGATGCGGGCGTTCCAGCGCTGATACCCGGCGTCCAGCTCGGCCAGCTCGTGGCCACGCTCGGCCAGGCGCACCGGTTGCGCCGCCTCCGGACTGACGCGGTACTGGTACCACGAGATGTCCCAGGCGACGGTCACGATCAGCTCACCGCTGACCCCTGAGAGCGGAACGATGCTCGCGCGCGGCGCGCCGAGGCTCTTCGCGATGCCGCCGACCGTTCGCCGGTAGTCGCTCGAGTTGAAGATGTCGGCGGCCTCGACCATCTGCTGCTCGGGTGCCGACAGCCGCCGAAGGATCGGCTCCGCCACGACGGGATCGTCGGGCGGTTGACGCCGCGGATCGAACAGCGAGGCGATCCCACGACGCTTCCGGCGCCGTTGATTCGGGACCGTCGGCGACGTCGGGCTGCCTTCCTTGACCCACCCGTAGTCGGCCGCCAGTTCCTGGCAAAGCGGGCAGACGTCGACGAAGTCCTCGCCGTTCGGCGAGAAGCGGATCGCCCGCTCGCCCGTCAGGAGGGACCGCTCGCAAACGGCACAGCTTCGCTTCACGGAGTTGCGAGCCAACGGTGGCACGAAGTGGACCCTAGCCCAGGCGTCGACGGCTGCAACTGCTAGTGTCGACGTTACATGTGTGTTTTACATATAGGTAAGCGATGAGGCAGCGCGGGGGCCGCGGAGCCAGGTGCAGGCGCATGGTCCGCCCCGGCCACTGGGGTGTCCGCGCGCGCGTGGAACGGTTCAGCGAGCCCGCTCTACTCCTGTTGCTCCGCGAGCGGCCGACCCACGGCTACGAGCTGCTGGAGGCGCTGCCCGACCTGACGGGCGAGGCGCGCGTCGACATGGGAAACCTCTACCGGGTGTTGAGGGCTCTCGAGGAAGACGGTCTCGTCACCTCGCAGTGGGAGTCGAGCGAACCGGGCCCGGCCAAGCGCACCTACGAGCTGACGACCGAAGGCACGCGCCTGCTCGACGAGTGGGCCGCCGCACTCCGGGGCTCGCGCGAACGCATCGACACCTTCATCGATCGCTACGAAGGGAGGTGAACATGCACCACTCACGCAGACGACATCACCGCGGCCTTGGCCTGCGGTGGTACGACAGGGAGAACGTCCTCGAGCGGCTCGAGAACTACCAGCGCGACCTCGAACAGGAGCTCGCAGACGTCTCCGACCTGATCACGCGACTGCAGGCCGGCGAGCAGCCCGGGCAGACGGGACAGGCGCAGCCGCAGAGCGTCTAACGCGAAGACGCGGGTCTATAGCCGCCGCCGAAAGTGCAAAGCACTTTCGGCGGGCTAGACCTTCGCCTCTTCCTGCTCCTTCTTCGTCTCGTCGATGATCTTCTGCGCGATGTGCGTCGGAACTTCTTCGTAACGGAGGAAGTGCATGTGGTAGTCGCCGCGCCCGCCCGTCATAGACGTAAGCGCCTGTGCGTAAGTGAGGATCTCCGCCATCGGAACCTCGGCCTTGATGTTGGTCATGCCGCCTTGCGGCTCCATTCCCTGCAGGCGGCCACGCCGTGAGTTGAGGTCGCCGTTGACTGCGCCGACCGCCTCGTCCGGCGTCGTCACCTCGAGCTCCATTATCGGCTCGAGCAGAACCGGATCCGCCTTTTCGTACGCAGTCTTGAACGCCATCGAGCCGGCAATCTTGAATGCCATCTCCGAGGAGTCGACGGTGTGGTACGAGCCGTCGACGAGGAGGACGCGTAGCCCCTGAACCGGCGCACCGGCAAGCTCGCCGTGCAGCATCGCCTCCTGGATTCCCTTGTCGACCGCAGGACGAAAGCTCTGCGGGATGACGCCGCCGACGATCTTGTCGACGAACTCGTAGCCCTGGTGGCCGTCGAGCGGCTCGAGCTGGATCACGCAGTCGCCGAACTGGCCGCGCCCGCCCGTCTGTTTCTTGTAGCGGCCCTGGGCGCGCGACTCCTTTCGAATCGTCTCGAGATAGGGGACGCGGGGCTGGTGGAGCTCGACCTCGACGTTGAACCTGCTCTTCAGCCGGTCGACCGCCACCTCGACGTGAATCTGCGAAAGGCCGTTCAGGAGTTGTTCGCCGGTCTGCGGATCGCGCCTCATCTGAATCGTCGGGTCCTCTTCGCTCAAGCGGCGGAGCCCCGCCGCCATCTTCTCCTCGTCGCCCTTCGACTTCGGAGTGACGGCAAAGCTCATCACCGGCTCGGGGAAACCGATCTGCGGCGTCTCGATCTCACGCTCGGCGTCGAGCAACACATCACCGGTCTGGGTCTCCTTCAGCTTGGCGACCGCACCGATGTCGCCCTCGCCGAATTCCGTCACCTGCACGTGCTCCTTGCCCTCGAGCTGCATCAGCTGGCCGAGGCGCTCCTTCGAGTGCGCGCGTGAGTTCACGATCGTCGAGTCGCCTTTGAGCGTCCCGTTGAGGACACGGAAGACGTTGATGCGACCGGCGAACGGGTCGGCGATCGTCTTGAAGACAAACGCTGCAGTGCCGGCGCCGTCGACCTTGATCGGCGCACCCTTCTTCGCGGGTGAGGGCACGCCCTCGACGAGGAGGTCGAGGACCGCCGTCGTACCGAGGTTCTTCGAGGCGACGCCGCAGGCGACCGGAAACACCTCGCCACGAGTCACCGCGTCCTTGAGCGCCTTCGCGACTTCCTCCGGAGAGAGCTCCTGTCCGTCGAGGTAGCGCTCCATCAGGCTTTCGTCGGTTTCGACCACAGCGTCGAGGAGCCGTTCCCTGTATTGCTCGACCTGGGCCTGCACGCTCGCAGGGATGTCGACCGGGCCGCTTTCGCGCTGACCTCCGGGGTCCATGTACGCCTGCATGTGCAACAGGTCGACGATTCCCTCGAGCTCGTGCTCAGCACCGATCGGAATGTGCACCGCGACGCACTTGTCGGACAGTTGCGCCCGGAGAGACTCGAGCACACGGTAGAAGTCGGCCCGCTCGCGGTCGAGCATGTTCACGAAGATGACGCGCGAGAGACCGCCGGCGTCTGCGCGCTGCCAGTGCCGCGAGGTCTGCACCTCGACTCCCATCACCGCGCTCACGGTGAAGAGTGCGCCTTCCACCACGCGAAGGGCTGCGATGGCGTCGCCCTGGAAGCCGGCATCGCCCGGCGTGTCGATCAGGTTGATCTTCCGGCCCTGCCATTCGACGTTGCAAATCGACGCGGACAGGGACATCTGGCGCCGCTGCTCGTCGTCGTCCCAGTCGCTGACCGTCGACCCGGACTCGACCGTGCCCAGCCGGTTCGTGGCGCCGGCCTGGAACAGGAGCGCCTCGACGAGAGACGTCTTCCCCGTGCCGCGATGCCCGACGACGGCGACGTTGCGGATCTTTCCGGGCTCGAGTGGCAATTCGCTAGCTCCTCTTGTGCGACGGCTTGAGCGCCGCATCGTATCGCGGGGCTAATGCTCGAGAGAGGCTCGGGTGGTGGCGCCCGAGAGGCGGGCCTTGAGGCGCAGGATCGCCTTCGTGTGGAGCTGAGAGACCCGCGACTCGGTGACTCCCAGGACCTCGCCGATCTCGCGCAGCGTCAGCTCCTCGTAGTAGTAGAGCGTGACGACGAGCTTTTCGCGCTCGGGCAGCCGCGCGATCGCCTCGCCGATCGCCTCCTTCATCTCGGTCTGCGACAGGGACCCCTGCGGATCCGGTGCGTCGGTGTCCTCGATCGTGTCGATCAGCGCGACCGAATCGCCGCCGCCGGTGTTCACGCTCCAGAGCTCGTCCAGGGCGCCGATCGACGACCGGGAGATATCGGTGAGCGAGTCCTCGAGCTCGTCTGTCGTGATGCCGAGCTTGTCCGAGATCTCGTCGTCAGTCGGCGCCCGGTGGAGCTTGCGCTCGAGCTCGGCGATCGCCCGCTCGATGTCACGCGCCCGCGCGCGCACGGAGCGGGGGACCCAGTCCATCGCCCGGAGCTCGTCGATGATCGAACCCTTGATCCGTGCGATCGCGTAGGTCTCGAACTTGACGTCGCGATCCGGGTCGTAGCGCTCGATCGCCCCGATCAGGCCCAGCAGCCCGTAGGAAACGAGGTCACCTTCGTCGACGTGCGCGGGCAGACCGGAGCCGAGCCGCCCCGCGACGTACTTGACGAGCGGGGCGTAGGTCAGGATCAGCCGATCCCTTAGAGCCTTGTCGCCCTTGTTCGTCGAATACTGGCGCCAGAGAGACTTGGTGTCTTGGGCCTCGGCCACGCGGGGGAGGATACGCGGTGTTTCGGCCTACCTGAGCGCCCGGAAGGCCATCGACGCGAGCCAGACCGCGAGAACGGCAGCCGCGACCGCGATGATCCAGCGTCCCGCTTGCCCTCCTGCGCCGTTTCCAGCCGCGAATGCAACACCTGCGAACGCCAGCGCAAGGAGGGCGAACAGCGCACCTAACGCCGGTCGTTGCTTCACGATGAGAGGGATTCCGGAAAAGCCACGGCTAGAATCCTCTCAGCCCAGGGGCGCACTCTCGCTTGCAAGCCCGGCACCGCTTCGCGGCGCCACGATGACTTGCAAGCGGGCTGAGTCGACACACACCTGTGCAAGCCCCACCGGGCAAAGCCCGGCAGGACGGCAAATTCGGCAGGGCTACAATGCGCGACGAACTCAGGGGCGTAGCTCAGTTGGTAGAGCGGCGGTCTCCAAAACCGTAGGCCGGGGGTTCGAGTCCCTCCGCCCCTGCTCCCTTCTTCGCGCAGCCGAACCCACGCGCCCGGCCGTTCGGGATCCCACCTCCGCGGCGACTTTGGCTCGCCGCCATGCTCGTGCCCGATTACCCAGTTGGCTCGGTTACCGCCTGCGTCTCGCTGGCCTGCTCTCTCGTAAACGGCAACGCCACGGCGGCGCCGACGAGGTAGCCGACGACCACAGCGGTGATCGCTTCGGCACTGCTCGGCTTGTTGATCATGTTCCAGAGGATCCCGAGGACGATCCCGGGATTCGCAAACGTCACGATCCACAGGACCGGATCGCGCGCCAGGCGCCTCGCGGAATTGCCGAGAGGTCCTGGGCCATTTTCGCCCAGGGCGCGCTCGAGCGCCTTGGCACGGAGACCCGCCACGAGCGGCCCTTGCACTGCCACGAGGGCAAGACCGACGATCGAAACGACGATCCACCCGGTGCTCCATGTCCACACATCGCTTGTCATGTAGGCGCCTGTCGAGAACAAGCCGAGGACGGCGACCGGGAACACACGCTCGGTCTTGCCCGCGAGCATTCCCCAGGGCAGAGCGTCGGCGAGAGTTTGCGCTGCCCGCAACCGAAACAAGCAGACACCGACGACCGCCGCCGCACCGATGCCGAGCAGCAGTGAGAGCACGTGCAGGTATAGGACGGTGCGGTAAGTGTCCATTGAGTCCTCCCTCGGGTACGACCGCCGGTGATCCGCGACCGATTACAACAGGTCGCACGGCTGTCGTCCAGACCGCGCCGGAAGATCCGGCGCGCTTCGCGCGCCATGATGATCTTCCGGCGTGCGTGACTCTTTCCGGCGGCAGGTAGCCGGGACGGGCACAGCCCGCCCCGGCGACGAGACAGGCCATTCCCGGTGGCAGTCCTTATTCGCCGCGTTCGAACCGGCTGAGCACACCGCAAGAAGCCCCACCCCCCGACGTCTAGTTGGCGGCGAGATGGGGACGTCGGTCAGAGGGGCTTCTCTATCTCGCCATCTCCTGCGCGGTAGGCTCCCCCGCCGTGCGCGTTTCCTTTCTCGTTCCCGCCTACAACGAAGCGGCGACCATCGTCGAGCTGCTGGACCGCGTCTCCCGGCTCGAGCTCGACAAGCAGATCGTGGTCGTCGACGACGGCTCGACGGATAGGACAGGTGATCTCGTCGAGAAGTGGCGGAGCGGACGCGACGACGTCGTTTTCGTCCGGCAAGAGAACCGAGGCAAAGGGGCAGCCGTTCGCGCGGCGATTCCCCGAGCCGACGGTGACATCTGCGTCATCCAGGACGCCGACCTCGAGTACGACCCGGCCGACGTTCCGGCGTTGATCGAGCCGATCGTGCGCGGAAGCGCGGACGTGGTGTTCGGGTCACGCCTGTCGGGCGGCAAGCCCCAGCGGGTCTATCTGTTCTGGCATCTCGTCGGGAACCGCTTCCTGTCGCTGCTGACGAACGTCCTCTACAACACCACGTTCTCCGATATGGAAACCGGCTACAAGGCCTTCCGCACGGAAATTCTGCGCTCGCTCGATCTCCGCCAGGACGACTTCGGCATCGAACCGGAGATCACAGCGAAGATCTGTAAGCGGAAGCTGCGCGTGTACGAGCTTCCGATCGCCTACTACGGTCGCACCTATGCAGAGGGGAAGAAGATCACATGGAGGGACGGCTTCAAGGCGATCCGCGTCCTTCTGAGCGTCCGCCTGTTCGGCTGACGTTCATCGCAGCCGCCGTCCTCGTCGCGGCCCTCATCGCGTCGGCGTTGCTGGCAGGGAACGAGGTCCGAGGCCATGTCGCGGACGCCGTGACGCGCGGCTCGAAGCTGACTTCCCCCGAGCGGCGGCACGCCGCGGGCGACCGGCTCGGCCTCGACCCCGCCCCGTTCGACGCGTTTCGCGTCGGCCTGCTGCCGCGCGAGCCCTACGCAGTCGACGTCCCGCCCGGCGCCAAGGGGCCCTTCATCACCCGTGGGGCCGTCGTCAGGGCGTATGCGGCGTTCTACTTTCTGCCGGCGGTCCAGGTCGAGCAGGCGGATCACGTCTTTCACTATCGGTTCCGATGAGGATGACCGCGCTGCTCGGCGCGAACGCCCTGATGCTCGTGGCCGGCTTCGGCATGCTGCCTTTGCTCGGCATCGCACGCTCGTGGCGTCTGCTCTTCTTCCGGTGCGGGCTCGCCTACCTGTGCGGCATCTTGCTGGTCGGAATCGTCTCCGCGCACCTCGCGCTCGTCCACGTGAGCTTCGGCTGGACCGGCCTCGGGATGCTCGCCGCTCTTTCGCTCGGGCTCTGCACGTGGCGCCTCAAGGGCACCGAACGCCCGAGTTGGCGTCGGCCGGGTTGGATCGACACCGCCGGTTTCGCCGCTCTCGTCGCACTGATGATCGACTACGGCCGCGCGTTTCGGGTCGCGCCCCTGAATCGCTACGACGCCTGGGCGATCTGGGCGCTCAAGGGCCACGCGCTCTACGCCTTCGGATGGGCCGACCCCGTCGTGTTCGCCGGCGCTTCCTACCGGTTCGCCAACCTCGACTACCCGTTGCTGATCCCCTCGCTCGAGGCGGTCGATTTTCGCACCATGGGCGCGTTCGACACGCGGCTCGTGCACGTGCAGTTCCTGCTCTTCCTCGTCGCCGCGCTGCTCGCTCTCTTTGCACTGCTGCGCGACCGCGTTCCTTCGCTCGTCCTCTGGCTGTCGCTGTTCGCTCTCGCGCTGGCGCCGGCGGTGTTCGACCAGTTGCTCACGGCATACGCGGACGTACCGCTTGCGCTCGTCTTCGGCGTCGGCGTCGGGGCGGCCGGCCGCTGGGTGATCACGAACGAACGCTGGGCCCTCGCTCTCGCGTCGTTCTGCTTCGCCGGCGCGCTGCTGACGAAAAACGAGGGCTCCCTCTTCGTTCTCGCCGTCTTTCTCGGCCTGCTCGTCACGGCCCACACGCGCTGGCGTGCGCTCGCCGTCGCGGCCTCCGCGGATCTCTTGCTCCTGCTTCCCTGGCGCATCTATGTCCACAGCCACCAGTTGCACGACATCAACTACAGCCTCGGCGACAGCTTCGACTACGGGCATGTGCACAGCAGGCTGGGAGTCGGGCCGATCGCGTTCAGGACGCTGGCGGAACAGATGCTCGATCCACAGCAATGGGGACTGCTGGTGGCGATCTTCGCGGCGCTGCTCGCTGCGGCGCTGGTGCTCGGGCTGCGCGCGTTACCGCTCTTCGCGCTCGTCTGGACGATCGTGGCCTGGCTTGGCCTGAGCTGGATCTATGTCATCTCCCATCTCGAATACAGCTCGTACCTCGACTCCACGAAGGAGCGAATCGTCGCATCCATCGTCGTCGGCAGTGCGGCGCTCGTACCCCTCCTCGCGGCTGAATCGTGGACGCGCCTCAGCGCTCGCGACCGAGCCCGAGCTCGGAGCGACGGCGGATGAATTCCTTGACGTCCTGAAGGAATCTCGAGCAGTCGGCCTCATGTTCGTCAGAGACGAACTGTCCAGGCGGGCGCTGCTCCTCCCGTTTCGAATCGAGCTGCGGCTCGCCTGGGTCCACGCGCTGCAACCGTCCTCCTGACCATTGTCGAGTTGACCTTCGAGCGCACTCCGGATCCCGAGGGCTAGGACCACACCGAGTCGTCGTGCGCCTCCGCGTTCGAGTGTAGAGCGTTCTCCATTCGTCCGTGCACGCTTCCCCGCAAAGTGGGTACGAATCAGACGAGCGCCAGTTGCTGATGGGTGGTCAGCCCGGAGACGCCCACCCCGACGAGGCGAAGCGCGCCCGGCCGGTCGGAGAGCGCGCGGTCCAGGAGTGCGCAGGCGAGCTCTCCGATCTTCGCCGCCTCGTCGATGCCGACGCGCAAAGACGTAGAGCGAGTGCGGATGGAGAAGTCCGAGTAGCGCAACTTCGTCGACACGGTGCGCCCGGTTCGTCCCGTCTCCCGTAGATTCTCCGCCAGACGGTCGGCCATCCTTCGCAGCTCGGCGTGCAACTGTGCGCGGTCGGTGAGATCCCGCTCGAACGTGTTCTCGACGCTGATCGAGATGCGCTGCGTCTGACCCTCGAGCCCACGCGGGTCGATCCCGCGGGCCCGGTCGTGCAGGACTCGGCCGACGCTCCCCGGGAGGACGTTTCGGAGTTCGATGTCTCCGAGAGCGGCCAGCGCGCCGATGGTCGCGACCCCCGCCGCGACCAGACGCTCCTCGGCCTTCGGGCCGACTCCCGGGAGCCGCCGTACGTCAAAGGGCGCCAGAAAGCTCGCCTCCTGACCTCCAGGGACCACGGTCAATCCGCCGGGCTTGCGATGGTCGCTGCCGATCTTTGCGACCACCTTCGAGGTGGAGATGCCGAGCGCGCAGGTGAGACTCGTCGCGGCGCGGACCGCCGTCTGAACGGCCTCGCCGATCTTGCGGGCCTCGAGAAACGTGTCGGCGACCTCGCCGATGTCGAGGTAACCCTCGTCGAGCCCCGTCCTCTCGACGGTGGGAACGACTCCACGCACGGTTTCCCACACGTGCTGGGAGTACTCGCGGTAGAGGGAGTGGCGGGCCTGCACGAAGACGGTCTGTGGACAGCGCCTGAGCGCCTCTGCGCAGCTCATCGCAGAGTGAATCCCGAACTTCCGCGCGACGTAGTTCGCCGTAGCGACGACACCCCTGCCGTGCGGGTCGCCGCCGACCACGAGGGGCTTCGTCTTGAGGCTGGGATCCTCGAGCTCCTCGACCGCTGCGAAGAAAGCGTCCAGATCGAGATGGCCGATGATCATGGCCAGGAGCCTAGACGCCGGACCTTCCGGCACTCGACGGGCGAGCGCGCTGATCCGGCGCCGTGTCTGGTGCGTCATCCGGCCAGGCCGAATTTCGCGTCAGGCTCTTGTATAGGCTCAAAGCGATGGCCGTCCTCACCTCGCAGGTCGAACGCGAGTCCGAAGAGTTCAGTCGCCGCCGCCGGCGCATGGAAGGTCTTGTCGCCGAGTTGCGCGAGCGCACCGCCGAGATCGCCCGTGGCGGAGGAGAGAAGGCGACCGAACGCCACCGCTCGCGAGGGAAGCTCACGGCGCGCGAGCGCATCGATCGCCTCGTGGATCCCGGGGCTGCGTTCCTCGAGCTGAACGCGCTGGCCGCCTGGGACCTCTACGACGGTGAGGCGCCCGCGGCGGGCATGGTCACGGGCATCGGGGTCGTCGAGGGCCGCGAGTGCGTGATCGTCGCGAACGACGCGACCGTCAAGGGCGGCTCGTACTTCCCGCTCACCGTCAAGAAGCATCTCCGGGCGCAGGAGGTGGCCGCGCAGAACAACCTCCCCTGCATCTATCTGGTCGACTCGGGAGGGGCGTTCCTGCCCTTGCAGGACGAGGTCTTCCCCGACCGCGACCACTTCGGACGAATCTTCTTCAACCAGGCGCAGATGTCGGCTCGGGGCATCCCACAGATCGCCGTCGTGATGGGATCGTGCACCGCCGGCGGCGCGTATGTCCCGGCGATGTCGGACGAGACGATCATCGTGCGCGGCACCGGCACGATCTTCATCGGCGGGCCGCCGCTCGTGAAGGCTGCAACCGGCCAGGACGTCACCGCGGAGGAGCTCGGTGGGGCCGATGTGCACACGAGACAGTCCGGCGTGGCCGACTACTACGCGCTGTCCGACGAGCACGCACTCGCGCTGGCGCGCCAGATCGTGCGCAACCTGCAGGGCCGCAAACCCGAGCCGCCCTGGGTGCAAGCGCCGGCCGAGCCCCCGGCCGCCGATCCCTCCGAGCTCTACGGACTGATCCCGGAGGACTTCCGCCATCAAACCGACGCGCGCGAGTTGATCGCCCGGATCGTCGACGGTTCGCGCTTCGACGAGTTCAAGGCGCTCTACGGCGAGACGCTCGTCACCGGGTTCGCGCACATCGAGGGCTATCCCGTCGCGATCCTGGCGAACAACGGCGTCCTCTTCGCCGAGTCGTCGCAGAAAGGCGCCCACTTCATCGAGCTCGCGACGAAGCGCCGCATCCCGCTCGTCTTCCTGCAGAACATCACCGGCTTCATGGTCGGCCAGGAGTACGAGGCCGGAGGCATCGCGCGCGACGGCGCCAAGCTCGTCATGGCGGTCGCCAACGCGAGCGTCCCGAAGTTCACGGTGATCGTCGGCGGTTCGTTCGGGGCCGGAAACTACGCGATGTGCGGCCGGGCCTACGAGCCACGGCAGCTGTGGATGTGGCCGAACGCGCGCATTTCGGTGATGGGCGGCGAGCAGGCCGCCACCGTGCTGTCGATGGTCGGTGACACCGATCCCGACGAGA
>VAXG01000140.1 GCA_005883355.1 Actinomycetota bacterium | reverse complement strand
CGTAACCGCCGCCGGTACCGCCGGAATTAGATGCGGTCGGCTCGACCGCGCGGCCGCTCGCTGCGATGGCATCCCACACCCCGCCGAAGTTCGTCAAGCCTTCGCCGTTCGTCTGGCCCGCCTTCGTGTCGGCGATGAACGTGTAGAGCGGGTGACCTGCGTATGTCACCTGCCGCTTGCCGTTGGTCCGCTTGGTCACGCCGAGCAGGGCGGCGTGCACGCCTCTTCCTGGCCGAGGCTTGGCGGTGCTGAGCAGCGGCGGCCAGTAGGCTGCGCAGGCTCCGAAGCAGGCGCTCCTGCCGTGCCTGTCCTTCTCGAACAGGTAGAGCGTACGTCCGCGTGCGTCGACGAGGACGTTGCCGAGCGCGGTGCTTCTGAGCGCGACGAGGGCCCCGTTCGACGCGTGCAGAGGCGACGCCGAGCTGGTGTCCCCGAAGGCGGCGGCGACGAGCGCGGCCCCGGACAGGGCGGCCGCGGCGATGAACAGTGTGATTTTGCGCTTCATGTTGAGCTCCCATTCGGAGTTGTTCGGTCGATGTCGATGGGTTTGCACGACGGCCACTGGTGCTCTAGGGGACGACAATGCCGTCCACGAAGAGTTGGATCGCACCGGCGGCCAAGCCCCCGGAGTCCACGCTGTCGCGGCCATCGAGAGTGTTGATCTCGAGCCGGTCGTTCGCGGCCTCCGAATGAAGGATCTTGACCGTCGGGGCGAGACCGCTCACCTTTACGCCCCCCGTGTCTCCGTTAACGTTGATCGAGTCCTCGCCGTTGGTGCCGTTGACGACGACGCGGTCGGGCTGTCCGTCGCCCGCGGCGCCGCCAAGGGCGCCTGCGAGGTCGACGTTCAGGCTGGCGACGTCGGTTCCGCTCAGGTCGTTGACGGTGACGACGTCGGCGCCGCCGAGGGCGTTGAAGTCGACCCGCTCGACGCCGTTGGTGTCCATTGTGATGTTGCCGGCGTCGCGGAAGAACTTGAGGTGGTTCCCGTTCGCGGACAGGTCGACGTGCTCGCTCGCGCCTGCCCCGTTGAACACCATTGTGTCGGCGCCGGTCTGGCCCTCGACGGTGTCGCTGCCATCGCCCGGATCCCAGACGAAGGTGTCGTTCCCGGCGCCCAGCAGCGCCAGGTCGTTTCCTCCGTTGCCGTCGATCGAGTCGTTCCCGCCGCCGCCGAGCAGCGTCTCGATGCCCTTGCCGCCCGCGATCGTGTCGCTTCCGGATCCACCGTCGATCGTCGTCGGAATGGTGTCGGTAAAGACGCCGTCGCTCTCGTCGATCCGCACGGCGTCATTGCCGGCTCGGGCGCTGACGACGATCTTCGCGACATTGCTGCGTTCGATGCTGAAGTCGGCCGAGCCGTCGTCGCCCACGTCGATCTGGAGAATGCCGGGCTCGCCCGCCTGCATTCGAAGCGCGATCTTGTCGCTTGCCTTGGTGCCTCTCACAGTCAGCACGCCGTGATCGAGCTTCGCCTTGACTTTGCCGCCTTTCGGGGCATACGGGCCCCGTTCGGCCCGTAGCTGGGGCGTCGCATTCCCGTGCCCGGCCACGATCCCGGCCCCGCCGACGGCGGCCACGGCAATTGTCGCCAGCCACACGCGCCGCACGGTGCGTGACGCTTTGGTTCGATTGTGGTACTTCATGTGCGCGTCTCCTTTCGGTGAGCCGCGGGCGGCTCACGAATTGCTTGTCTTGGCGATGGTGGAGACGGCGGACCTGGGTTCGCACCGTGGCGACCCCCCTGTCTTTGCGGCTCCCGTGAAGGTCAGTTCGCGTGCTGCTGGAGATGCCTCACAAAACAAAGAGAAGGCGCAACGACGATTCGAGGCGCGGGGTGGGCGGCGACGGCGGACGACACTCGCTGAACGCTCGTTATCCGCCCGCGGGGATGGCCGGCTCAGTCGACGTGGAGCACGGCCTTGCCGCCGATGCGCCGCTTCAGGAGAGCGTCGAGCGCTCGGGCAGGCTCGCGCCACGAGCCTTCGAGTTCGATCTGCCCGTCCAGACTGCCGTTGGCCATCAGCGTGCAGAGTCGGCCGAGGTCGCTGGCTGCGCTTGCGTGGGAGGCGAGCTCGTCGCGGAGATTGAGCGTGTAGATCCTCGCCCCCTGTGCCCGGTCAAAACGCGCCGCGCGGAAGGTGATGGTTTCGTCGCCACGCTGGGTTGCGATGTTGACGACGATGCCGTGCGAAGCGAGGTGCTCGATCGCGAGGCCGAAGGTGCAGCCTCCGACCGCGTCGATGATCAGGTCGAAGTCGCCGGTGATGGTCTCGACGACGTCGGCGGCGCCGAGAGGGCGGAGGAGTTCTTGCGATGCCGCGGCGTCGCGCACCAACACGCTGACATGGGCGCCGCTCGTGCGGGCGAGCTGAATCGCGATCCGCCCGACGCCGCCGGTTGCGCCGGTGACCAGCACGCGCTTGCCGAGCACCGATCCGGCGATCTCGAGCGCGCGCAATGCCGTCATCCCGGCGGTCGGCAACGTCGCGGCTTGCGCGTCGGATACCACGTCGGGGATCGCCGCCAACCGGTTGGTTGGAATCGCGGCGAGTTGCGCCCAGGCGCCGGCGCCGACCAGCCCGACCACGCGCGTACCCTCTCGAGGTCCGCTCCCGTCGGCGGCGGCGCGTTCGATCACGCCTGCCGTATCCCAGCCCGGTACCGACCCCTCGCACAGATCCGGCAGGCCGATAACCTCGCCGCGGTTGAGTGAGAAGGCTCGCACCCGCACCAGCGCCTGATCCGGCAGTGGTGTCGGGTCCGTGACGTTGTCGGTCAGCCTGACGGACGGGGCGGCCGAGGTCGTTGTCAAGGCAAGCACAGTCCTCGTCCTGTTGGCGCCGCGTATTGGTTCGGCAGCGGGGATCTCGCCTCGGCCCTACGGCGCGATGTTGTGGTTGAGGTGGAAGACGTTGTCGGGGTCGTAGCGACGCTTGACCTCGCGGAGCCGCTCGTAGTTGGGGCCGTAGGCCGCGCGGATGGCGTCCTCGGCCTGATCGTCGCCGAGGTAGTTGAGCCAGCGGCCGTTGCCGAAGTGCGGTCGCATGGCTGCGAACGTGTCGCGGCTCCAGGCGATGTTCGCCTCGCTGTCGCCCGGGTCGGTCCAGACGGACGGGATGAGCAGGTTCCAGCCTTGCTTGCGGTGCGGCACAGCCGTCTCGGTCACTCCAACACGTGTGACTGCCCCGTGGAAGTGCTCGAACAGGATCGCCGTCATCGGTGAGGGGACGTTGGCGAAGCGTTCGACGGTGATGTCGATTAGCTCGTCGGGGAGGCCGCGCGTGAAGCTCGACAGCCAGTAGTTGAGCGATCCGGCCGGAAAGCCTGCGTCGAGGATCGTGTTCATCACCGGGTATGGCATTGGGCCGACCTCGACCAGCAACGGCGACCCCCACGTCTTGAAGGGTTCGAGGTCGCGCTCCGCCTCGACCGGGTCTCCGGTGTGGAAGACGACCAATGCCGAGAGCTTGGCGCCGGAGCCGTCCGGTGCGTGCACCAGCCCGGCGAACACGGTCAGATCGTCAGGGGCGTCAGCGACCGCGTCGCGGTAGAAGCGCAGCAGCTCGGGCGCGGCAACGATCGGATGGGCGATCAGTCCGCCCACAATCGTCTGGACCGGGTGCAGCCGGTACGTGAACGACGTCGCAACGCCGAAGTTCCCGCCGCCGCCGCGAAGCGCCCAGAAGAGATCAGCGTGTGACCGGGCGTCGGCACGGAGTACATCGCCCTCTGCGGTGACGAACTCGACCGTGAGCAAGTTGTCGGCGGCGAGCCCGTACTTGGCCATCAGCCAGCCGAGGCCGCCGCCGAGCGTGTAGCCCGCGATACCCGTCCCGGAGACCGCCCCTCCGGTCACCGCCAGCCCGTGCTCGGCGGCAGCATCGTTCAGCTCCGCCCAAATCACGCCGCCCTCGGCGGTGGCGGTTGCCTCATCGGGATCGATTGCGATCCCCTTCATCTCGGCCAGGTCGATCATCACGCCGCCGTCGGTTACGGCGCGGCCCGCGACGTTGTGGCCGCCGCCGCGGATCGAGACCTCGAGTCCTGCTCGGCGCGCGAGCGCGAGTGCCGCGACGACGTCGTTCGTGGTCCGGCAGCGGACGATCAGGGCGGGTCTGCGGTCAATCAGGCCGTTGTGGACGGCGCGGGCCGCGTCGTAGCCTGCGTCCTGCGGGCCGAGGACGGATCCAGAGACCTCGCCCGCCAGGTCGGCGACGAGCGCGGAGTCCAAGGTTGTGCTCATCAGATGCTCCTCCAACTAGGTGGCTTTCCTTGTCCCGATGGTGGAG
>VAXG01000141.1 GCA_005883355.1 Actinomycetota bacterium | reverse complement strand
CGTGGAGCTCCTCACCGCCGACCCCGAGCGGATGCTCTGGCGACTGGTCCGGGCCGGCAACGAAGCCGTCGATCGACATCGTGATGTTCAGCTTCAGTTTGCTCATCGATCCTCCCTCTGGCGACATGCTCGTAGGACAGCCCAGCGCGTCAGAAGTCATCGGTCAAGCCAGGAGCTTGACGAAGCTGGCGACAACCCGGTCAACGCAATCGTCAGCGTCCTAATGCTCCGCGAGGGATGGGATGTTCCGAACGTCACGGCGGTCGTCGGCCTTCGTCCCTACACAGCGAAAGCGAACATCCTTCCGGAGCAGACGATCGGTCGTGGCACTGCTTGTCGCATCCCTACGCTCCGGTGCGGTCGCACCTGGCCACATCAGGGCCACCAAGCCGGGCCTCAGTAGGGTCTAGAGTCGCGTCCGACTCTCGGGTGGGCTGACTCACCTCAGGAGACACTCCCGCACACTCGCCCAGGCGACGTTGAAGTCGTCGTCCCATCGCTGTTCGATACGCGCGTGACGGTCCCAAACGGGCAGGTGTCAGAGCAGATAGAGGAGGTGGATGTCCTCGGGCTCAGCGGCCAGCAGCTTTGTGTCGGGCTCAGGGGCGAGCATGCAGCCTCGATTGAGGTAGAAGTCCACCGTATTCTCGGTGGGTGTGGCGGAGACGTAGAGCGCCTCGCGCCGGCCTCGCGTGCGAAGGGCAATACGGCCTCAAAGAGCTTCGTCCCGACGCCGCGCCCGCGATACGCGCGGCTGACGTAGAGGTAGGCGAGCTGCATCTGATCCCTGGCGCGCCCAACGCGCTCGCTTTCAAGGACACCCATGCCAATGAGCCCCTCCGCGTCGAAGACACCGAGACGCTACCCAGGCGACTGCCACCTTGGGGTTGCCGATCAAGACTGGAAGAAACGCGACTATGTACGGCGACCAGTCGATTGTGCTGCCTCCAGCTGCAGCGCTCGGCCGAAGAACTGTCGCGAGGGTGAAAAGCGAGCGCAAAACTTTTGCCCAAACTTTTGCCCACCTGAGATGATCTAAGCTGACCTCAGCCGATCGAGGGATTAGCAAGGCATGCTGTGTATGACGTTGCCTGACCTAGCAACGCACGTCTCATAACCCGGAAGTCGCAGGTTCAAATCCTGCCCCGCTACTGGAAAGGCCCTGGAAACAGGGCCTTTTTGCTCGCCATACTTTGGACTGCCAAGAGGTCGTGGGTCGGGCTTCGAACCCTGGGGGAAGGGAACCCTCCGGCGCCGACCGGTGTACCCTGCCAAGCGAGCTGGAGGGTTGCTTGAGATGAAACTGGCAGCGATTACGGCGCTGCTTGCGGCGTCGTTCTCGGTGGTTACGGCAGGTGCCGAGGCGAAGGAGCCTCCTGCGGGGTTTCAGCTGTGCGGCAGCAACGGGTGCGCGACGATCGGGATGAGCGACGGCGAGCCGCTGGCGATCAGTCTCTTCTTCGGCGGCGGGTCCGTCGAGGTGTGGACGCCGACGGCGACGCCTGCGCCTTTCTACTCGCTGCGCTGGTCCTACCAGCAAGGCCAGTTGCACATCGCGTACTTCGTCCCGGACCTGAACATGGTCCGCTTCGTCGGGGAATCCGGATCCGCAACAGTCGATCCGCGGGGCGCAATTCACTGGCTCCGACTCGATGCGCAAGCGCGGGCGATACTCGACCGGATCGCGACGCCGATCCAGCCGACACCGACGCCTTCACCCTCGACGGTGATGGTCGGCGGCAAAGCCGTGCAGGATCCGGCGAGCTATCTGCGCCTCTGGTCGGTCGGCAAGCCGACGTATCGTTGGCCGCGCGGCGGCTTCCTAAAGATCAAGGTCACCTGCGACGTCGCGAGCCCGTGGACCGACGAGTCCGCACATCTCAGCATCGCGCGCCGCGGCGCGTTCCTGTTGCGGGACTCGACGATCCTGCGGATCCCGGCGAAGCTCGCACAGCAGGTTCGCGCACGCGTCTCGCTCCGCTAGCGACTAGGCTGGATCCGTTGAGTTCGCCCACGATGAGCGGGCTCGTGCAGCCGGGCGAAGCGACGAAAACGTGGCGATACCGTGAGCCGGCGCCGCGCTGGCAATTGAGCATCTCGAGCATGCCGACCGGGCGTCCGTAGAGTTAGGGCGTGCTCGACGCGCGAACGGACGTCGTCGGCAGTCTTCTTCGCCCGCCTTACTTGCTCGCAGCGCAGGAGAAGCTCGCCAACGGGGAGTTGACACCCTCCGCGTTCAAGCGGATCGAGGACAAGGCGGTCGACGACGCCCTCGAGCTCCAGGAGGAGGCAGGCCTCGCGGTCGTCACCGACGGCGAGATGCGCCGACTCTCGTTCCAGAGCCAGCTTCCTGCCGCGGTCGAGGGCTTCGCCGAATGGGACCTCGACGCGTTCCTCTGGGGCGAGTGGCAAAGCGACGAGCTCGGTGAGCTTCGCGTCGAACGGCCGCAGCTCGGGGTCGAACAGACGCTTCGGCGCAAGCGCTCGCTCGCGACCGAAGAGTTCGTGTACGCGCGCGGCCGCACCGACCGGGTCGTCAAGGTGACGCTGCCGAGTCCGAGTCTGTTCGCGAACTTCTGGGACCCGGAACGCTCGAAGTCCGCGTACCGGAACCTGGAAGATTTCCTCGCCGACGTCGCCGAGCTTCTCCGTGAGGAGGTCGACGAGCTCGTGCGGCTCGGCGCGGTGTACATCCAGTTGGATGCGCCGCATTACCCGCTGCTCGTCGATCCGAGCTACCGCCGGTTTTACGAAAGCCGCGGCTGGCCGGCCGAGCGGTGGCTCGAGCTCGGCGTCGAGCTCGACAACCACGTCATCGGCGATCACGCGGGCGTCACCTTCGGCTTCCACCTCTGCCGCGGCAACCAGGCAAGCCGCTGGCTCGTCGAAGGAGGGTACGACTGGCTCGCGGAGCGGCTGTTTCCCCGCGTTCGCGCCCAGCGACTGTTGCTCGAGTACGACGACGCGCGGTCCGGGACGTTCGCTCCGCTTCGCGCGGTTCCCGACGACAAGATCGTCGTGCTCGGTCTCGTGACGACCAAGACGCCGCGCTGCGAGACGGTCGCGGAACTCGTCGGCCGAATTCGCGAGGCTGCGAAGGTCGTCCCCCTCGATCGGCTGGCGCTCTCCCCGCAATGCGGCTTCGCCACGTCCGTCATCGGCAACGCCTTGAGCATCGACGACCAGCGCGCGAAGCTGCGCACGATCGCCGGCGCCGCTGCGGTCGTCTGGTCGTGACGGTGCCGATCGTCGCCACCGAGGAGAGGAGCATACGCCGGCGCGGGCAGCTGTTCGTCGCTCTCGCCGCTTTGGCGTGGTCGAGCGCCGGCGTGCTGCAGCGGGAGCTCTCGGTGGGCACGACGACACAGCTCGCCGGGCGCGCGTTGTTCGCCTGTGCCGCCCTTGCCGCCTTCGTCGCGGTCTCGAATCGCGGGCGCACCATCGTCGCGTTTCGATCGATGGGAAGCGCCGGTCTCGCCGTAGCAATCTGTACGGCCATCGCGTCGGGTTCGTTCATCGTCGCGCTCAATCATGCGACCGTTGCGAACGTCCTCTTCATGCAGGCCGCCGCTCCCATATTTGCCGCTCTGCTCGCCTGGATCGCGCTCGCCGAGTCGATCACCGGCCGCGCGCTCGTTGCCATGGGAGTTGCCCTGTTCGGAGTCGCATTGATGGTCGGCGGGCCCGGTAGCGGTGGCGCGCTTGGCGTTGGAGTTTCGCTCTTGATGACGCTCGCCTTTGCGGTGACCATCGTCATCACCCGGCATCGACGCGAGGTGTCGATGGCGCCGGCGATCTGTCTCTCGCAATTCCTCGTCGTCGTCGCGGTCGCTCCATTCACCCATCCAGGCACCGTGTCTGCGCACGACCTGACATTCCTCGTGCTGCTCGGCGTCGGGCAGGTGGGGCTCGGGCTCGCGTTTCTGACTGTCGGTGCCCGCTTGATTCCGGCTGCGGAGGTCGCGCTGATCACGCTGCTGGAAATCGTCCTCGGGCCGCTCTGGGTATGGATCGTGCTCGGGGAACGACCGGCGCTGATTGCCGTCATCGGCGGCGTTGTCGTCATCTTCGCGGTGGTGCTGCAGACGACGCAAAGCGTGCAAACGGAGGCCATCCACAGCCCGGTTCGCGCCGCACTACCCGACTAGAGT
>VAXG01000048.1 GCA_005883355.1 Actinomycetota bacterium | reverse complement strand
TGGGAGGGTTCCTGATCTCGTGTGGCTGGGGGACGTACGGGTTCAAGGCGGCGCCGATCGTCGGCACGACCCTCGCCGAGCTCGTCGCCACCGGCCGGACGCCTGACGTGATCGCGCCGTTTGCCCTGGAACGGTTCCATACCGACACGCTCGTCTCCGAGTTGGCGGCCGCGGCTGTTTCCCACTGAAAGAGCAGGCAGCGGCCTGCCCGCGAGGGCGATCGTCCGGTGGTAGGGCAGGACTAGTGGACGATCAGGACGTCACGGTGCGCTTGGTGCGCGACCCGTTCGCTGACGCTCTGGCCGAGCAGCCGTTCGAGGACTCCGGGCTCCCGCGTGCCGACGACGATCAGGTCGGCGTCCAGGTCATCCGCGAGCTCCGCGATCGTGTCGGCCGGCTCGCCTACCGCCGGCACATACTCGGCCTTGATGTTGCGGGCCTCGAGGAGCTCTCTCGCGTCCTGGAGTTGTTCCCGGTGCTCCTCCGGCGAATCGACCGGATCGAGCGGTCCCGCATTCCGTGTGATTCCGACGAGGACCGGTGCGACGCTCGTGACGACGAGCTTCGCGCCGAAGGCCTCGGCGAGGTCGGCGGCGCGCTCGAGAGCGCGGCGGGCGGGCTCCGTGTCGTCGAACCCGACGACGATGGTCTTGAGCTTCATCCCGTTCACCTACCCGGCTTCGTTGAAAAAATCACATGCCGAGCGGAACGTAGACGCCCAGCTGTTTCTGGGCGGCTGCCACCGTCCGGAAGGCTTCACGGAGGTACACGCGCGTGAGCGGGGTCAGGTCCTTCGGGTCGATGATGTTGTCAGGATCTCGGCCCGCCTCGATCCCGGCGGCGTGGTGGTCGAGCCTGACGCGCGCGACGATCTCGAACGCCTCGCGCAGTCCGGCCGCCGTCCCGGTCTCGAGCGCACCGAGCTCCTGCGCCGCGACGAGGCGGTCGAGGGTGCTCGAGATCGTGATGCCGTTCGCGAGCGCGTGGAAGCGCGCGAGATTCGCGATCGGGATCACGCCGCCCTTCTTGAGATCGAAGCTCTTGTCGGGCAGGGCGCCACGGAAGCCGAGCGGCGGCTTGAAGTCCGTCGCGCTCCGCGCGAGGCGACGCAGGAAGTCCGGGTGGTTCTTCGCGTCCCGCAGGATCGCCACGAGCTCCGGCGTCACCTCGAGACCGCCGGCGACTGCGCGGTAGTCGAACGAAACGTTCGCCCGGATCAGGTGGGAGCGATCCGGCGACTCCAGGCAGTCGCGGAAGACCTGGGCCCAGTTGGACACGGACATCCGCCACAGCGCACTGGTGGAGACGACATCATTCGGGTCGTGCGGGAAGCCGCAGCGCTCGAGGCCGCGGTTGACGTCCGTAGCGATCCGCTCGAAGTAGCGGTCGACCTCCACGTCTCCGTTCGCATCGCCGTACGCGAGGGCGTTCTCCTGGTCGGAGCCGAGCGTGAGCTCACGCCGTGCCGCGCTCCCAAAGGCGAGCCACGCCCAGGGAACCGGGGCCGGCCCGTGTGCCTCGAAGGCAAGATCGAGCAATCGCATGGTGAACGTGTCGAACTGGAGGGAGAGGACGCGGCCGATGTCCACCGGGGCGAGCCCGGCGTCCAGCAGCGCGAGGAAGAGGCGGCGCAGGTTTTGTGCGGCGGCGACGACCTGGTCCTCGTCGGCGGCACGCAGGATCGCATGGCGAAGCGCAAAGGGGCTGCGCGTCTCGACGCCCATCAGGTCGGCGGCCGAGAGTACGCCGAGGACGTCGCGCACCGGGTCGACGACGACCAGGTGGTCGGCCCCGTCGTCCAGCATGTCGATGATCGCATCCACTGCGAGCCGGTCCGGTCGGACGGTCACTGCGCGAGTCACAACCCTGTAGACGGGGCTCTCCGGCGAGAGATCCGCCGCGAGGACGCGACCGCGCAGGGCGGCGTCGGTGAGAATGAAGAGGTTCGCGCCGTCGCGGACGACGATCGCGGAGGCTTCGTTCTCGGTCATGATCAGCGCCGCCGTGCGGATGGCGATGTCGCCGCTGCAAAAGAGGGGCGGCCGGGTGATCAGCTCCTCGACCCGAAGCGTGGCGAGCTGCGGGAGTGCATGCACCGTGTGGCCCGTCCGGGTCAGACGCTCGCGCAGCGTCATGGCGACGTAGCGCGCCCCCGCCGGGTTGCGCAGCGCCATCAACGCCTGCTCGCCGGGAATCGTGTAGCAGGCGCAGCCGCCGTGGGCACGCACGGTGAACGCCGGCGCCATGCCCGTCAGCAGCGAGGGATGGCCGAAACACTCGCCCGGTTCGAGCACGTCCACGACCTCCTCCTGGTGGACGAGCTCGACCGCGCCGTCACGGACGACGTAGAGGTGGTCGGCAGGCTCGGCGTCCTCGACCAGGATGTTCTCGCCGTCCACGTACGTCCGCAACTCGACGCTGTCGGCAACGGCGGTGCGCTCGTCTTCAGGCAACACGTCGAACGGCGGGAAGCGCCCCAGGAACTCGGCCACCTCTGGTGTGTTCACCGGCTCCACTCTTCGGCCACTCTTCCTGTTTTCCCCTTGTACTGATTCGCTCGTTCTGTCACGTTTGGCCCCCTGGCCTCACGGACCGCAAGGAGGGTGTATGGCAGTCAGCCCTGATGAGCTCGACTACGCGAGGGGCAGGCTTGATCGACCATTGGACAAACTACGCGAACCTCAGCTTCTCGTGAGAGTCGTTGGCGATCTGACAAGGAGGGATGGACGTGGCTCCGGACGTTGACGAGCTGGACTACGCTGGCGGCGGGCTGCCGAGGGAGACGAACTGGTGGGGCGCGTTCGTGATCGGGCTCGCCGGGACGATTCTCGTCACCGGGATCGCGCCGGTGATGGTGACCTCGCTCGGGGCGTCGGCGATTCCGAGCATCGTACTCATCACGCTCACGGGCTGGCTGCTCTGCCTGTTCCTGGCGGAGCTCTCGGCGATGATGCCCGAGCGTACCGGCGGCTCACCGTCGTATGCCTATCCGGCGTTCAAGACGCGCTGGCCGCGTGTCGCCGAGCACGTGAACGGGTTCACGGCGTGGGCCTACTGGCTCGGCTGGTTCCCGGTCGGGCCGCTCAACATGATCCTGGCGTCGTTCTACATCGTCGACAAGTTCAAACTTTCGCAGAGCGGATTCACACCGATCCACACGCCGATCGCCTGGTGGACGTTGATCATCTCGATCGTCGGGCTAATGCTGCTGTTCATTCCGGCCTACTTGGGCATTCGCTTCGGTGCGCTGTTCGCGACCGTGCTCGGCCTGTTGTCGATGATCCCGCTCACGTTTCTCGCGATTGCCTGGATCTTCCACCCGTCGGTTGCCCACGTCTCGAACCTCTCCGGTTTCAAGCAGGCTGACGCAACGGGGTTCTTCTCGCCGCTCTTCGGGCACGGCTGGCTGACGATCTACATCGCGTTCATGTTCCTGCTGACCTGGAACGTGATCGCGATGGAGGCGGCCGCCTGCTACATCGGGGAGTGCAAGGATCCCGATCGCGACGCGAAGATCGCGATGAACCTCGAGGGCGGCTACGGCGTCTTCATCTACACGCTGATCCCGATCTCGTTCATCCTCGTGCTCGGCGCAAAGGGCAGCTCGGCCGATCCGAAGACGATCTTCGTCAATTTCGCCGACAAGGTGTTCGGCAGTGGTGGGAGTACGGTCGACTGGCTGATCGCGTTCATGCTGATCGTTGCCCTCGTGCTCTCCGCTCTGAATGCGATCACGGGGACGGCACGTGCGCTGCACCAAATGTCGGTAGATGGCCAGTTCCCGCGCTTCTTCCAACACCAGAACAAGCACGGCGTGCCGGACCGCTCGATGATGTTCAACGTCGTCGTGATGATCGCCGTCGTCTTCATGGGCGGCGCGGTCGAGATCTACACGTTCTCGAACGTCGGCTACCTCGCCTCGTTCCTACCCGTGCTCGTCGGCTACTACCTGCTCCGCCGCGACCGGCCGAATGTACGCCGACCGTTCAGGCTGCCCGAGTGGATGAAGTACGTCGCGCTGGCGCTCGCGGCGTTCTACGCGGTGATCTACTTCTACGGCGGGCCTGTGTACGCCTCCTGCTCGTGCTCGCTCGCGGGCCGCAACACGCTCGTCTACTACTTCATCGGGATCGGCACGCTGCTCTCGTACCTGCCGCTCTACTGGTACCGCAAGAAGGTCGAGGACAAGAAGCACGTGGAGGCGGTGCCTACGGCTCTGCCGAGCCCCGGCTCCTAACCGGATCCGACGGGGCGCCGGAACCCCGGCGCCCCGTCCCACACGCATGCCGCGCCGCCGAACGATCAAACGAGCCGCTGCGACCGCGCAGCGCGGCGGCGTGCTGCTCGCGACCGAGGGCCGGCCGATCCCGAAGGCGGCCGTCGAGCGAGCGGCCGAGCTCGCGAACAAGTCCGGGGCGCCGGTGCACGTCTTCGCGGTCGCGCGCATCTACGGGGTCGCCTTCGGCCTGCCCTCGCCGTGGCTCCGCCCGAACGCGACGGAGTGGCAAGACCAGCGGGACGGCGTCGCACAGGCGATCGAGCTGCTCGAGCGGCGGGGGGTGGAGGCGGACGGCAACATCCTCGGCACGCGCAAGGCGACGAAGCGGATCGTCGGAGAAGCGACCCGGCTCGGCTGCGAGGCGATCGTGATGGGCGGCGACCCGCCACGAAACCGACTCGTCGCCGACATGCTGTGGTCGCAGGAGCCCTACCGCGTCCAGCGCAAGGCGAAGGTGCCGGTCCACATCGTCGTCCAAGACCCGTAGCCGAGCAGTGACTTTCTCAGCGTTGCAAACCCGGCGCGAATCCGGGCCACCTCGTCCCGTGCGTAGACCGTTAGTCGCCTGCGGGGAAGCTGTACGAGGACGGGATCCGCTTCGGAAGGTCCGGGCGCGTCCCGTAGGCGAGCACGATTTCCGCGTGACGCCTGAGCGGGATCACCGTTGGGTCGCCATTCACGGGCCGGCCGGCGACAAATGCCTGGAGCGTCCGGCCGCCGCCGGCGCAGTAGCTGCCGATGCATTTCGCGCTGAGGCGGACGCCCCACACGCCGAAGAACTGGCCGAGTGTATACGCCGTCCTCGTCGGCGACTCGACGTGGAGGATGCCGGTCCTGTCGTGGGTGTGGAGCGGCGAGAAGAAGCGTCGACTGGGGTCGATGCCGATGCCGATGCCGGCGGGAACGGCGACGTGCGTTCCGTTCAGGTACAGGTCGAGGTGCTCATGTGTGTGGAGCGCCCTTCCCTCCACTGGCAGTGCGGGCAGACCGAGCGCGCGCAGGCGCTCCCGAAGGTGGGTCCTGTTCGCGCCCCACGGCGCATTCGCCGATGGCGACGAAGGGCGGCCGGCGAAGACTAGGACGAGGAGCGCCGCGGACACACCGAGCCCCACGGCGATCCCGGCCCAGAACGGGCGCCGGTGCACGGGCAACCGCCAACGCGGCGGCGGAGGCGCCGGCCGGAAGCGCCGCTTCTTCTTGGCCTGCCGTGGTGCTCCCATTGGCAGTGAGTGTGCCTCGCGCCGGCTCGAGCCACCAGAGCGAGTGAGAAGGGCAGCGCGAGCGCCTAGCAGGGGCGGTGAAAGGCGCTGAAGCGCTTGGAGATCAATGCCGAGGGACATTTGCGTGATCGTCGGCGACTTCATCTGGGCCCCAGGAGCCCTATCGGGTGCGGCGCAAGGCAGACCGGCCGGTCTACGTCATCACCGAGGACGTCTAGCCGCAGCGAAGTCCTGCGCACGCCGGACGCGGGGATCGTCGAGACCGGCGAGGTTGATGGCGACGAGCTCCGCTGCGCCGCGCGCCCCGGCCCCGGCGAGCTCGGCCGCCACGAGTGCGTCACCTCGCAGCCGATCGTTTCCCTCCTGCGCGACGAGTGCGGCAAGCACTGCGATCTCCGCTGCGGCTTCGGCGACCGCTAGAGGTACGTCGGCCGCAGCGGAGAGCGCCTGCGACACCTCTGCGGCCCGCGAAGGTGAGCTCGGCGGCAGCCGGAGCGCCTCGACCACGTTCGCGTAGGCGTCGGCGTCCACAAGCGCGAGCGTCGTCATCCTCGAGCGCAGCGCCTCGGCTCGCTCCACGACCTCACCCGCCTTGGGCCAGTCGTGCGCCAGGCGCGCAGCCATTGCGACGAGACCGGCCGCCATCGCGACGGCGACCGCGGCGACGGAGCCGCCGGCCGGTGCGGGCTCCGCCGACGCGATCCGGTCGAGGAATCGCTCGACCGGATCCTCGAGGCTAAAGGAGGCCAATCGCCCACCTTTGCCGCGTCACTTCATCGGGCTCCAAAGCGTGCGGCTTCTTCCGAGCCGCCGGTGGCATCGCCGGCGCTGTAGGAGTGCGCGCCGGCCCCGGCGAGCTGCCCGCCGTCGACGATCAGGTACTCCTCCCTGATCGGCCGGCCGTCGAACCAACACTCGAGGATCTCGCGCGTTCCGGCGGCATACCGGGCTTGCGCCGACAGGCTGGACCCGGAGTTGTGCGGCGTCATCCCTTGGTGCGGCATCGTGCGCCACGGATGATCCTTCGGCGCAGGTTGGGGAAACCAGACGTCCCCCGCGTAGCCTGCAAGCTGACCGCTTTCGCACGCCCGCGCGATCGCGTCCCGATCGCAGATCTTGCCGCGCGCGGTGTTCACGATGTACGCGCCGCGCTTCATCTTGCTGATCAACTCATCGTCGAAGAGGTGCTCGGTCTCGGGATGCAGTGGAGCGTTGATCGTCACCACGTCGCACACACGGACTAGCGACTCGACGTCTGGGTGGTAGGTGACACCGAGCTCTTCCTCGACCTCTGTCGGGAGGCGGTGCTTGTCGGTGTAGTGCAGCCCGACCTCGAACGGCTTCAGCCGCCGCAGCACGGCCGAGCCGATCCGCCCTGCGGCCACCGTGCCGACCTGCATTCCCTCCAGGTCGTAGGAGCGGGAGACGCAGTCGGCGATGTTCCAACCCCCGTCGAGAACCCACTGGTGGGCCGGGAGGTAGCTGCGGACGAGGGTGAGGATCACCATCACCACGTGCTCGGAGACGCTGATGCTGTTGGAGTAGGTGACCTCGGTAACCGTGATGCCGTGGTCGATCGCCGCCTGGAGGTCGACGTGGTCCGAGCCGATTCCCGCGGTCAGCGCCAGCTTCAGGTTCGGCGCCTTGGCGATTCGCTCCGCGGTCAGATACGCGGGCCAGAAGGGCTGTGAGATGACGACTTCCGCGTCCGGGAGCTCACGTTCGAAGACGGAGTCGGGCCCGTCCTTGTCAGAGGTCACGATCAGTTTGTGCCCGCGGTCCTCGAGGAATTTCCGCAGCCCGAGCTCGCCTGACACGCTTCCGAGCAACTCGCCCGGGGTGAAGTCGATCGCCTCCGGAGTCGGCGCGGTCTGGCCGTCGTAGTAGCTCTCGATCTTCGGAATATCGTCCCGCGCGTATGACGATGGATACCCGTCGACGGGATCGTCGTAGAGCACGCAGAGGATGTTCGCCATGCTTTCCCATCCTTCCCTTGAGTTTGCGTCCTGGGCAATTCTCGCTGGCTCGAGTATCGCTTGTTCCGAGAAGCGATATCCTTCTCTGCGAGTTCGCCGCTGCGGCGGTCTCCCACTGATCTCCCCCAACATCCAGGTGCCCTCCAGTCTCGAGATCGCGCAGCAGGCGACGCTACGGCCGATCGCCGAGATCGCCGCGGACGCGGGCCTCGAGCCGGACGAGATCGAGTTCTACGGTCGCTACAAGGCGAAGGTCAACCTGTCCGCCCTCGACGAGCGCGCGTCCGGCGCGGACGGCAAGCTGATCTGCGTCACAGCGATCACGCCGACTAGAGCGGGCGAGGGAAAGACCACGACCTCCGTCTCGCTCACGCAGGGGCTCGGCGCGGTCGGCGCAAAGCCGGTTCTCTGTCTGCGCGAGCCGTCGCTCGGACCGGTCTTCGGGATCAAGGGCGGCGCGGCCGGCGGGGGCTACACCCAGGTCGTCCCCATGGAGGACCTCAACCTCCATTTCACCGGCGACATGCACGCGATCGGCGTGGCGAACAACCTGCTGGCGACGATCGTCGAGGCGCACATCCTGCACGGGAACCCGACCGGCATCGATCCGCTGAGCGTCACTTGGCGGCGCTGCATGGACATGAACGACCGGGCCCTTCGTGACATCGTGGTCGGACTCGGCGGTCGAGCCAACGGCTACGTCCGCCAGAGCGGCTTCGACATCACCGCAGCATCGGAGGTGATGGGGATCGTCGCAGTCTCGCGCGACCTGGCCGATCTGCGCTCACGGCTGGGCGCAATCACGGTCGCGCAAAGCTACGCGGGCGAGCCGGTGACGGCTGATCAGCTCCGGGCCGCGGGCGCGATGACCGTGCTGTTGAAGGACGCGCTGAAGCCGAACCTCGTCCAGACGCTCGAGGGGCAACCTGCGCTCATTCACTGCGGCCCGTTCGCGAATATCGCCCACGGCAACAACTCGCTCGTCGCAGACCGCGTCGCGCTCAAGCTCGGGGAGTACGTCGTCACCGAGAGCGGCTTCGGCTCGGACATGGGCATGGAGAAGTTCCTCAACATCGTCTGCAGGGCCGGCGGGCTCAGCCCGAGCGCGATCGTGCTCGTCGCTACCGCGCGGGCGCTCAAGCACCACGGCGGGGACCCCGACGGAGGACTCGACGCGATAGAACGCGGGGCCGCGAATCTCGCGCGCCACCTCGGCATCATCTCCGGCTTCGGGCTGAAGGCGGTCGTCGCGGTCAACCGTTTCCCCGGCGATACCGACGAAGAGGTCGAGCTCGTCCGCCGCCTCGCCGTCGAGCACGGCGCCCACGCCGCCGAGGCGAACGAGGGCTTCGAGCGTGGCGGCGCAGGCGCGACGGCCCTCGCCGAAGCCGTGATCGACGCAGCCGCGCACCCGAACTCGTTCGAGCAGACGTACCCGCTCGATGCGCCCATAGCGGCCAAAGTCGAGGCGATCGCCCAGCGGGTCTACGGCGCCGACAACGTCCACTTTCTCCCGTTGGCCGAAGAGCGGATTGCGCGGTTCGCGGAACAAGGGCTCGGCGGGCTGCCGATCTGCATGGCGAAGACGCATCTCTCGCTCTCGGACGATCCGACGCTCCTGAACGCACCGACCGGATTCACGGTGCACGTTCGGGACGTGCGCGCCTACACGGGTGCCGGCTGGCTCGTGCCGCTCTGCGGCGAGATCATGACGATGCCCGGACTCGGGAGAAAGGCCGCCGCCTTCGACGTCGACATCGACGAGCAGGGGCGGACGGTCGGCCTCTTCTAGGGCCGCCGGGACAGATCATCGGTCTTCGCGGCCATGACGAAGTCGTTGCGATGCAGGCCCTTGATCTTGTGCGTCCACCACGTGACGGTCGTTCGGCCCCATTCGGTAAGCAGCGTCGGATGGTGGCCCTGTTCCTCGGCGAGCTCGCCGAGCGCGTTGGTGAACGCCAGCGCTTCGGCAAAGTCGTCGAAACGAAACACGCGCCTCAACTTCTTGATCCCTCCCTGCTCGACGATCTCCCACTCTGAGACCTGAGGATGAAGCTCGACGATCTCGGCCTCGGTCGCGGGCGGTGCGTCCTTGCGACATGCGACGCACCTCATGTTGCTGAGGGACTCCATCTGCTCATCTTCCTCGAACTCGCCGGCATCGCGCCGGGCTCTGACTCTTAAGCCGGCGGAGCGCCGGTCGACTCGCGCACATTGAGGCGCGGGCGGAAAGACGAGTCGGGCAGCGGTTTCTGCGGATCGGCGATCAGCGTGCTCAGCATGTCGACGGCGACGTCTGCGATCTCCTCGATCGGTTGCTCGACCGTGGTGAGACGTGGCGACGTCCACTCGGCGGCATCGATGCCGTCGAAACCGACGACCGACAGATCCTCGGGCACCCGCAGCCCGTGGGCGAATGCTTCCTGGAGGACGCCGATCGCCATCAGGTCGCTCGAGCAGATCACGCCCGTCGGCCGCGGCGAATGCATCAAGAGCTTTCGCAATGCCTCGCGACCTCCCTCGACGCTGAAGTCCTCGTGGGCTACGAGACCGTCCGGATCGATGCCCGCAGCCCGCAGCGCCCGCTCGCGGCCGGCGGCCTTCTGCTGCGTCGGCAGGTAGAAGCTCGGCCCTGCGGCGTAGCCGATCTCGCGATGCCCGAGCTCGAGGAGGTGCTGTGTCGCGCACTCGCCTGCGTGCACTTCGTCGACGCCGACCGAGGGAACGCTCAGATTGTTGAGCGCACCGTTGACGAACACCATTCTGGCGCCCTCTTCGACGAGCCGCGCGTAGTGGTCGTGCTCGCCGCTCATGTTCGTCATCTCGCAGGAGATGAAGATCATCCCGTCCACCTCGCGGTCGAGCAGCATGTGCACGTAGTCCACTTCGCGAAAGGCAGCCGCCGTGGTCGAGCAGAGGATCGAGGCGAAGCCGGCTTCAGTGGCGCGTCGCTCGATTGCCTGCGCCAGCTCGGGAAAGATCGGATTCTCGAAGTCGGGCAGGAGTAGTCCGATCACGCCGGTCTCGGTCCGGCGGCCGGAGGGAACGTAGAGGAGCTCGCGCATCGCCCGCTCGACGCGCTCCCGCGTCTCCGAGCGCACGTTGTCCAGCCCGCTCGCGACGCGGGATGCAGTGGCGACACTGACACCGGCGTGGCGGGCTACATCGCGAAGGCTGGCCATAGTGTTGCAAGTCTATGTAACAGATTCTCAGGATGAACTCCAGCTTTTTCGCCTCCTTGACATTTTCTGGGGCGAGGCATAGGCTCACCGTGTTTCATGGGGCTAAGACATGTTTCAGAGCAGTTGGCGTCGGGCTTTGGCCGGGCGGGACTGAGGAGGAGGAGGATTCAATGAAAGTAGGGAGGCGTCCAGCCGTCCTGCTCGCCGTTGTCCTCGCCGTGGCGCTGTCGCTCGTCGGCAGTCGTTCTGCACCGGCGGCACATGCGAGCACGAAGGCAGCAAAGCTCACGATCTGGGTCGACAACGTCCAGAAGCCTGCGGTCGACAAGATCACGTCGAGCTGGGGCACGCGGCGTGGGGTCGACGTAAACGTCGTGTTCCACTCGTTCGGAACCATCCGCGACGATCTCAAGACGGTCAAAGCCGAGAACGCACCTGACGTCATCGTCGCGGCGCATGACTGGACGGGCGATCTGGCGGCGAACGGCCTCGTGCTGTCGCTGTTCCCGACGAAGGCCCTGAAGAAGCAGTTCCCGAAGTATGCGCTCGACGCATTCTCGTACGGGGGCAGGCTCTACGGCGCACCGTACGCGCTCGAGAACGTCGGCCTCGTCGTGAACACGAGGCTCGTGAAGGTCCCGAAGACGTTCGCACAGTTCGAGAAGGAAGCGCTGGCGTTCAAACGCAAGAGCCCTGACAACATCGCCCTTGCCGTGCCTCAGGGCTCCGGCGGGGACGCTTATCACATGTATCCGTTCTTCTCGGGCCTCGGCGGCTTCGTCTTCGGCCACGCCAAGAACGGCGCCTTGCAGCCGAACAAACTGGGTCTCGCCAGCAAGACCTTCCTGAACAACGCATCTCTCATCGACAAGTGGAACCGCGAAGGCCTGATCAATTCGAAGATCGACTACGGGACCGCGAAGAACGCCTGGCTGAAGCAGCAGGCGGCCTTCTGGATCACGGGACCGTGGGAGGTCGACGCGCTGAAGGCGAGCGGCAACCCCTTCCGGATCATCCAGCTCCCGAAGATCAAGTACCAATCGGTGCCGTTCCTCGGCGTGCAGGGAGCGATGGTGACGAAGTTCGCGCAGGCACACGGCGTCGAGAGCCTCGCGAAGGACCTGGTCGCCAGTGAGATGATGAAGGCGGGTTTCCAGCTCGATCTCGAGCAGGCGAACCTCCGCTACCCGGCGAACAAGCTCGCCGGAAAGCGGGTCAACGACCCGATCCTGAGGCAGTTCGGAGCCGCCGGTGCCGGCGGTGTTCCCATGCCGAACATTCCGCAGATGGGCAGCGTCTGGGCGGAGCTCGGCGGTGCTTGGGTCAAGGCCACCAAGGGCACCGGGGCGACATCCGCGCGAGTCGCCTTCACGACGGCCGCCAAGAACATCCTCGACAAGATCGCGGGAGGCTAGGCAGCTGAAGTCAGTGGGCGCCCGTTACGGCGGGCGCCCACCACTACCGTTCGGCTTCCGATTCGACAGGAGGAAGGTCTGAGCACTCCGTCTGTAGGAATCAAGCCGAGGTCGCGATGAGCGCTGGAACGCGCGCGCTCTCACTCCCGACCCGGCTGATCAGCGCCTTCTCGGGCACGGTCGGGCTCGTGATCAAGATCGTCTTGCTCAGCCTGGTCAATGCGTTCGCGATCTGGGCGGCCGTCGTCCTGTCCGACCATCACAAGTGGCGAGCGCTTGGGCTGCTCGCATTCGTGACGGCGGCGATCGACGCCATCTATCTCACCAGGCGTTGGACGCTCCCGCTCAAGTTCTTGATTCCGGGAACGATCTTTCTGCTGGCATTTCAGGTCATCCCGGTTGCGTACACGATCAACGTCGCGTTCACGAACTACTCGACCGGTCACATTCTCTCGCGGTCCGAGGCGATCGCGAACATCGAGCAGAACTCGCTCACGGAGGCGGGCAACGGCGCGTCTTACGCGATGACGCTGATGCGGAGCGACAAGCACCAACTCGTGCTCGCCCTCCTCGACAATTCCGGACACGCTTTCATCGGCACGCCGGACGGCTTGCGCCCGATCCCGCGAGACCAGGTCACGATTGCGGGCGGCACGATCGCATCCGCGCAGGGCTACACCCCTCTCAAGGGCACGGAGCTGGGCAGCATCGACACCGAGCTCTCCTCCTACAAGGTCCCGGTCGGCGGTGGAAAGGCGATCGAGCCGCAGGGCTTCGACTCGGCGGTGGTGCTCGAGCCGACGTACCGTTTCGACGCGCGGAAAGACGCATTCGTGCGCGTCAAGGACGGCGTTCTCTTCAAGGACAACGGGCGCGGCTCCTTCGTTGCGGCGAACGGTGCCGAGATCGAGCCCGGGTGGAAGACCTATGTCGGGATGAGGAACTTCGGGCGGATCATCCACAGCCCGCTGATCAGAAGCCCGTTTCTCAAGGTCTTCCTCTGGACGATGGTCTTTGCGACCTCCGTCGTCTTTCTCTCGTTCGCGCTCGGCCTGCTGCTTGCAATCACGCTGAACAAGCCGGGCCTCAGCTTCCAGCGGACGTATCGAGCCCTCCTGATCATTCCGTACGCGGTTCCTGCCTTTCTCGCGTTGCTCGTCTGGCAGGGGTTACTCAACGACGACTTCGGTGTCGTGAACCGCGCGTTTCACACGAGCATCCCGTGGCTCTTCGATCCGAACTGGGCTCGCGTCTCGGTGATCCTCGTCAGCGTGTGGCTGACGGTCCCGTATTTCTTTCTCGTCTCCCTCGGCGCGCTCCAGTCGATTCCGAGCGAGCTGATCGAGGCGGCCGAGGTCGACGGCGGCGGGGCGTGGCAGGTCTTCCGGAAGATCACGCTCCCACTTCTGCTCGTAGCCGTGGCGCCGTTGATGATCGCGTCGTTCGCATTCAACTTCAACAACTTCAACAACATCTACCTGCTCACGGGAGGCGGCCCGGCCTTGAACAACAGCCCTGTTGCCGGTGCAACCGACATCTTGATCAGCTACACGTACAAGATCGCGTTCGCAGCAGGCAAAGGGCAGGACTACGGCCTCGCCAGCGCAATCGCGATCCTGATCTTCATCACCGTGGGAACGATCTCGGCCATCTCGTTCTCGCGTACCAAGGCACTGGAGAATCTCGCGTGAGCACGGCTGAACGCCAGGCGGAGCTCGCGCTCCCCTCGGTCGCCGAACGGCGACGCAAGAAGCGGTCAGGCTTCGCCGACAACTGGTGGCGGCACCTGGTCGCCCTGATCGGCGTCGTGATCGCCCTGTTCCCGGTTGCCTACATCGTGTCGGCGGCGTTCAATGGCGACAACTCGCTGAGCGGTTCGTCGCTGATCCCTCGTCAGCTGACCCTCGACAACTTCCGATCGCTCTTCGGGACGCAACGGCACACGACGGGACACGCGACGTTCCAGAACGCCCACTACCTGAGCTGGTTCGGCAACTCCATGATCGTGGCGGGCGGGACCGCGCTGCTGACGGTTCTCCTCAGCGCTCTCGCCGCGTACGCGTTCAGCCGTTTCCGCTTCCGCGGCCGGCGAATGGGGATGCTGACGCTGCTCCTGATCCAGATGTTCCCGCAGTTGCTCGCCGTCGTGGCGATCTACCTGATCGTCCTCAACACGGGAGACGTCTTCCGCTTCATCGGGCTCAACACGCTCCCGGCCCTGATCATCGTCTACCTCGGTGGCGCGATGGGAGTGAACACCTGGCTGATGAAGGGCTTCTTCGACACGATCCCGTCGGAGCTCGACGAGTCCGCACGAGTCGACGGCGCGACACCGGCGCAGGTCTTCTGGGGGGTCGTGTTGCCGCTGGCCGCGCCGGTCCTCGCGGTGATCGCGCTGATCTCGTTCATCTCGACCCTCAACGAGTTCGTCATCGCGAGCGTGATCCTCGAAACCCAGCAGAAGTTCACGTTGCCCGTCGGCCTCTGGCAGTTCATCGACCAGAAGTACTCGGAGCACTGGGGGCCGTTCGCCGCGGGCGTGCTGATCGCGGCCATCCCGGCTGCGCTCCTCTTCGCGTTCCTCCAGCGTTACATCGTGGAAGGGCTGACCCAGGGCGCGGTCAAGGGATGAGCGCAACGGAGCTCGACCTCTCGGCCTCACTCCTCGACCGGCCGCATCACGACGGTTCGGACCTGTACGTCGTCGAGCGGCCGGAAGAGCTCGGGGGCGAGGCGGTCGTGCGCATTCGCGTTCCCCAGGAGGTCGAATCGGTCGTTCTGCGTTGGGTGGAGGACGGCGAGGCGCGCGGCGTGAAAGCGAGCGAGGAAGAAGGAGGCTGGTGGCGTGCGCGCTTTCCCGTGCCGAATCCCAACGTCCGCTACCGCTGGCTGCTCTCCGGCGGCGAGGTCGGGTATGCGTGGCTGAACGGCTTCGGCCTCGTGCCTCATGACGTTCCCGACGCAGACGACTTCGTGTTGTCGCTCGATCGCGGCGGCCCTGCCTGGCACCTCGATTCGGTCGTGTACGAGATCTTCCCGGACCGATTCGCGACGACGGGCGGAGGAGGTGCACCGCCCGAGTGGGCGGTTCCGCGGGCCTGGGACGAGCTGCCGGAGGGCCGCGGGCCCGACACGCCCTACGAATGGTTCGGCGGCGACCTCGGCGGAGTCGAGGCGCACCTCGACCACATCGAGTCGCTCGGCGCGAACGTCATCTATCTGACGCCGGTCTTTCCCGCGGGCAGCACTCATCGTTACGACTCCACCACGTTCGAGCGCGTCGATCCGCTGCTCGGCGGCGACGAGGCGCTCGCGTCCCTGACACGGGCCGCCCACGCTCGCGGCATCCGCGTGATCTCGGACCTGACAACGAATCACACCGGCGACAAGCACGAATGGTTCGTCGGCGGAGAGCGAGACCTCTACCTCTTCGACGCACAAGGCGACTACGAGGCTTGGTGGGGAATCAAGTCGCTGCCCAAGCTCAACTGGCTCTCTCCGGAGCTGAGACGACGGCTGCAGGCAATCGCGCGCAAATGGTTGCAGCCGCCGTACGGCCTCGACGGGTGGCGCGTGGACGTCGCCAACATGAGCGGCCGAACGGGTGGGACGGACGTGAACGCCGATGTCGCGCCGACTCTCCGCGAGGCGCTCGAGCCCGAGTCGCTGCTCGTGGCGGAGAACTCGCGTCGACGTCGCCAACATGAGCGGCCGAACGGGTGCGACGGACGTGAACGCCGATGTCGCGCCGACTCTCCGCGAGGCGCTCGAGCCCGAGTCGCTGCTCGTGGCGGAGAACTTCCATGACTTCCGCACGGACTTCGCGGGCTGGCACGGCGTCATGAACTACGCCGGCTTTTCCCGTCCGGTCTGGATGTGGCTGCGCGGCGACGTCGAGATCCCGTACCTCGGGCTTCCCGTCTCGATGCCGCGACTGGGCGGCGAGGCGTCGGTCGCGGCAATGCGCGCATTCCGCGCCGGGGTTCCGTGGCAGTTCGTCTTGCATTCGTGGTCGATCCTCGACAGTCACGACACGCCCCGGTTCCGCTCGATGGCGGGTTCACGCGCTCGTCAGCTCGTCGGAGTCGGTCTTCAGATGACGATGCCCGGCGTCCCGATGGTCTTCGCGGGCGACGAGCTCGGGCTCGAGGGTGACTGGGGCGAGGACGCGCGCAGGACCATGCCGTGGGCGCGTCAGGACGACTGGGACCCCGGGCTCCTCGACGAGTATCGGCGGCTGATCGCCCTGCGACGCTCGAGCCCCGCGCTCGCCCGCGGCGGGATTCGCTTCGCGTTCGTGGACGACGACGTCATCGCGTACCTGCGCGAGACGAGTGGCGAGCGCCTCCTCTGTCTCGCGAGCAGAGACGAGCATGCGCCGATTCGGCTGCCGCTCTCCGCACTGGGAGCACAGGAGCTGGAGAGGCTGCACGGGACCGACGCGGAGCTCGAGGGCGACGACGCCGTACTTCCCGCTGCAGGGCCCGCATTCCACGTCTGGAGGCTGACGAATGGCTGAGGTGATCTTCGACAAGGTCGAGAAGGTCTACGACAACGACGTCCACGCGGTCCACGATCTGTCGTTGGAGATCCGGGACGGCGAGTTCGTGGTGCTCGTCGGGCCTTCGGGCTGCGGCAAGACGACGGCGCTGCGCATGGTGGCCGGCCTCGAGGAGATCACGGACGGCAAGGTCTCGATCGGCGGACGTGTCGTCAACGATCTGACGCCGAAGGAACGCGACATCGCCATGGTCTTCCAAAATTACGCGCTCTATCCCCACCTCTCGGTGTCCGACAACATCGGCTTCGGGCTGCGACTGCGCAAGACGCCGAAGAACGTGGTGGAGGAGAGAGTCGCGTGGGCAGCCAAGCTCCTCGGCCTGACGCCATACCTCAACCGCCGGCCGAAGGAGCTGTCGGGCGGGCAGCGCCAGCGGGTCGCAATGGGCCGCGCGATCGTGCGCCAGCCGCAGGTGTTCCTGATGGACGAGCCTCTTTCCAACCTAGACGCGAAGCTGCGCGTGCAGATGCGAGCGGAGATCGCTCGGATCCAGCACGAAGTCGGAGTGACCACTATCTACGTCACGCACGACCAGGTGGAGGCGATGACGATGGGGGACCGTGTCGCGGTGATGCGCAGGGGCGAGCTGCAGCAGATGGCCGAACCTCACAAGCTCTACAACGCACCGAACAACCTCTTCGTGGCGAGCTTCATCGGCAGTCCCGCCATGAATATCGTCGAGGCAGACGTCATGCGCGGCGACGGCGGCGTCGCGGTCCGGATCGGAGACCAGGAGCTTCCTGTACCCGAGGACGTTGTGCGACGCCGGCCGGCCTTGTCCGGATACGCGGGTCGAAAGCTCGCACTCGGCATCCGCCCCGAACACCTCGAGGACGGGATCCTCTCGCGGAACGGTGGCGCCCGCCTGAAAGGCCGTGTGCTCATCACGGAGGCCCTCGGATCGGAGATTCTCGCGCACGTTGAGGTGAAGGCCACTCCGGTCGTCACCGAGGACGTGGTCGAGGGCGCCGTCGTCGATGAGGCGGAGCACGAGATCGCCGCCGATCTGCTCGAGTCCGGCAACGGAGACCGGTCGACGTTCGTCGGCCGTTTCGACCCGTCATCGCAGGTACGGCCCGACGACGAGATCGAGCTTGTCGTCGACACCGAGAAGCTGCAGTTCTTCGACCTCGAGACCGGCCACGCGATCCACGAGTCAGCTGTCTGACAAAGCCGTAGTTTCCGCGGGGCCGGCGGCAGTACTCGGAAACGGGGCGTTGCTCGCGACGCTGTCGGCGCGCGCCCGCGTCGAGGGGCTCTTCTGGCCCAGCGTCGACCGGGGCCCGCACCTGGGCGAGCTGAGGCTGGGCATCGAGCGCGAGGGCAAGCTGGATTGGCTCGACGAGGCAGCGGAGGTGGAACAGTCCTACCTGCAGGACACGAACGTTCTGATCACGCGGTTGGGCGACGTCGAAGTCGTGGACTTCGTGCACGAGCTCGAGCCGGTTCTGATTCGGCGCGTGACCGGCGAAGGACGCCTCGTCGTGCAGTGCCGCCCTGACCTCGACGGCTCGACGCGGCTCATCGGGGCCAGCGTCGAGGGCAACCGCGTCGTGTTCTACCGGCGAGATGTCGCACTTGCGATCGGCGCGCTCGACGCAGAGGCGTTCTCGCATGGGTTCGGCAGCGCCGAGGGAGGGATCGCTTCTCCTCTTTCCGGTCCCGCCGTGGTAGTGGTCGCGTTCGGCGCGTCGTCGCGCGAGGCCGTGGCGAGGCTCGACGCCGCGCTGCAACAGGACTTCGCAGAGCTGCTCGCCTCTCGTCGCCGCCACGATGCGGCCCGGCTGGAATCGGCGGCTCCGCTGGTCGCTGCGCCAGAAGGCCTGGCTGCGCTCTATCGGCGGACGTTGCTCGTCCTCGATCTCTTGAGCGATCGGAGGTCGGGTGCGGTCATCGCCGCGCCCGAGCTCGATGCCGACTTCGAGCATTCCGGGGGCTACGGCTTCGTCTGGGGACGCGACCTCGCATTCATCGTGCTGGCGTTTCTCGCCGCGCGGCGCACGGACCTCGCCGGCCGCGCGCTGCGCTGGCTGCCGTGCGCGCAGGAGCCCGAGGGACTCTGGCTGCAGCGTCACTGGACCGACGGGTCGCTCGCACCCTCGTGGTGCAAGCATCAACTCGACGAAACGGGGGCGATCCTGTTCGCGTACGAGGCCGCCTGGCGCGAGTTGGGTGACGAACGGCTCGACGCAGATCTCTGGCCCTCGGCTCGGCGTGGAGCCGAATTCCTCCTCGGCACGATCGAGGAGGACGGCATCCCGTGCGCGACCGCCGACCTGTGGGAGGAACGTGACGGACGGCACGCCTTCACGGCCGCTGCGGTCTACGGAGGGCTGCGCGCCGCGGCGGCGATGGCGCGCAGGCACGAGCCGCACCTCTCCGACTCGTACGAAGCATCGGCGGATGTCGTCCGCGAGGCGATCGAGCGCGAGCTCTGGAGCGACTTCCACGGCCGCTATCTCCGTTCGCTCGGCGATCCGATCCTCGACGTCTCCCTGCTCGGCCTCGCCTGGCCCTTTGCGGCAGTGGACCCGGGCGGCGAACGGATGCGTGCGACTGTCGCGGCGCTCCAGGCTGAGCTCGGCGATGTCGAGCACGGCGTTACGCGCTACGCCGGCGACACCTACGCGGGCGGAAACGACTGGGTGCTCGCGGCGCTGTGGCTCGGGCTTTGGTGCCGTCAGGTCGGAGACACGACCGGGCTCGAGCGGTCGCTCGAGTACGCGGTGCGTGTGCAGACGAGCCTCGGCCTTCTGCCCGAGCAGGTCACGGGCGGGGGCGAGCCCGCCTGGGTCGTGCCGCTCGCCTGGAGTCACGCAATGCTGCTGCTCGCATCGCGGCCCGAGCTCGACGCCGTTCCGGCCGGCCAGGGAGGGACGCCCGCCGCCGTCGGCCTCGAGGGCGGATGAAGAAGCTCACGCTCGTCCTGCTCGTCGCGGCCTGTGTCGCGCCGGGCTCGGCCGGAGCTGCAACCGCTCGACTGTTCCACGACACGTTCGACCCGCGCTATCGCAGCCCCGGGGGTGCTGTCGCAACGGGGACGAGAGTGCGACTGAGCGTTCGTGTCACCGGTGCAAAGGCACTGAGCGTCACTCTTCGCGTCGACGCGGCGGACCCGGCCGCGCAAACGCAGACGCGATCGTTCTTGCCACTGCACCGTCTCGGGCGTCTCTGGAGCGTCACTCTGCGGACGCCCGCCAAGCCGGCCATCCTGAGTTACGTCTTCCGAGCCCGCGTGGGAAAACGTGTGCTCTGGTACGGCGACGACTTCGGGTCGGCGGACGACGACGTCCACCAGGGCGGAACCGGCGTACAGAGCGCGGTCGACGCACAGGGGTTCCAGCTGACCGTCTACGACGCCCGCTTCACGACGCCGTCCTGGCTCCAGGGCGCGGTCGTGTACTCGATCTTCCCCGACCGCTTTCGGAACGGGGACCCGGGCAACGACTACTGTCGCAGCGGCGGCACGTCCGGGTGTCCGACGTTCTACGGAAGCACTCCGGCCGTCCTGCATCAGACCTGGAACGAGCCGGTCGAGGACCCACAACGCACGGGCGTCTTCAATCGCGACTTCTTCGGCGGGGATCTCCAGGGAATCCAGGAGAAGCTCGGTTACCTCAAATCGCTCGGTGTCGATGCGATCTGGATGACCCCGATCTTCAAGGCGCGCTCGAATCACCGTTACGACACGGACGACTACCACCACGTCGACCCTGCGCTCGGGGGAGACGCGGCGTTCGCCTCTTTGGCGGCCGCTGCCAAGGCAGAGGGAATCCGTCTCATCCTCGACGGTGTCTTCAACCACGCCTCGTCGGACAGCCTCTACTTCGACCGCTATCACCGTTACCCGAGCCTCGGCGCCTGCGAATCCCCGGAGTCGCTCTGGAGAAGCTGGTTCAGGTTCACCTCGAGCACGACGCCGTGCGGAAGCAACGACTACGTCGGCTGGTTCTCCCTCGACACGCTGCCCGTCTTCGAGCACGGGAGCGCGCTCGTACGGGACTTCTTCTATCGCGGGCCCGACAGCGTCGTCCGCCACTGGAGCGAGCGCGGCGCCGACGGCTGGCGGCTCGACGCGGCCGATCAGCTCGACCACGGCTGGTGGCGTGACTTTCGCTCCAACGTCAAGGCCTATGCCCCTGACGCCGCGATCGTCGGCGAGATCTGGCCGGACGCGAGCGAATACCTGTTGGGGAACGAGCTCGACTCGGTCATGAACTACCGCTTCCGTCGCGCGGTCGACGGCTTCGTCCGCACGAGCGACTGGGCCGACTCGACCGGCAAGATTCCCGTGCGCACGCCGACGCAGCTCGACCGTGCTCTGCACGCGGTGCGCGAGGACTACCCGCCGCAGGCATCGGCGACGGCGTTCAACCTCCTCGACTCTCACGACACGAACCGTGCTCTCTTCGTCTTCACGGAGCCGGGAGACGACGGCCTGACCCAGGCACGTGAGCGTCTTGCGCTCGCAGCGCTGATGCAGTTCACGTATCTCGGTGCGCCGATGATCTACTACGGCGACGAGGCGGCGATCAACGCGCCGGGCCTCGGAGCGGCGGATCCGTTCAACCGGGCGCCGTATCCCTGGTCGGATGCGAGTGGAGCTCCGAGCACATATGGCCCGGCCGACACGTCGATGATCGCCTACTACGCGAAGCTGAGCCGGATCCGCCACGAGCTTCCTGCACTCAGAACAGGATCATTCGAGAAGCTGGTCACGGACGACGCCGCCGGGATCTACGCGTTCGCACGGGCAGGCGGAGGCGCGAAGCCCGTGATCGTCGCGTTGAACAAGAGCGGCTCGACTCGCGAGGTCGTCCTCCGCATCGGCCGCCTCTACCCCGACGGAACGTCGCTCGAGGATCGCCTCGGCGGCACGACGAGCGCCGTCAGCGTCGGCGCCGTCCGGGTCTCGGTTGCTGCCCGTTCGGGAGCTGTTCTCGTAGGACGCTAGTTTGGGCCCGTGGGCCTCCTGGCTGTCCCGCAGCCGTACGACTTCGAGCGCTCGCTCGACCGCTTCACGTTCTGGGGTGTCGACCGCGCGAACGTCTGGTACGAGGGCGGCCTACACCGTGTCGTGGACGGACGTGAGGTGCGAATCACGCCGGCCGAGGGCGGCGTGGAGGTCGAGCCGTTCGACGAGGCGATCGCGCCCGTCGTCCGCAAGTTGCTCGGCCTCGAGTTCGACCTGCCGCCGTTCTTCGCGTTCGCACAGCGTGATCCCGTCCTCGCCGACGCGGTGCGGCTCCTTCCCGGCTTTCGTCCGCCGCTCGCACCCGATCCGTTCGAGGCGCTCGTGTCCTCGATCACGGCGCAGCAGGTGTCGCTGCACTCCGCCTACGCCGTGCGCAGCCGGTTCATCGACCGCTTCGGAGTCGCCTTCGAGCATGCCGTCGCGTTCCCGACCCGCGAGCGTGTCGCGCGTGCGGAGGAGCAAGAGTTGACCGCCCTCGGCTTCTCGCGCCGGAAGGCCGAGTACGTGCTCGGCATCGCGCGCGCCGACCTCGACTTCGACGAGCTCGACACGCTGCCCGACGACGAGGTCGAGGCGCGGTTGACGTCGCTCCGCGGACTGGGGGAGTGGAGCGCCGACTGGTTCCTCGCCCGTCACCTCGCGCGACCCCACGCCTGGCCCGCGGGCGACCTCGGGCTGCGCAAGGCGGTACTCGCGTTCTACCCTGACGTGACGGACGTCCGTGCCGCGGGCGTCCGGTTCGACCCGTTCCAGAACCTGAGCGCCCACTACCTCCTCGCCGCGCTCCGCTACCGATGAACATCCGTCCCGCCACCAAGAACGACCAGGACCTCATCCACGAGCTGTGGACCGAGTTCGAGGCCGAGCTTCCCG
>VAXG01000067.1 GCA_005883355.1 Actinomycetota bacterium | reverse complement strand
AGAGACGATCCAGTCGCTCGAGGAGAGCATCGAGCTGGCGGTCGCCGACCTCGGGACGTTCCATCCGGGTCATGTTACGGCGAGGAGCTCCGTTCGCGTGGCGATGACTTGCACTCCTTCGCCGAGCGCCGTCGAGACGCGCTGCTGCGCGCCTGGGCCGGTCTCCACCACCTCGACATGGCGTTCCGCGCCCAGATGGGATAGGGCGATGCGCGCCAGCTCGGCCGGTGCGTCGGTGAAGACGCCGATGCGCGTGCCGCTTGCGCGGAGCTGCCGCAGAACGGTGCTCACATCCGCGTCGCGCCGGAAATACACCGGCGCGCGCTCCTCTGCGAACCGCTCCAGCAGCTCTCGCCAGTTGGGCAGCTCCTGGTCGAGCTCGTCGACGTCGACCCGAAAGCGGCGGCGCGCATCCTCGAGCCAGTCGCGCCAGAGGGGCTCCGTGTCGCCGAGCGCCGAGAGGCTGATCGCAACCGCTCTCATCGCTCGCGCAGCCGAAGCCAGAGGAGCATCCCCGCAGCGACCCCGACCGCGTCGATCGCGACGTCCACCGGCGAAGCATGGCGGCCGTGGACGAAGTGCTGATGCAGCTCATCGGTCGCCGCGTACGCGATGCCCACCGCGAGCGCGAGGGGTTCACGGCCGAGCGCGCGGTAGAGCAGCGCGCCCAGAACGGCGTATTCGGTCAGGTGCGCGCCCTTGCGGAGGATCGTGTCCCAGGTCCCGAGGCCGGTCGAGAGGCTCGGGATCGAGGAGAGCGTGAAGATGACGGCGGCCCACGCAACAACCGGAAGCCAGACCGTGAGGAGTCGCGATCTGGCCATCGGCGCTCGATGCTAGTCTCCGGCCACAAACCGGCGAGCGGCAAGGGAATCCGGTGCAAGTCCGGAACGGTCCCGCCGCTGTGAGGGGAGACGCTCCCGCACCACATGCCACTGGCCCACGGGCTGGGAAGGCGGCGAGGGAGGGGGCCCCGAGTCAGAAGACCTCCGCCGCCGGCAATCCGAACCCCTCGCGGAAGGAGGATTCGTGTCTCACCGACTCATCGTCGTGGCGGCACTCGTCGCTGCGCTGCTCACCGCGCCGGCTGCATTCGCCCTCAAGGTGCACGTTCGGGTCGAAGGCAAGGAACGGACGATCTTCGGTCCGACCGCGTCGCTGATCGACGTCACGACGCCGCGTGCAAATGCTCTGCCGGAGAACGCGCTCGACGCGCTCGAATCGGCGAGCGTGCTCGGCGAGTTCTACTACCACGTCACCCTGAGCAGTTTCGGCCCCTACGTCGACCAGGTCGGACGTTACGCCGCGGCCGGCCAAACGGGCTGGGTGTTCAAGGTGAACGGCGCATCGCCTCCCGTCGGAGCGGATCAGGTACGCCTGGCTGCCGGAGACACCGTCCTCTGGTACTGGGCCCAGTTCGGGGTCGCCGGCGGCCCAAAGACTCTCGTGCTCTCCAAGGTAGGAAAGGCGCCCTGCTATCGCGTCCTGGCCCAGGACGACAACGGGAACCTCAGCCCGGCGCTCGGCGCCGTCCTGCACGTCGGCAAGCGAACGGTCAAGACCCAGGGGTCGACTCAAGCGGCTGTGGGGTGCGTCGGGCCGCATCGCGGTCTACTCGTGCGCGCGACGCTCGCCGGGGCCGTTCGCTCGAATGCGGTGGCGTGAGACGTATCGTTCTTGTCCTCGCCGCCGCAGTCCTCGCCGGCTGCGGCGGCGAGAACGGTGGCACCGCGACGCTCTGGATCACGCGTGACCGGGGCGCGCACGTGATCCTCCAGCGAAAGGTGCCGGCCGGACTGACCGCGATGCAAGCTCTGGATCGGATCGCGGCGATCAAGACGCGTTATGCAGGACGCTACGTCGAGTCGATCGACGGTATCGACGGCTCGATCGTCGCGCGAAGCGACTGGTTCTACTTCATCAACGGCTACGAGGCAGACCGCAGTGCTGCCGAGTACCGGCTCCGTGTCGGCGACGTCGAGTGGTGGGACTTTCGCTCGTGGCGGACGCGGATGCGCGAGCCGATCGTCGTCGGGGCCTTTCCCGAGCCTTTCCTGCACGGCTACGGAGGCAGCCGGCTAGCGGCCCGTGTCGTCTTCCGGCTTCCGGTGCAGCGACCCGCCGCGGAGCGACTGGCGAGACTCATCGGTGGTCGAGCGATGCGCGGTGCCGACGCCGTCTCGAAGGAGAACGTCAACCTGCTCGTCCTCCTACCGGGGAAGAGACCTTCGCTGAGCGCCGGCGGCGGCCAGGCTCCCGGAGATTCCGTGGTGTTCACGTTCCGTGGCAATCCCGAGCTGCTGCTGCGAAAGGTCCCGTTCGGTCGGCTTCGCTACCAGGTGGCCCCGTGAGGCCTGGGCCTGCGGTAGCACTGCTCGCCGCCCTCGCAGCGGCGGCCCTACTCGCCCACCACCTCGCCGCTGTGGGCGTCGTGGCTCTCCTTTTGTTCGCGGTCTGCCTGCGCGCACCCGCAGAGCGCAGGCGCTTTTACCTGATCGGGACACTGGTCTCGGCCGGCGCGCTCTTCTGCTTGACGCCCTTCATCGAGACGATCGGATCGCATCCGATCTGGACCGGCCCGATCGTGCCGGTGCTCGGTCAGCTCGACATCACCCATGAAGAGCTGATCAGCGCCGGAGTGAACGCCCTGCGGCTTGCCGCAGTCGGATTCGCGTTTGCGGCCTATGCGCTCTTGCTCGACCACGACGGGTTGCTTCAGGCCGTTCGTTTCGCGCGTCCCGCCGCGCTTGCAACGAGGCTGATGCCCACGCTGGAGCGCGACGCGGCCGGCTTCCTCGAAGCATTGCGGGGTCGAGGCGTCGAGGTGAACGGCGTGCGTGGACGCGCCGTCCTGCTTTCGCCGCTGCTCGCGAGCGCGCTCGAGCGCGGGCTCAACCTCGCGGAGGCGATGGAGGCGCGAGGCTACGGGAGGACAGGACGAACGAGCGTCCCGCGGCCTCGGTGGCGTGCGCGCGACGGCGTCGTGATCGCCCTTGCCGTTGCGATCGTGACCGCGGGAGTGCTGTGGCTCTAGCGCGTGCCGACCGGCTCACATTCACCTACCCGGAGGCCGGCGCCCCGGCGCTTCGCGACGTCTCTCTGGAAATCGAGCCGGGCGAAGTCGTCGCCGTGCTTGGTCCGTCGGGCTCCGGCAAGTCGACGCTGTTGCGCGCATTTGCAGGGCTCGTTCCGCACTTTCACGGCGGCCGCTTCCAAGGCCGCGTCGAGGTCGCCGGACGCGACACGAGGTCTGTGCCGCCTTCCGAGCTCGCCGGGACGGTGGCCAGCGTCTTCCAGGACCCGGAAGAGCAGATCGTCCTCTCGCTCGTGATCCGCGAGGTCGCCTTCGGGCTCGAGAATGTCGGGACCGCTCCAACGAAGATCGTGGCGCGGGCGCAGGAGGCACTCGCAGCGGTTGGCTCTGAGCATCTGGCCGATCGCGCCGTCGCCGAGCTCTCGGGAGGGGAGCTGCAACGCGTCTGCCTCGCGTCGGCCGTCGCGTTGCGGCCGAAGCTGCTGTTGCTCGACGAGCCGACCTCGCAGCTCGATCCCGGCGCAGCAAGCGCATTCCTCGAGCATGTGGCGGGGCTCGGGATCGCGGTCCTCGTTTCCGACCACCGCCCGCGGCGGGTCCTCGAGCATGCGGACCGCGTCCTCTTCCTGGACGGGGGAAGGGTCCTGCTGGACGCTCCGGTGCCGGCTGCAAAGGACTGGCTCGGAGAGAACAGGCCGATCTGGCTCGGAGCCGCCGCCAACGGTCGCGCTGCAGCGCAATCGGAGCGGGTGTGCCGTCTCGATGGCGTGCAGTTCGCCTACCGCGCAGGCCTTCCGGTCGTCGACAACGTCGACCTCGAGCTGTTTCGTGGCGAGATCGTCGCGCTCGCCGGCGCCAACGGCACGGGCAAGACGACGATCGCCAAGCTTGCGGCAGGGTTGTTGACCCCCGACTCGGGCACGGCCGAGCTGCATGGGCGGGCAGGCATGCTCCTCCAGGACCCAACTCGATACTGCATCCGCGAGCGCGCGGACGAGGAGGTCGCGGTTGGCGTGCGTGGCGATCGCGCGCGTGCCGGCGAGGCGCTCGGCGCGCTCGGGCTTGGAGGGATGGAAGCCAGACACCCGCGGGATCTCTCGAGCGGCGAGCGAGAGCGCCTCGCCCTCGCCTCCGTGTTCGTGATCGAGCCCGACCTGCTCGTGCTGGACGAGCCCACGCGCGGAGTCGATCCCCAGCGCAAGGCCGAGTTGGCCGACCTGCTGCATGCGGACTCCGAGCGTCGCGCGACGCTGGTCGTCACTCACGACGAGGACTTCGCGATCGCTGTGGCCGATCGGTCGGTTCTGGTCGGGGAGGAGACGGTCCTTGCCTAGGACAGCGCTGCTCGCCGCCGGAAGCTCGGCGTTCGCTGCCGCAGTCTGGGCGGCTCTCGATCGATCTCACGACGGCTTGTCGCTGCTGCTCGTCGCTTTCGCGTTGCTCGCGGTCGGCGTCGTCTGGCTCGAGCGTGGCCCGGACTCGGCCAAGGAGCTGGCGTTGATCGCAACCCTGGGCGCGACGGCCGCTGCGGGCCGCGTTCTGTTTGCCGCGATACCCGGTGTCCAGCCGGTGACTGTGATGACCGTTGCGGCGGGCGCCGCGCTCGGAGCGCGGAGCGGCTTCGCGGTTGGAGCCCTGGCGGCGTTCGTGTCGAACTTCTTCCTCGGACAAGGCACCTGGACCCCGTGGCAGATGCTCGGCTGGGGAGCGTGCGGCGTCGCCGGAGCGCTTGCGCCGAAGCTGCTCCGTCGCCGCATCGCACTCGCCGCGTTCTGCTTCGTGCTCGGCCTGGCGTTCAGTGCGTTCATGGACGTCTGGAACTGGCTCGCGTTCTACGACGAGCACACCTGGCAGACATTCGTCGCCGTACACGCGCGCGGGCTGCCCTTCGATCTTGCCCATGCGATCGGGAACGTCGTGATCGCGCTCGCCGCCGGCCCGGAGTTACGTCGCCTGCTCGACCGGTACGGGCGACGTCTGCACACCGAGGTCATATGGGCGTAGCAGCACTTCTGACGGCGGCCATGCTCGCCGCCACGCCCGCGTCGTACGTCGCCTCGCATCAGCAGGCCGATGGAGGTTTCGCAGAGACGGGGTCGCGGTCGACTCCAGGGCTCACGGCGTGGGCGATGCTCGGTCTGCGTACGGCTGGGCAGCCGACCGGAAAGGCCCATGATTTTCTCGTTGCGAACGAGGCCGAGTTGCAAACGGCGACGGACATCGAGCTGGCGCTGATCGCCGAAGCCGCGACGGGCTCCGTCTCCGACACGCTCTACACGCGCTTCGCCGCGCTCCGCCGCTCCGATGGTCGCATTGGTCCTGCAATCAATTCGACGGCGTGGGGGATCCTCGCCTACGTTCAGATGGGGCGTCCCTTCAGGCCGCGCGTGTCCTATCTCCTTCGTAGTCAGCATCGGTCGGGAGGGTGGGGCTGGATCGCCGGAGCCGGACCGGATTCCAACGACACGGCGGCGGTCATTCAGGCTCTTCGCACCCAAGGTGTGCGGGGACCTTCGATCTCGCGCGGAATCGCTTATCTGCGCCGGTTGCAAAACGCCGACGGCGGTTTCGAGCTCACGCCCGGACGAGGTTCCGACACGCAGTCGACCGCCTGGGCGATCCAGGCCTTCGTCGCGGCGCGCGTCAAGCCTCCGGCCGGAGCGTTTCGCTATCTGGCTGCGCTGAGACGCGCGGATGGCAGCTATCGCTACTCGCGCAAGTACGGGGCGACGCCAGTCTGGGTGACGTCGCAGGTGCTGCCCGCGCTCGCGCGGAAGTCTTTCCCGCTCCGCTAGCATCCTGGCCGGCGCTCGCGCGCCGTTCTATGAGGACCTAGGCGAGACACAAACCTTTTTCGTTCCGCCTTCCGAGGAGGTCCTCTCTTGCAACGCCCGCGCGGCACGCTCGCCGCAGCCAACATCACCAAGCACCACGCAGCGCAGCTCGTCCTCAGCGAGGTCACGCTGGTCGTGCCGCCCGGCAGCCGCATCGGCCTGGTCGGTCCGAACGGCGCCGGGAAGTCGACCCTCCTTCGCATTCTCGCCGGGCTCGAGGAGCCAGACGCGGGCACGGTGCGGCGGCTGCCCCCTGATCTGACCGTGGGCTACCTGCCTCAGGAATCGGACGCCGATGCTGCCGAGTCGCTCGGGGCATACCTCGGACGGCGGACCGGCGTTGCGCGTGCAGCTGCGGAGATGGACGAGCTTGCGCGCCGCCTCGAACGTGAGCCGAAGCTGGCCGAGCGTCACGCCGCCGCGCTCGACCGGTTCCTGGCGCTCGGGGGCGAGGATCTCGACGCCCGCGCAGGCACGGTCTGCGCCGAGCTGGGTCTCGACGCACCACTCGACGCCCCGCTCGGCGCGCTGTCGGGTGGCGAGGCCGCGCGGGCAAAGCTGACGGCGGTGTTGCTTGCCCGCTTCGACGTCTTCCTCCTCGACGAGCCCACGAACGATCTTGACTTCGCAGGGCTCGACCGCCTGGAGAGGTTCGTCTTGAATCTCCCGGGCTCGGTGGTCGTCGTCTCGCACGACCGCGACTTCCTCGACCGCACGGTCGAGCGAGTCGTCGAGTTGGACGAGTGGACACATCAGGCGGCCGAGTTCGCAGGAGGCTGGAGCCAGTACGAGCACACACGTGCTCAGGCGTTGCAGCGGCAGACGGCGGCCTACGGCGCGTACGAAGGTGAGAAGGCCCGCCTCGAGGGCCAGCTGCGGCGGATGCAGCAATGGGAGGAGCGGGGCTACGGCCAGGGTCGCAAGAAAAAGAAGACGAAAGACGTGAAGAAGGCGATCGGCGGCCGCATCGAGCGGCTCGGCGCAGTCGAGAAGCCGTACGAGCCGTGGGAGCTCCGGCTCCAGCTGACTCCGCAGACCCGCAGCGGCGACATCGTCGTCCGGCTCGAGCGCGCGGTTGTGGAACGCGGCCCTTTCGGGATCGGCCCGCTCGACCTCGAGCTCTCCCGCGCAGATCGCCTCGCGATCGTCGGCCCGAATGGCAGCGGCAAGACGACGCTGCTCGACGCGATCCTGGGCCGACTGCCGCTTGCTGCCGGCACGCGCGTGCTCGGCCCCGGTGTCGTGCTCGGTGAGGTCGCGCAGCAGCGGAACGAGCTCGCAGAGGGACCATTGCTGCAGACATTCACAAAGGCCGCGGGCGTGAACGAGGAAGCGGCCCGCACCCTGCTTGCAAAGTTCGGTCTCGGCGCTGATCACGTGCTGCGCGACGGGGGCTCGCTCTCGCCCGGCGAGCGTACGCGCGCGCTAATCGCCCTCCTCGCTGCCCGAGGCGTGAACTGTCTCGTCCTCGACGAGCCCACGAACCATCTCGACATTGCGGCGATCGAGGAGCTCGAGCGGGCGCTCGATGGTTATCCAGGGACCGTCCTGCTCGTAACGCACGACCGGCGCTTCCTCGCCGGCTTTCGCGCTACGCGGACGCTGGAGCTGCCAGGAAGCCCGGCGCGATCCGTTCGAGCCGGCGCTCGCTGACGAGCCGGTCGACCAGTTCGTCGTCGAATACCGACCGCCAGCTGAACCACGAGCGGGCAAGCTCGCGCTCGGGCGCGACCACCGCGGCGCGCACTCCAGCCACGATCACGTCGTCGATGCTGCTGTCGCCGCGCCGGTCGGGATACGCCTGGTCGTACCGCAGCAGCTCGCTGGTGTGCCGGTGGCCGCCGTCGGGCAGCTCGATGCGCAGACTGCGCGTCACGACCGCCCCGCAGCGCTCGAGCGGCGCTCGCATAGATTTCAGCTCCCGCGGTTTCAGGGACAACTCGGTCTGCAGGTCGTCGAGCGTTGACGGACCGGCCGCCGAGAGGTGAGAGAGCAGCGGCGCCACCTTCGCGTCGCTTTCCATCCGCGCGAGCTCGGCGCGGCAGATGGAATCGACCAGAGCGAGGTTCTCGTCCGTCAGCAAGAGCGACTTGCCGTTGTGGATCTTGAGCTCGTGGACGTCCGGCCGTTCGGCGAGCCGGAAGTACCACGGGTACTTCGTAGCCGGCCAGGAGCCGAAGCCGCGGCTGCCGGCGGCGTAAGGCTCCTCGTGACAGGCTCCGAAGAGGCTGGGCAGCGCCGAGTCCGGCGTGCGGGTGAGCATCCCTCGGTCCCCTAGAAACGCGTACGCCTCCTCGAAGGATTGGAGTGCCCGGTCCGGGGTAAGCCTGCAGAGGTGGGCGCGCCGCTTCTGGAGCTCCTCCATCGCCCGTATCTTCGCAGCGGGTTTCAGCGTTTTCCCTGCAGACACACAGAGTTTCTCTCTATCTGCCAATCGAAAGGAGACGAAATCATGGGTATGGGAGTCAGCCTCATTCTCATCGCCGTCGGGGCGGTCCTCGTGTGGGCTGTCAATGCGACGGTCAGCGGGATCGAGATCCACACGGTCGGTTGGATCCTCCTGGCCGTCGGCGCGATCGGCGCACTGTTCTCGCTCATCTTCTGGTCGAGCTGGGGCGGCTTCGGCGGCCCCGCCGACGGACGACGCCGGACGGTCGTTCGCGAGGACTACTAGATCGAGCATCATCTCCGTTCGAGAGCCCCGCTTCGGCGGGGCTCTCTTTTTACGGCGTGCCCACCCTGCTGAGGGGCCAGTAGGTCAGGAAGACCTTGCCGATGATGTTCGCGCGCGGGACGAGCCCCCAAACGCGCGAATCGCACGAGTGCGCGCGGTTGTCCCCCTCGACCAGGTACATCCGTGGCGGGATGCGGCGAAGCTTGCCGAGTGGCGGAATATCGAGCAGCGTTTTCGTCTCGGTGTCCCAGCGCGCCGGAGCGATGTAAGGCTCGGGGAGACGGCGACCGTTGATGTAGGTCACTCCGGCCCGTTCGGACCAGGTCTCGCCGGGTAGACCGATGATCCGCTTCACGAAGGTGCCACCGATGCATTCGCGGCGCGCTGCGTCCGGAGCGTGGAAGACGACGATGTCGCGTCTCCGCGGAGAATGGAAGCGGTAGATGAAGCGATTGGCAAGCACACGGTCCGAACTGCCCGCCTCACAGTCCGGCGCGGGCCGGGCGCAGTGGAGCGTCGGCTCCATCGACGGCGACGGGATTCGATACGGATTCACGACCCATGCCTTGACCGCGAGGACGATCAGCACCGCTCCGGCGATCGTGCTCACCCAGTCGATCACGGTCCGCGGCCCGTGCGGCAGGTTCGGAAAGAGTCGTTCGATCGGCCCGCGCAACGGTGCGGCTACGCGACTGCCGGCGCGAGCTCGCGCCCGATCAGAGCCACCGTCTCCAGATCGTCGTGCACGAGGTGCTGCAGCATGACGCGCTCGTAGCCGATCTCCTCGATCTGCTTCAAGCGCTCGGCCGCCTCGGCGATCGTGCCCACCGGGCCGTCACCGTATCGCTCGAGCACCTCTTGCGGGTCGCGCCCGAAGCGCGTGCCGATACGTCGCGCAGATGCCAGCACCTCCCGCTCGTCGCGGCCGATGACGCAGGGCGCCATCAGCGAGTAGCGAAGCGTGGATGGATCGCGCTCGCCGCGCTCGCAGGCTTCGTCGAGGGCCTGCTTCCGGTCGCGGACCTCGTCGAACGTCCCGAAGAGCGTGTTGTACTCGTTCGCGAACCTGACCGCAGGCCCGGCCGTCCCTGGTTTCGCGCTGCCGCCGACGAGGATCGTGAGGTCAGGCCTGTGAAAGCCCGGTGCGCCTTCGAGCCGGTAGTACGTGCCTTCGAAGTCGACACGATCCTCGCGGAGGAGGTCGTGCACGATCTCGAGCTGTTCTCCAAGTCGCGCCACGCGCTCGCGTGCGGTGCCGAACTCGAAGCCGTAGGCGCGGTGCTCGCGGTCCTGCCAGCCTGCTCCCATGCCGAGGGTCACGCGCCCGCCCGAGATCTCGTCCGCCGTCGCCGCAGAGCGGGCGAGCACGGATGGATGCCGAAACGTCGCGGGGGAGACGAGCGTGCCGAGCTCGAGCTTCGTCGTGCGCGCCGCGAGCCCGGCGATCGTCGCCCAGGCGTCGAGGACGCGACGGCTCTCGTCGAACCACGAGATGTAGTGGTCGGACCGGAAGAGCGCCTCGACGCCGTGCTCCTCGCATGCGGAGGCGAGCGCGACCCAATCGTCCCAGGTCACACCCTCCTGCCCTTCGATCATGAGCGCGAGCCGCACGAAGCGGAAGCCTATGCGTGTCCGCCTCCGCCATGTGTGGAAGAAAAGTCACACTCTCGACACGAACTCCATGTCCCTTCGAGGTGGTTTGGCCAGCGTCTTCGGGGGACCTGTCGGGGACACTCCCCGCCGTGGCTCGAGTCGGCCTGGGCGGAGGGGCCACGTCTCGGCTGCCCGAACAGGCCTCGCTAGCATCGACCCATGGCCGTCGCCTCGCCGGAGCAGTACCTCGCTGATCTCAATCCCGCTCAGCGGGAGGCCGTGCTCACAACAGAAGGGCCGCTCCTCGTCATCGCCGGCGCAGGCTCCGGCAAGACCCGCGTCCTGACGTATCGCGTCGCGCACCTGATCAACGCCGTCGGTGCGAAGCCGAACGAGATCCTCGCCATCACCTTCACGAACAAGGCAGCCGGCGAAATGAGGGAGCGCCTCCAACGGCTGCTCGGGCGCAGCGGCCAGGGGCTCTGGATCCTCACCTTCCATGCCGCCTGCGGCCGCATCCTGCGCCGCGAGGCGCAGCGGCTCGGCTATCGCTCGAACTTCACGATCTACGACCAGGCGGATCAGATCCGGCTGGTGAAGCAATGCCTGGAGGAGTTGGAGCGCGATCCGAAGCGTTTCACCCCGCGCGGCATCCACAACCAGATCTCACACGCGAAGAACCGGTTGGTCTCACCGGACGAGTACGCGAACCAGGTGCAATCGTTCTACGACCAGACGGTCGCCGACGTCTACCAGCTATATCAACGACGCCTGTTCGCCTCGAACGCCGTCGATTTCGACGACCTGCTCATGCTCACGGTCGACGTGCTGGAGCGCTTCCCCGACGTGCGCGAGAAGTGGCAGCAGGCGTTTCGCTACATCCTCGTCGACGAGTACCAGGACACGAACCACGCGCAGTATCGGTTGTTGCAGCTGCTCGCCGAGAAGCATCACAATGTCTGCGCCGTCGGCGATCCTGATCAATGCGTGGTTGCCGGAACCCTCGTCACGATGGCGGACGGAACAAAGAAACCGGTCGAGGACGTTCGCGTCGGTGACCAGGTCCTGTCCTGTTACGGAAGCGGGAGGTTCGGTCCGGCACAGGTCATGCGTCGCCACCGTTCCTCGAGACGAACAGGCGTCGCAATCACCACCGCGAGTGGAAGACGGATCGTTTCGACACCAGAGCACACTCATTTCGCCGGGTTCAAATCTGGCAAGACCCCACAACGGCACATGACGTATCTCATGTGGAAGCGCGGGTGCGGGTTCCGGATCGGCACGTCGCAGACGTACACGAATGGACAGCGGCGCTCGATCGCGGGGCCGGCCTTCCGGATGAACGGGGAGCACGCGGATGCGACCTGGGTCATCGCTCTCCACCCGACAGAGGCCCGGGCGCGTGCTTCAGAAACTCTTCTTTCGCTGAAGTACCAGCTGCCCACCCTCCCGTTCGTCGCGCGGCCATATCAGGGTCATGAGGGCCGGAGCCTGGTGGCGGACCAAGGGCTGATCGATCAGATTTTCGCCGGACTTGACACTGAAGCTGCTGGGCGCCAACTCCTGCGCAAACAGGGGCTCAGCTTCGACCATCCGCATTTCAGTGCGGCCACGACGACAAGTGGCACCCGCGTTCGCAGAAGACTCACCATTACGCTCTGTGGAGATCCACGCGGCAGTCGAAAGCTTCATCGGCTCTCGCTCTTCGGCTACGACGATGAAGGCCGCACTGCCCTGGAGAAGACTGGACTTTCGATCCGCCCGGCCTACAAAGGATCGACCGGTTGGCGCATCGAGACGGCGCACTCCGATTTCGCAAGCTTGATCGAGACGGTCGAGCGAATCGAAGAGGCGGTCGATGTTTCCGTCAGATTTACAGCCCGGCTGGCCGCACGTAACCGACTGCCCGGCAAAGACAGCAACTCGCTTCCCTTCATGCCGGCTTCGGCCGTCCGGCCGGGGATGCTGATGGTGAACGAAGCCGGCGAGTTCGACGTCGTAGAGAGTGTCGATCCCATCGACCTCGAAGTGCCTGTGTACGACATCGACGTCGACCAGACACACAACTTCATCGCCAATGGTCTGGTCACCCACAACTCGATCTATGGCTTCAGAGGAGCCGACATCAACAACATCCTCGACTTCGAGCGCGACTTCCCCGGCACGCGAACGATCGCGCTGGAGCAGAACTACCGCTCGACCAACTCGATCCTGCAAGCCGCCAACGCGGTCATCACCAACAACCGGGAGCGCAAGCCGAAGGAGCTCTGGTCCGAGCTCGGCGACGGCGAGCCTGTGCGCGTGTTGGAGGTGGAGGACGAGCACGCCGAGGCGAGGTTCGTCGCGGCCGGAATCGCGGGGCTCGTCGAGGAAGGCTTCTCCGGGGACGAAGTCGCGATCTTCTACCGCACGAACGCGCAGTCGCGGGTGCTCGAGGACGTCCTCGTGCGTCAGGGCGTCGCTTATCAGGTGATCGGCGGTCCGCGCTTCTACGAGCGCGCCGAGATCAAGGACGCGATCGCGTATCTGCAGGCGATCGACAACCCTTACGACGCGGTCTCGCTGCAGCGGATCGCGAACAGGCCGCGGCGCGGGATCGGCGACTCGAGCTTTGCACGCCTGCAGACCTGGGCCGATGCGCAGGGGCGCTCGCTGTGGGAGGCGATGGAGTTCGCGGAAGAAGCGGGCGTGGGCGCCGCTCCGCTCAGAGCGGTATCCGGGTTCCGGACGCTGATGCAATCGCTGCAGTCGGGCGCGCTGGAGTTCCCCGTCTCGGAGCTGCTCGAGCGCACGCTCGAACGGAGCGGCTATCTCGAAGCGCTCGAAGCGGAGCGCACGATCGAAGCGCTGGGGAGGCTCGAGAACCTGCAGGAGCTCGTCGGCGTCGCGCGCGAGTACCAGGAGACGGCGGAGGAGGCGTCGCTGTCCCACTTCCTGCAGGAGATCTCGCTCTTCTCCGACCAGGATTCGATCCGCGGCGAGGAGAGCCTCGTCACGCTGATGACGCTCCACAATGCCAAGGGCCTCGAATTTCGCGCCGTGTACTTGATCGGGATGGAGGAAGGAATCTTCCCGCACAGCAGGTCGATCGAGGAACAGGGCATCGAAGAGGAGCGCCGACTTGCGTATGTCGGCATGACGCGCGCGCGCGAGCAGCTGACGCTCACGCACGCGTCGTCGCGTTCGCTCTGGGGCTCGCGAGGCTACAACCTGCCCTCGCGCTTTCTCGACGAGCTGCCGAGCTCGATCGAACGCGAACGGCTGCGGCCTACGTCCTGGTCGTCCTACGGCGCGCAAGGTGTCGCACCGCGTGAAGACGTTCCTTCGCTCTCCACGGGCGACTCGGTTCGTCACGGCACACTCGGCGAGGGCATCGTGACGCAGATCGAGGCCGGCGGCGTCGTCACCGTTCGCTTCGCAGACGGAAGCGAACGCCGGCTGATGCTCGACTACGCGCCCCTCGAACGCATTCCGTAGGGTCCGCACGTGTCCGTAGAGATCCGGAGTCCGTCGGAGGACGAGCTGCGCCAGGCGATGAAGGCTGTCGAGGCGGCGTTCGGCGAAGAGCAGAAGGAAGAAGACCTCGACCGGCATCAGAAGGCGATGCCTCGCGATCGCTTCCTCGTGGCCTACGACGGCGCCATTCCGGTCGGTACGACCGCCTCCCTGCCGTTCGAGCTCACGGTGCCCGGTGGCGCGGTCGCGGCGGGCGGTGTCACCTGGGTCGGCGTTCTCCCGAGCCACCGACGCCGAGGAATCCTCACGCAGATGATGAAGCGCCAGCTCGACGATCTGCGCGAGCGCGGCGAGCCCCTCGCGATCCTCTGGGCTTCGGAGGCGGCCATCTACGGTCGGTTTGGCTACGGAATCTCCGCGCCCACGGTGCAGCTCGACGCCGACCGGTCGCGCTTCTCTCTTCGCGACGATCCGGGGCCGAAGGGCGCCGTGCGTCTGATCGACCGGGAAGAGGCTGCAAGGGTGCTGCCGCCCATCTATGACGCGGTTCGCGCTCGGGTGCCCGGTTTCACGAGTCGCAGCGAGCTCCTCTGGGACCTGTACCGACTTGCAGACCCCGAACATTGGCGCCGTGGCGCCGGGCCGAAGTTCTATGCGGTGCTCGAGTTCGACGGCGAGCCGGTCGGCTACGCCCTCTATCGCATCAAGCTCGACTGGCAAGAGGGGTTCGCGAAGAGCCAGGTAAAAGTGGTGGAGACCTGCGCAACGTCTGACGCTGCCGAGCGGGAGCTCTGGCGTTTCCTGTTCGGGATCGACCTCATCGAGCGGATCCAGGGCCGGCACGATCCAGGGTCGCCGCTCTTTCTGATGGTCGTCGACCCCCGGAGCCTCAAGCTCCGCGTAACCGAAGGTCTCTGGCTTCGACTCGTCGATCTCGACGCTGCTCTGACCGGCCGCACGTACGCGACCGACGACTCGGTGGTGATGGACGTACGCGACGAGCTCTGCCCGTGGAACGCAGGACGCTGGAGGATGGGAACGGACGCAGGGCGGACCGATGACGACGTAGAGCTCGAGCTCGACGTCGCCGATCTCGCCTCGGCCTATCTCGGCGCGTTCGACTTCGGCCGGCTTGCGGCGGCGCAGCGCGTACGCGAGCTGAAGTCCGGAGCGCTCGGGCGCGCGACCGAGCTCTTCCGCACGTCGCGTCCACCGTTCTGTCCGGAGGACTTCTGACCGGCTTCGACGTTCGCCGAGTCGAGAACCTCGATGAGTTCACCGGTGCGGTCCTCGCGATCGGCCAGTACTTCGGCATGGTCCCTAACGAGGAGCGCATGCAGCGCTTCACGAAGCTGCTGCCCCTCGACCGCATGTACGGGGCCTGGTCGAACGAAGCCATCGTCGGCGGCGCGGGATCGTTCCCGTTCGACCTGACCGTGCCGGGCGGCGACCTGCCGACCGCAGGGGTCACGGTGGTCGGGGTCTTGCCCACGCACAGGCGACGTGGGGTCCTACGCTCGCTGATGCGCGCGCAGCTCGACGATGCATACGAACGGGGCGAGCCACTCGCGGCACTGTGGGCATCCGAAGAGTCGATCTACGGCCGCTACGGCTACGGGCTCGCATCGTTCTGCGGCGAGATCACGCTTGCGCGCGAGCACACCGCATTCGCGCAGCCGTTCGAGCCCGAGGGAACGCTGCGGCTGCTCGAAGCGGAAGAGGCTCAGGAAAAGATCCCGCCGGTGTACGAGCTCATCCGCTCCTAGTGGCCCGGCATGTTCTCCCGGAACGACGTCTGGTGGGAGAACCGCGAGATCGCCGATCCCGAGGAACGACGCGACGGCGCCGGCCCAAAACGCTGGGTCGCGTACGAACGCGGAGGCTCGATCGAGGGCTACG
>VAXG01000139.1 GCA_005883355.1 Actinomycetota bacterium | reverse complement strand
CGCCTCCTCCGCGCAGACGATCCGCTACCGGCTCGACCGAAGCGGCGACCGCAAACTCAACCGCGCACTACACATGATCCTCGTCACCTCACCCGCAAACGCTCACACCCCGCGACGATCGCCTACATCGAACGACGCATCCAAGAAGGCAAAACACGACGCAAAGCAACCCGCTCCCTCAAGCGCTACCTCGCCCGCAAGCTCTACCGGCTACTCGAACACGGACCGCCACTGGCGACTTGACAGACATAGAAGCATCACTGGCCCAGGCGGCAACGCTGTTCGTCGTGCCCCGGAAAGAGCTTGCGATTCCCCTCCTATCGGCGATCATGCGTAAGTGGAGAGCCGTCGCGTTCTCGCCATCGCTGCCAGCTTTCTGCTGCTCATGGTCGCGAGTCGGGCGACTGCCGGAACGCCTGGCATCTCCGTCTGCGCATCCGACCAGCTCGCTGTCGGGAGAGCTGAAGCCTCTCCGCCTCAGCAACACCAGGCGGCGGGCTTGGAGATCCACAACACCGGCGCGCCGTGCCGGCTCGCACTACGCATATCGCTCACTCTCCGGCACCTAGATGGGCGTTCGCTCAAGGTCGCGGGAGGAACTTCGCGCCTGACGCTCACGTCTCGACGTCTCACTACGGGCGGCCGGGCCTTCGCGGTCTGGGCCTACACGAACTATTGCTCCCCAGATAGTCCGCTCGCTGGTCCGAAGGTGACGGAGACTTTTCGTCTCGCAGATCGCGTGCTTCGCCTCAGCGGCGGCGGCGCCCCGTGCAACCGCCCGGGCCACCCTCTCGATCTACGCCTGCTCTTCGCATGCCCGAGCGCTTTTGGTCCCGCCGTCAAGGCCGTGACCCCACGCCGACTACCGCTATGCCCGAGATGAACATCCGCCGCGATGTCGTGGGACATTCCCGAACGCTGACGCAGGCGAGATCTTCGCTGTTCTGTCCGGCGACACCTGTCCCTTCTAAAGGCTTCCAACCGTCTTTACTTGATCGTGAGTTAATTGATTGATGAGGCTTCGCTCGCGGGCGCATTCTCGGCGTCGCGTTTCTCGTCTTCTGACTGCCTGCTGTGCTGCCGTGGCGGCTGCCCTAGGAGTCGTTGCGATCGCTCAGGGTTCTCAGCCGATGTTGCGGATAGGAACTCGGGGACCTCTCGTCGCGGACTGGCAGCGAGTAGCCAACGGTTGGCTTGAGGCCTCCAGCTATCGAGCGACGCGGCGGCTGCGGCAGCAGCTCGGCGGCGGCCTCGTCATCGATGGCGTATTTGGGCCGCGGACGAATGCGGTTACGCGCCGTTTCCAGCAAGAGGCCCATTTGAAGCCCACCGGGGTTGTCGATCTTCGGACCTGGGAGCGTTGGATCGGCGCGAGCGTAACTTGCTGTGGCGCTGGCCTTCCGAGCTTCAGAGGCCCGTTTGGTACGCGGCCTGACGCCTACGTCGCCTGGTGGCAGCTGGCGCTCGACCGATGGCTCGCACAGCGCCGCCTGCCGGGCCTCGTAATCGATGGCGTGTACGGAAACATCACCCGCTCAAAGACAGCGCTATTCCAATCAAGAACAGGGCTAGGCGCGACCGGCGTCGCGGATCGCAGGACATGGAAACGAATGCAACACCAAGACGACGACTTGCGGGTGCCCTAGCAACCGGTAATCGCCGGGAGATCGTCGTTCGGCTTGTCCGCTCAGGGGACATTCCCGAATACTGGCGCAGGTCACGCCCCTGCGACCTGAGAGAGCCCTGACAGTCTTGAACACGAAGGCATGGATCGCGCAGAATCTTGCCGTGCGGTTCGCGCTTGCCGCTCTTGCCATTGCCATTGCCGCGCTCCTCGCGGGCGCCGCTGGGCTCCACGCCTCTGCGTCACCAGAAGCATGCTCTCGTCTTTCCACGGTTAGCTCGTACGCACCTACAGGTTGGCCTGAAATTCGAGGCACGACCAACAGAGGCGAGATGTGGGTCTTCGGCTTCGGGCCCTCTGCAGGTCCGCCTACGGCAGTCTTCGACGGACTCGTGTCTCAGCCGTACCCACTGAAGTGGATCTGGCGGATCACTGGGACCGGTCCCCTCCGAATCTTCGCGACCGCACCGAGCGGCACACGCGTGAACCCTGTGTGGGGACCTACCCGCCACACAGGGTCGAACTGGGTTCACCCCGGCGGCGAATGGGGCACAGGTTGGTTCTTCTGGGAGAAGGGTTGCTGGCGGATCCACGCCACACGCGGAAAGACGCACGGCGATGTGTTCCTGCTGCTCCGATAGAAGGATCGTCTCGTCACAGTCTCGTCGCTAAATCTGTACATCGGACGACGCTTCGAGTGACATTTCCTGAACACGGAGGCAAGGAACCACACGCCGGGACTCCCGAGTACGTTCCCGCCGTACCGTGGGAAGATGATCCGCGCCACCGTCGCGGGTATAGCTGTCGCCGCGTCCCTCGTTGGATGCGGCGGTTCCGTCCACGCCTTGCGGTTGCCGCGTGACCCGTACCTCGGGCTTAGGTGTTACAACCCCGAAGTCCTTCGGTGCGGCCGGGTCGGTCTAGCCGTCTGGCTCGCGCGGCCAGTCCGAAACGTGACCGCCGTCGTTGACGGACACGACGTTGTGCTTCGCACTCGCGCGGGCGGCACCGGCTCATACCGGCGAGGACTGTTCTGGCAGGGTATTTTCGCCGACTCGAGCGCGCAGCAGATCGCCGACGCATTTGGCTCGGCCTCTGGCTCGGTCACCGTGCGCCTGCGAGTGGTAGAGAATGACGGCTCGATCGGTCATACGAACTCGACCGTGCCACTCTCCGAGGGCTACGGCTAGACGCGGCCGATCTATCGATCCTGCCCAAGTGCTCGGCGGACATCCCCGAACACTGGCGCAAACGAGGTGGCTGGCTCTCGCAACAGCCGTGTCGCCGCTTAGATGCAACTGGGATTCGCCTCGGCGTGGAAGCTGACGCGTTGAACCGTCAGCGAGCGACTGCAAAGAGACGCCATGCCTCCGGAACACCCTTGAGCTGGTGTTCGCCTCGATCCTCGAACTGGAGCCCCGAGCCGCCGACGAGATCCTTCACCGTGCTCGAAACGAGCACCTCGCCGGGAGCCGCCACCGACGAGATACGTGCGCCGATCGAGACCGCGATCCCCGCGATCTTGCCGTCGCTCACCTCGCACTCGCCGGTGTGGAGTCCTGCTCGGATCTCGATCTCGAGGGCCTGCAGCGCATCGCGAATCGCAGACGCAGCCTGGACGGCGCGGGCCGGCCCGTCGAACGCGGCGAAGAATCCGTCACCGGCCGTATCGAGTTCCCGCCCCTGATATCGCGCAAGTTCCCGTCGAACAACGGTGTGATGTCGCTGAAGCAGTTCTCGCCAGACCGAGTCGCCCATTCGAGCCGCCATCTCGGTCGAGCCGACGATATCCGTGAAGAGGATGGTTGCGAGCACACGCTCGGAACTGCCGTGTCGCGCGAGGCGCGAAACGAAACCCGCAGTCGCCTCCATCGTCGCGCGGTGCGCCTCGTCATCGACCCAGGTGTAGACACCGCGCAGTTCGGGGAGCACGACGAGCTCAGCGCCTCGTATCCGCTCCGCCGTGAAGTGGCCGGGGCCCGGAAGCGAAGGTCGTGGAAGGATCAAGGTCGGTACGCGGACGGCGGCGAGAACGTCGCTCACGTCGAGTTCCATCGCGGCACGGAAGGACGTCAGGGCAGCACCGGGACTGATGCTCCGCCGCATGTGCCAGACAAACCAGTCGCGGAAGTCATCATCCGCGGCGACCTCAGGGGCCCACTCGCGGGCGAGATCGTCGAGGTAGGCCCGCTCGCCCCAGCCCGCGCGCACACGAGCGAGACGCTCTCGCCACTCCTCCTCGGTCGGCGCCCACGGGTAGTCGGGTGAACGTGTCCCTCTGACTCTCGGGTCAAAAAGGACGAGACCTGCACAGCGCTCCGGATACGTCGCCGCGAAGAGCACTCCGATACCCGTGCTGGTGCCACCCGTCCACAGCACAGCATTCTCGGACCCGACGGACTCCATCACCGCCCGCACGTCGTCCATCGTCGTCTCAATCGACTGCACTTCTCGCACACGATCGGAGAGCCCCGTTCCGCGCTTGTCGAGCATGAGTACGCGGCCGCATGCGGCTAGGCCTTCGACGTGGCGAACAAGAAGCGGCTGCTCCCACGTCGACAGCAGGTCGCCGGTCAGACCGCGCACAAAGACGATGTCTGGAGAGCCTTCGCCAACGACCTGGTAGGCGATCGCGACGTCGCCACTGTGCGCGTAGCTCACTTCGGGCGGCTGCACAAGAGACAGTCTCCTTCATCGAGACCCGGCCGTCATAGCTACCGCAGATCGGCTTTGATCGCTGCGCGTCGCGGGTACGCTTCTTCGCGATTTGGTTAGGTCCCGAGCCTGTGTGTTTCTCGCGGTTGTTGTGGCCGGAGCGCTCGTTGGCGTTAGTGGCTTCCAGGCACGCGTTCGTCAGCTCGAAGCTTGGGCTTCGATTAGTCATGAGCCAATTCTTGGCGTCTCCGCGACTGGCTTCCGCGGCGCCCTGGTCAAACACCTTCCAGCCGGGACGTATCACGTGAGCGTCATCGCTTCCGACGCGCTCGGTTTCCGGCTGGTTGGGCCCGCCTTGAGCCGCCGAACGCCGGTTGACTACGTTGCACCGATCCCCGCCCATCCAACGAACACCACTTGGACGATTCGGCTAAGGCGCGGTTCGTACGAATACGGCCTGATCGGGCCGTACGCGAGCGATTACCGCCCGAGGACCCGATCGTTCCAAGCTCCGTAGGCCACTGGACTCCTGGGCAAGGCGTTCCCTCGTCTATATCGAGAGCGGCAAGCCACTCCCAATAGCGGTGATGCTTTACGAACGTTGTGTCGCCCAGGTGCGCGGAATAGGGTGACGCCGGCGCCGACAACCAGCGTCTGAGCCGGAACCGAATGTCACTTGATCAAGCTCAAGCACGCGACTTCGCCCGAAGCTACACCGAGGCGTGGTGCAACCACGATCCAGCGGGAGTGGCCGAGCACTACGCGCCGGGCGGGACGATCGCCATCAACCGCGGTACTCCTATGGAGATCACGGAGGTGGCGCGCTCGTTCATGAACAACTTCCCCGACATCGAGCTGTTCATGGACGACGTGGTCGTCAAGGATGACGCGATCGAGTTCCACTGGACCTTCGTCGGCACGAATACCGGACCTGGCGGGACCGGCAAGCGGGTTCGCATCTCCGGATTCGAGGAGTGGACGTTCGGTGACGACGGTCTCGTCGCCGAGGCGCTCGGTCATTTCGACCAGGCCGAGTACGACCGTCAGCTCGAGCACGGCACAACAGAGTCCGAATAGGGCAAGCCGTAGTGTCTATCCTTTCGCTGTACGGCGTCCAGCGTGCATAAGGGAGACCATGACCACACTTGAGAACCGACCGAACACCGCACTCCTCGTCGTCGACGTGCAGAACGGCGTCGTCGAGGGGGCTCCCGAGCGCGACGCGGTTGTCGCGAACGTCGGCAGCCTTGTCGAGAAGGCGCGGCGCGAAGAAGTGCCCGTCGTCTGGGTCCAGCACTCCGACGACGGTTTGGCGAAGGGGAGCGACGAGTGGCGGATCGTCCCCGAGTTGGCTCCGGACGAAGCCGAACCGCTCGTCGAGAAGAACTACGGCGATTCGTTCGAGGACACCACACTCGAGACCGTGCTCTCGGGCCTCGGTGTCGGGCGACTCCTCGTCGTCGGCGCACAGACCGATGCGTGCATCCGCTCCACGCTCCACGGCGCGCTCGTCAGGGGGTACGACGCAACCCTCGTCAGCGACGCCCACACGACGGAGGACCAGACGGCTTGGGGTGCGCCGCCGCCGGGCCAGGTCATCGCGCACACGAATCTGTACTGGAAGTACCAGACCGCGCCAGGGCGGACGGCCGGAACGGTCGAGACCAAAGATGTCGACTTCGGCGGCACGCCGGAAGCCTGAAGTTGTTTTCAGTCGTCGGCTCAATCAGTCTGGCTCGGTCGGTTCTGTGTAGAAGCCGGTCGACAAGGCGCTCGACAGGCTGCGACCACATCCGTAACGGCGACACGGTTCACCGGGTGGGCTCCTCGCGAGCCGCTTGACGGTCAGTCGCCCGGCGGTAGGGGCGGACCGACGTTGACCTGACCGTGAGCCCTGAAGACGGCCTCGAGCTGCTCAGGGGAAGGTCGCGGTGTCGTGCTCGGCGGCAGTGTCGGGGTCAGCGCAGGAACCGAGCCGTCTCGTACCAGTCGCTCGAGCCCCGCCGGCGTACTCAGCACGAGCACGCGCGCAGTGTCGCTATCCACACGGAACGTGTGCGCGACCCCCATCGGCACTACGGCCGCCGCGCCCGGCACGAGGTCGAACCGCTCCTCGCCGGCCTGCACCGTCAGCCGTCCCTCCTGCACGATGTAACTCTCGTCCTGCGGATGAGTATGAAGCGGCGGCGATGCGTGGCGCGGAAAGAGGAATTCGATCAATGCGAAGCGCCCCTGGCTCGCCTCGCCCGGCACCTTGATCGTTGCGAGGGTGCCCAGGAACCAGAACTGCTCACCCTTCCCGGGACCTGACCAGGTTGCCGTCGAGCTCACTTCGCTCACGAACCCCCAGCGTATCGGCGCACGAATCCGCTCGTCCTTCGGTAGAACGTCGGGGACATTCTCGAACACCGGCCTGAGTCCAGCATCTGTGAAAGGAGCAAATCGTGGAGAAGAGACTGGTAACGCGTTACGCGATGCGGTCGGCTGAGGAGGCCGATGAGAACCAGAGACGAGTCGAAGGGGTCTTCGACGAGCTTGCGGCTGGCAAACCCGACAACGTTAGCTACATCGTTCTTCGGCTCGCGGATGACTCGTTCGTGCACGTGTCGTTCCACGACCACGGCGACGACGAGGTGAACCCAATCGCCTCGACAGCTGCGTTCGCGCATTTCCAGCAAGACCATGCGGACCGCCGCGACGGCGGCGTCGACCAGCAGACCGCGACCCTGGTCGGTGCCTACATCACCACGATCGACTGAGCCGGCCTCGCGACACGTCTAGACTCGACGTATGAGCCCGGTCCTCCGCGTCGTGCTGCGCATCCTCGGGATTGGCGCCCTCGTCGCCGGCGGACTTACCGTCGCGCTCGCGGCACTCGCAACGGCGATTCTGGTCGGTCCGCTGATTTTCTGGATCGCTTGGAACGTGCTCAACTTTGCATCTGCACTGGGCCTTCCGGAGCTGGGCTTCTGGGGCATCGTTCTCGCGACGCTGTTCCTCGTCGTCGGCTGGTTCGGAAAGGTCGTGATCACGGCCATCGTCTTCCTCGTCGACCCCGGCTGGTTCCACGGTGCTGCTCAGGTTCATTGGCCTGCGACGACGTTCCGCAACTTCGTCGCCGTCGCGCTGCTGGCCTTGCTCGCGTCCCGCCCGCACGCGCACGGGCACAGTCGCTCTCGCCGGAAGAAGGGCTGAACTCTCGCCGATCGCCAGAGGCCGGCAGCTGATGCCGCGAGCGATGATTCTCTCCGATCCGCACCCGCTCTCGAACCCGAATGCCGAACTCAGCCAGGCGACCGCCTCGCGCACGTCTGGGTAGATCAGGACGGAAACGCTCGAGAAGAGGCTCCAGACGGCGGACCTCGGTCTCATTCCCTTCCGATTGGGCTGCGTGGCATGCTGGAAGCGCGATGTCCAAGGTCGAGGCGATCCAGTACGGCGACCGCAAGGTCTATGCGGTTGCGGCGTTCAACCGGGGTGTGGCGGAATGGCTGCAGCGACTGCCGACCGTGTGGGTCGAGGGCGAGGTCACCGAGCTGCGTCGCAACGCACGTTGGCAGTCCGTCTTCTTCACGCTGAAGGATCCGAACG
>VAXG01000124.1 GCA_005883355.1 Actinomycetota bacterium | reverse complement strand
GGCGGGCCGGGGTCGAGCTTCCGCTTGACGCCGTCGAGCCCGGCCTTCAGGAGCGCCGCCTGCGTCAGGTAGGGGTTACACGCAGAGTCGACTGCACGGAACTCGAAGCGTCCGCCGCTGGCGACACGGACGAGTGTCGTACGGTTCTGCCAGCCGTAGTCCTTGTAGATCGGCGCCCAGAACCCGAAGTCCCAGAAGCGCTTGTACGAGTTGACCGTCGAGGCGGTGATGCCGCAGAGGCCGCGGTAGTGGTCGAGGATCCCGCCCATGAACTGCAGCCCGATCTCCGACAGCTTCGCCGGACCGTCGGGATCGTAGAAGACGTTGTTGCCGTTCTCGTCCACGAGCGTGAAGTGGTGGTGCGCGCCGTTGGCTGAGACGCCTGTGAACGGCTTGGGCATGAAGCTCGCGATCACGCCGTGCTTGCGCGCAACCGCCGCGCAGATCTGGCGGTAGGTCGAGAGGCTGTCCGCCGTGCGCACGGCGCGGTCGAAGAGGAAATTGAGCTCGAGTTGGCCGGGTGAATCCTCGTGGTCGCCGTACGTGGGGCTGATACCCAGCCGCTCGCCGTAGTCGACCACGTCGAGGATGATCTCCCGGAGCTCCTCGAACTGGTTGATGTGGTAGCACCACGGCTTCGTCAGACCCCGTGCATCGTTCGGGTCCTCCGTCTTGGCCATCCACATCATCTCGGGTTCGATGCCGCAGAGGAACGTGTAGCCGAGCTCCTGCTCGACCTCGTTCGTGATCCGCTTGAGATTCTGGCGCGGGTCGGCTTCGAGCGGCTTGCCCGTCTCGGTGTCGTAGCAGTCGCAGAAGACTCGCGCGACGCGATCGTCCCACGGGAGCTGCGCAAACGTGTCGAGATCGGCGATCGCGGCCAGCTCGGATTCCTCTGGCCCGAAGCCGATATAGCGGTCCTGCCGATCGACGAACAGGTCGGCGGTCGCGCCGTAGACGAGCTGGTAGCCCTCCTCGGCGACCTTCTCCCACTGGGTCGCAACGACGCCCTTGCCGTTGACATGACCCGAGACCGAAACCTGCTGGAAGAAGATGTACTTGATCCCCCGTTCGTCGATGACCTTGCGGATCTGACGGATCTTCTCCTGCCGGTCCGGGTCATGCCGGGCCAGGTCGAGTGTCGGGAAGGGATCGGGGATCGGGCCCTTGCCGAGGACGCGCTGGACCTCGGGCGGACCTGATTCGACGACTGCCATAGCCAACTCCTTCGTCGCGTGAGAGTCGGGGGAGGAGGCCTCCGACCTCCCTCGTTTGGCACGCATTCAGCGTGTGTCTAGAGTGCCGCGTGGGCGCTGTCAAGCCTATATCGCCTGACGGCAATAGCGTCCCAAAGTCGATCGACGCCCGGAGGGTCATGGTTGCGCGCTTGCCTCGGCTGCGACAAAATGGCAATACTATTTCCCTAGCGGCGATCCCGAAACCAGCATGTCGTTCCTGCTGAACTGCCCCAACTGCGGGCCGCGCGACGTCAACGAGTTCGCGTGTGCCGGCGAGGTCACGTCGCGGCCCAAGGCGTTGCCTGACCTGCGCGGGCTCACCGATTACGTGTATTTCCGCCGCAACGTCGCCGGGGTGCAGCGCGAGTGGTGGTATCACCGTTTCGGTTGCGAGATCTGGTTTCTCGCCGAGCGCGATACGCGCACGAACGAAGTGCTGAAGACGGAATTGCCGCAGGCCTCCGCCGGGACCTCGTCCGCCGGGTGAGGCTTCCGGAACAGCTGAATGAGCGGATCGACCGCTCACGACCTGTGCGGTTCTTCTTCGCAGGCCGTGTGGTCGAGGGATTCGAAGGCGACACGATCGGGTCCGCGCTGTTCGCGTCGGGGCAACGCGTGTTCTCCCGCAGTTTCAAGTACCACCGCCGCCGCGGGTTGCTCTGCTGCTCCGGCGGGTGCCCGAACTGCATGATGCGGGTGGACGGCGTCCCCAACGTGCGCGTCTGTACGGAGCCGGTGCGCGAGGGCGCGCACGTGCATGCCCAGAACGTGCTGGGCTCGCTCGAGCACGACCTGCTCGCCGCCGTCGATCACTTCGGCGGCCCGTTCACCCCGGTCGGCTTCTACTACCGCACGATGATCCGCCCGCGGAGCCTGTGGCCGCTGTACGAGAGGTTCCTCCGAAATGTCGCCGGCCTGGGCCGGCTGGACAAGCACGCGGGCCGCACGCGCCGATTCGACACCGAACATCGCCGCACGGAGGTGCTCGTGATCGGGGGTGGCCGTTCGGGGCGCGAGGCGGCACGCTCCGCCGCGGCCGCGGGGCGGCAGGTGGTGCTCGTCGACGAGCGCGGCGCTCCCGCCGACGGCGCGTTCGAGGTGCTTGCTCCGGCGAGGGCGATCGGGATCTACGAGGGCGGTCTCGTCCCCGTCGACGCCGGCAATGTGCTCTACCGCTTTCGCGCGGAGCGGATCGTGGTCGCAACCGGCGCGCTCGAGCAGCCGCTGCTGTTCCCCGGCAACGATCTCGTCGGTGTCCACCTGCCCGGGGCCGTACGCAGGCTCGTCGACGAGTGGTCGATCAAACCGGGCGAACGGGCAGTGATCGTGTCTGCAGACGAGCGCGGGCTCGCCGTCGCGGACAAGCTCGAACGAGCCGGGACGAGCGTCGTCGAGCGCATCGATCTCCGGTCGGCGCCGCCACGCCAGCTCGCCGCGCGCGGCAGCCGCGGCCGGTTGAGAAGCGTCGTCGTCGACGGTCGCGAGATCGAGTGCGACCTGCTCGTGATGTCGGGCGGTCGCCAGCCGGCGTACTCGCTCCTCGCTCAGGCCGGGGCGCGCGTCGAGTACGACGCGGAGCGCGGGATCTTCGTGCCCTCCGACCTTCCCTCGAACGTCGAAGCCGTCGGCTCTGCTGCCGGCGAGCAAGAGCCGGCGGCTGTGCCTGCGGCCACGTTCGAGGGTGCCGAGGGCGCGGGCCGTTGCTTCGTCTGCGTCTGCGAGGACGTCACCGAAAAGGACGTGAAGCGTGCGATCGCCGAAGGCTTCGACTCGATCGAGCTCGGCAAGCGCTACACGACCGTGACGATGGGCCCCTGCCAGGGGCGGCTCTGCCACGTCCCGTCGATCCGGCTCTTTGCTCGGGAGAACGAAACGGACGAGAAGGCGATCGGGACGACGACGGCGCGTCCACCCTGGGCGCCGGTCTCGCTCGGGCTGCTTGCAGGCCGCGGCCACGAGCCGACCAAGCGGACGTCCATCCATCATCGGCACGAGGAGGCCGGCGCGACGATGATGTGGACCGGCTTCTGGCGCCGCGCGCATTCGTACGAGCACGCGGCGAACGAGGCGCTGAACGTCCACCGGGGCGTCGGCGTCATCGACGTGTCGACTCTCGGCAAGCTGCTCGTCCAGGGCCCAGATGCCGCACGCTTTCTCGAGCTGCTCTATCCCAACCGCTTCGGCGACATGAAGGTGGGACGCATCCGCTACGGCGTGCTCGGGACGGATGCGGGCCGCATCATGGACGACGGCACGATCGCGCGTCTCGGCGAGGACCAGTACTACGTCACCACCACCTCGACGGGCGCCGACACGGTGATCGAGTGGTTCGAGTGGTGGAACGCGGTTTGGGGGCTCGACGTCGAGACGGTCAACCTCACCGGCGCACTCGCGGCCGTAAACGTCGCGGGCCCGCGTTCGAGGGAGTTGCTCGGCCGGCTCGCGCAGATCGACACGTCGAACGAGGGGATCTCGTACCTCGATGCGAAGGAGACGTATGTCGCTGGCGTGCCGTGCCTGATTCTGCGCATCGGCTTCGTCGGCGAGCTCGGCTACGAGCTGCATTTCGCGAGCCCGTACGGCGAATACCTGTGGGACGCCTTGCTCGAGTACGGCGCGGACCTCGGGATCCGCCCGTTCGGTCTCGAGCCGCAGCGAATTCTGCGGCTCGAGAAGATGCACATCCTCGTCGGGCAGGACACCGATTCCGAGTCGAACGTGCTCGAGGCCGGTATGCCCTGGATCGCGAAGCTCGACAAGGAGGACTTCGTCGGCAAGTGGGCACTCGAGCATGTGCAGGAGCGCGGCTTCCGCGAACAACTCGTCGGCTTCGAGATGACGGACGGCGTCGTGCCGGCCGAGGGCGGGCAGATCGTCCTTGGCGGCCGGCCTGCCGGGCGCGTCACCAGCTCACGCCTGAGCCCGCAGCTTGGACGCGCGATCGGGATGGCGTGGGTGCGTCCCGAGCTCGCGCACGAAGGGGCGGAGATCGACATCAAGGTCAACGGCGGCTTCGCAAGAGCGTGCGTTCGGCTCAAGCCCTTCTTCGACCCCGAAGGCGAGCGGCTCCGGTCTTGAGCGAGCTTCACTTCCTTTCGCCGGACCGGGCGCGCAGCGAGGATCTCTTCGCTCCTCGGTTCGCGTCGCCGCTCGCCCGCGTGCTCGCCGGGACGACGTCGGTGCTCGACCTCTCGCAGCTCGGCAAGATCGAGGTTCGCGGTGACGTCGACGCGATCGACGTCGAGGCCGAGGTCGTGCGGATCACGCCGCGACGCGCGCTCGTCCTGTGTCCGTACGAGCAATGCGCCGAGCTCCGGGCCCGGCTTCCGGGCCTCGTGATCGACATGACCGGCGCTCTCGCCGGCCTCGAGCTCGAGGGCGAGCAGGCGATGCGGCGACTCACCGACCTCGACCTCGAAGGCCTGCCGGCGGCCGGGAAGGTCGCCGAGGTGCCGGCGCTCGTGCTGCGCGACGGTTCGCGCTTCCGCATCTTCTTCCCGCAGGAGTTCGCGCACTACGTCGGCGAGGTCGTGCTCGACGTGCTCGAGGGGATCGAATGAGAGACGTCTTCCGCATGGAGCGCATGTGGCGCCCCCGGCGTGAGCTGAAGGAGAGCTACGACGTCGTGATCATCGGCGCCGGGTCGCACGGGCTCGCGACCGCCTACTATCTCGCAAAGAACCACGGGATCACCGACGTCGCCGTTCTCGAGCAGAGCTACATCGGCTCCGGGGCGGCCGGGCGCAACACGACGATCATCCGCGCGAACTACCGCACTCCCGAGGGCGCCGAGTTCTACCGCCGCAGCGTCGAGCTCTACGAAGGGCTCGGTGCAGAACTGGACTTCAACCTCCTGTTCTCACAACAGGGGCACTTGACCCTCGCGCATTCCGACCGCGCCATGATCACGATGGCCGAGCGGGCCGAGGTGAATCAGTTGCTTGGCATCGACAGCCGGCTCGTCGATGCGGAGGAGGTCGGGCGGCTTTGTCCGGAGCTCAACCTCTCGCGCGACGTCACCTGGCCGGTCATGGGTGCGCTCTACCACCCGCCCGGCGGGATCATCCGCCACGACGCGGTGGTGTGGGGGCTCGCTCGCGCGGCCGACCGACGCGGGGTCGAGATCCACCCGTACACCAAGGTTACGGCCATCGAGCGGTCGAACGGTCGCGTCACCGGAGTACGGACGACCCGAGGCGACGTCGAGGCAGGGACGGTGATCAACGCCACCGCGGGCTGGTCGACGCTGGTCGCCGATCTC
>VAXG01000066.1 GCA_005883355.1 Actinomycetota bacterium | reverse complement strand
ACCGAGTGGGAGGCCGAAGGCGACGGCGAAGATCATCGCGGCCGCTGCGAGCTCGATCGTCGCCGGGAACTTCTGGCGGATCTCCGTCCAGACCTTCCGGTGCGAGGCGACGCTGACGCCGAGGTCGCGGTCGATGGCCGTCGTCTTCAGGTACGTGAAGTACTGCTCCACGATCGGCTTGTCGAGCCCGTACTTCTTCCGGTACGCCTGGACGAGTGCCGGCGTCGCCCTTTCCCCGAGCAGCGACTCGGCGGGGCTCCCCGGCAACGCCCGGATCCAGAAGAAGATCAGCAGCGAGACCCCGATCAGAATCGGGATCAGGAGGAGCAGCCGGCGGACGATGTACCGAAGCAACTCAGTCGTCCGCCGGCGTTGTGCTCAGTTCCTACTGTCCTCCGATGGAAACGCCTTCGAATGGATCCGTTCCAACCGGGCTCGGGACGTAGCCCTTGACCGTCTTCTCGAATCCAAGCGCGGGACGCGAATGCGCGTACGGCACGGCAGGCAGGTACTTCATGATCAGGATGTTCGCCTGCTTGTAGAGCGTAATGCGTTTCGCGAGGTTCTTCTCCCTCTGGGCCTTCGCGAGGATGTTGAAGATCGCGGCGTTGCGGAACCCGAACGCCGGGTTGTAGGTCCGGAAGAAGGTGCCCAGGAAGTTGTCCGGGTCACCGAAGTCTCCCGTCCAGCCGATCAGGTTCAGGTCGCCGGCGGTGCCGTCATTGACGTGCTTGACGTAGTCGGGCCGCCACGGTGCGCTGTGCGCCGTGACGCTGAAGCCGGAATTCTCGAGGCTCGCTGCGAACGCCTCGAAGTTCCGCTTCGGATCTGGCATGTACGGACGCGAGACGCCCGTCGGATACCAGAAGTCGACCTTGCACGGCACGTGGCAGCTCGATGAGTTGAGCAGATCCTTTGCGAACGCCGGGTTGTAGGTCCGGAAGAAGGTGCCCAGGAAGTTGTCCGGGTCACCGAAGTCTCCCGTCCAGCCGATCAGGTTCAGGTCGCCGGCGGTGCCGTCATTGACGTGCTTGACGTAGTCGGGCCGCCACGGTGCGCTGTGCGCCGTGACGCTGAAGCCGGAATTCTCGAGGCTCGCTGCGAACGCCTCGAAGTTCCGCTTCGGATCTGGCATGTACGGACGCGAGACGCCCGTCGGATACCAGAAGTCGACCTTGCACGGCACGTGGCAGCTCGATGAGTTGAGCAGATCCTTTGCCTTCGCCGGGTTGTACGGGTACTGCTGCACCTTGTTCGTCCAGCCGAAGAGTTGCGGCGGCTCGAACTCCTTCGCGACCTGACCTCGGCCGGAGTAGAACGAGTTGACGACGGACGCGCGATCGAGTCCGTAGGCGACCGCCTGGCGAACCTTGATGTCGTTCATCGGCGAGCCGGTGCCCTGATGGATCGTCACGTAGGCGACGTTGAACGCCGGCCTGTTCAGGACCTTGAGCTTCGAGTTCGACTGGATCGTGCCGATGTGCTCCGGCGCGACGAGGTCATACCCTTGCACCTCGCCGGTCTGCAGGGCCTGCAGCCGTGCGGAGTTGTTGGAGATCGGCCGGATGATAAGCGTCTTGATCTTCGGCTTGGGGCCCCAGTAGCTCGGGTTCGCGGCGAGCACGATCTTCTCGCCCACCGTCCACGACACGAACTTGAACGGCCCGGTGCCGGTCGGATGACTGAACGCATAAGACCCGGTCGGGTAGAAGGTGCCGTTGCGAAGCTCGCCGCTGTTGGCGCCGTACTTCTTCAGCGCGGTCGGGCTCTGGATTGCGAACGACGAGATCACCTGACCCGGCAGGAACGGACCTGACGGCGTGCGCAGATGGATGGTCACGGAGTACTTCCCGTGCGCCGTGCAGCCGACGTAGAGGCTCGGCGACAGGTCCGCGCTCCCGTTGTGCTTGAAGCCCCCGAACACCGTCTGCCAGTAGTAGGTGGCGGACGCGTCCTGGAACGCTCCTGTGAAGTTGTACTGCCGGTTGTAGTTGTAACAAACGGCCGCCGCATTGAACGGCGTGCCGTCCTGGAACTTCACGCCGTGACGTAGCGAGAATGTCCAGTCCTTTGCGTTCTTCGAAGTCCAGCTCTTCGCCAGCGCCGGCTGGATCAGGGTGGTGCCCGGCTTCAGCTTGACGAGACTTTCGAAGATCTGCTCGGTCACGCGAAACGACTCACCGTCCGAGACCAGCGCCGGATCCAGGTACGTGGGATCCGCCGCGCCCGCAAAGACGAGCGTTGTTGCCTTCGAGGCTCCGCCTGCCGTGCTTGCGGCGATCAGCACGCAAACCGCGGCGAGTGGCAGGGCCAGCCTTCTCAACTTCCCCCTCAAGAGAACTCCTTTCGTCGTCCCGCCCTCGAGGCGGACGCACAAGTATGAACAGAAGGTTAAGCCTTCTCAAGGTGAGACGAATTTGCTTCGAAAACGATTGAGGGCGGCCCTTGCGCCGCCCTCAGGTCCGATCGATACACGCCGCCGCTAGGCGGCGAGAGAGATCAGATCTCGTAGCGCCGAGAGCCGGGCGAGCGCCTGGCCCTCGAGCTGCCTCACGCGCTCGCGCGTCAGGTCGAGCTCGTGTCCGATCGCCTCGAGCGTCCAGGGCTCGCCCTCGAACCCGAAGCGAAGCTCCAGGATGCGGCGTTCGCGCTCGGGCAGGGCGTCGAGAGCCCGACGAACACCCTGGCGCCGGAGCGACTCCTCGGCCTCGTCGAACGGATCCGCGGCCTCCCGGTCGGCGAACAGGTCTCCGAGCTCGCCCTCGTCGTCCGCTCCCACGGTCTGGTTGAGCGAAACCGAGGCCTGAGCGGCGCCGAGCGCTTCGTCGACGTGCTGAATCGGAAGTCCGGTCGCCTCGGCGAGCTCGTCCTTCGTCGCCTCGCGGCCCAGCTCCACCTCGAGCCGGCGGGCCGCTCGCGACAGCTTCTGCTGGCGCTCGACGACGTGAACCGGCACGCGGATCGTTCGCGCGTGATTCGCCACGGCACGCTGCACCGACTGGCGGATCCACCAGGTCGCGTACGTGGAGAACTTGTAGCCACGCCGCCAGTCGAACTTCTCGACGGCGCGGTTCAGCCCCAGCGTGCCCTCCTGGATCAGGTCCAGGAAGGGGACGCCGAGGCCCCGATAGCCCTTGGCGATCGAAACGACCAGGCGCAGGTTCGACTCGATCATGCGCCGCTTGGCGGTCGGGTCGCCCCGCTCGATCGCCTTGGCGAGGGTGACCTCCTCCGCAGCGGTGAGCAGCTTGTGGCGGCCGACGTCGGCCAGGAAGAGCTGAAGGCTGTCGGCGGAGCCAGAGAGGACATGCGGCTCCGGCTTGGCGGGCTTCTCTTCCTTCTCGGCCTCCTTGGCCTCGGCTTCGGGCGCGCGAACGTCGAGCCCGATGCGCTCGAGCTCTCGGGTCAACTCTTCGACCTCGGCCTCGTTGAGGTCGTGCTCGAGGGCGAACGCCTCGAGCTCGGCGGCCTCGAGGTGCCCACGCTCCTCGGCACCCTCGACGAGCGCCTTGGCCTGGTCGGAATCAAGCAGTTCGTGCAGCTGATTTTGTGTCAAGTGTCCCTTTCGAGTCCTACTTTGTGATACGGCGGCAACCTTCGCACTGTAGGCCGAATTCCCTTTCCTTTCCAGGCTGAACCGTCCCAGAAGGATCTCCATCCTGCAACGTGACCGGGCACTTCGTTATTCCGTCGCCGCAGGCTCTTTGGATTGCGCGCGCACGGGAAACTCGAACTCGATCTTGTCCTCGTCGTTCAAGACGAGCCGCGCACGAAAAGGTTTGCCATTTCGTGACCGGAAACCTGAGAGTACTTCCCGGGTCCGACGTTCCTCGATCAGCTGCCTGGCGATCTCCGGTGTGAGCGTGCGGCTGGCGACCCTCTTCCAAATCACAAAACCACAGCCGACCTCCTCCCGGCTCTTCCAGCTCGTGCAGCCGTAAGCCTTGGAGTTCTCCTTGATGATCTCGCCCGTCACGGCGCCGCAGCGCGGGCACGGCCCGAGCTCGACCCGCTCCGGGCGAAGCTTTTCCTTGTCGAGAGCGGCGATCTGCTCCACGGTCTCCTTCGCAAAATCGGCGATCCCCTTCATGAACTTCTTGCGGTCGCCGCGGCCGTGCTCGATGTCCGAGAGCTTGTGTTCCCAGTCACCCGTGAGCTCAGGCGACGTCAGCTTGTGGTCCTCCAGCATCGTGATCACCTGAATACCCTTGGGCGTCGCCTGGAGGTCCTTGCCGACCCGCTCGATGTACTCGCGCCGGATCAGCGTCTCGATCGTCTCGGCGCGCGTGGCGGGTGTGCCCAGCCCGGACTCCTTCATCGCCTCGCGGAGCTCCTCGTCGTCGATGAGCTTGCCCGCGGTCTCCATCGCGGAGAGCAGGGTCGCTTCGGTGTAGCGCGGCGGCGGCCTCGTCATCTTGTCTTCGATCTCGGCCGCAATGCAGCGCACCGTCTGGCCTTCCTGCAGCACCGGGATCTCGCCGCCTTCGGCCTCGTCCTCCGACTGCCGCTCCTGGTCGGGCTCGAGCCCGTAGACACCGCGCCACCCCGCCTCGAGCGTGATCTTGCCGCGCGTGCGGAACCGCTCTTCCTCTACGAGCGTGAGGACTGTCGTGCGGGCATATCGCGCCGGCGGGTGGAACACCGCGAGGAAGCGCTTCGCAACGAGGTCGAACACACGGCGCTCGTCGGGCGTGAACGCCTCGAGCTCTTTCTCGATGTCGGTCGGAATGACCGCGTGGTGGTCGCTGACCTTCGCGTCGTTGACGACGCGGCCGAGCGGCAGCTGGTCGAGGGCGAGCACGTACTCGGCGGCCTTGCTGTAGTCCTCGATCGGCTGCAGCGTGGCGGCGGTCGGCTTCAGCTGCGCGACCATGTCGCCGGAGAGGAAGCGCGAAGACGTACGCGGATACGTGATCGCCTTCTTGCTTTCGTAGAGGGACTGTGCGGCCTGCAGCGTGCGCCGCGCGGAGAAGCCGTAGCGCCGGTTCGCGTCGCGCTGGAGCGAGGTCAGGTCGTACAGGAGCGGCGCGCGCTCGGACTGTTCCTTGCGCTCGACCTTCTCGACCGTCCCGTCCTGGCCGGAGACCTTGGCGACGATCGCGTCCGCACGCGTGAGGTCGCCGAAGATGCGCGTCTCGTCGCCCTCGAACCAGAGTCCCTGGTAGGGCGGCTGGAACGTCCCGTGGATGAGGCGGTACGGCTCGGGGACGAACGCCTGGATCTCGCGCTCGCGCTTGACGATCAGCCCGAGTGTCGGAGTCTGCACACGGCCGAGTGAGACCACGCCGCCGACCCAGGCACGTCCGCGAATCGTCGCGGCCCGCGTCGCGTTCATGCCCACGAGCCAGTCGGCCTCGGAGCGGGAGCGCGCGGCGTCCTCCAGAGACTGCATCTGAGTGCCGGGGCGCAGCTTCTCGAACCCTTCACGGATCGCCTGCTTCGTCATCGACGAGATCCAGAGGCGCTCCACGGGCTTGGGCGCCTTGTTGCTCGTCGCAGACTGCCCAAACACCGATTCGTAGACGTAGGCGAAGATGAGCTCGCCTTCGCGTCCGGCGTCACAGGCGTTGATGATCTTGTCGATGTCCTCGCGCTTCAGCAGCGTCTCGATCAGCTTCAGCTGCTTCTTCGACTTCGCGTCGCGGGGGACGAGCTTGAACCCGTTCGGGGGGACGATCGGCAGGTCGGCCATCTTCCACTTCTTCCACTTCTCGTCGTACTCCTCGGGCTCAGCGAGTTGGACGAGATGGCCGACGGCCCACGTGATCACGTAGTCGTCGGATTCGAGGAAGACCGCCTCGTCGCGCGTGGTCCGGGTCTTGGTCGTCGACTTGGCGGCCTCGACGACCTCTTCGTTGGTCTCTTCGACCTTTTTCTTGCCCCGTTTCGGCTTGATGTCGTCGAGCTTCCGGCGCTGGAAGGGTCCTTCCAGCGCGCCCGCGAGATCGCGGCCGACAGATGGCTTCTCTGCAATGACAAGGGTCTTCGGCATCCAAAACACCATAGCGCCCCTCCGAATGGGCGCCGGGCCGGGATACTTGGCCGCGTGCGGCCGAGTCCCTTCTACTCCCTAGTAGCTGGGCTTTCGTGGCCGGTGCTGCGGTTGCTGTACCGATTACGTGCCGAGGGGGAGGAGAATCTCCCCGACGAGGGCGGCTACGTCCTCGCCGCCAACCACATCTCGAACCTGGATCCCTGGCCCCTCGGGGTCCCACTCTGGCCCAAGCACTTTCTCCGCTTCATGGCGAAATCGGAGCTCTACTGGTGGCCCCTGAACCACGTGATCAACGCGGGCGGGGGCTTCCCGGTACGGCGCGGCGAGCATGACCTCGAGGCGATCAAGACCGCGGTCGACCTCGCCCGCGAGGGAAACGTGGTGGCGATGTTCCCCCACGGCACGCGGCAGCGGAAGGGGCTCGTCAAGAAGTACCAGCCCGTGCCACACACCGGCGCAGCTCGAATCGCTCTCGAGGCCGGCGTGCCCCTCGTGCCGGCGGCGATCGCCGGAACCGACCGACTCTCCCGGCTCGGCCCGCTTCGCGTGCGCTACGGCAAGCCAGTCCCGCTCGACGATCTGAAGAACGAGGATCCTTCGCTCGCGGCGCGCGAGGCAACCGACCGGCTGATGGCGGAGATCGATCGTCTGGGCGCCGCCTTGTGAAAAAGCCGCTGCTGGTGATCGACGGCGACTCGCTCGCACACCGCGCGTACCACGCGCTGCCGAAGTCGATGCGGCGCGCCGAGGGCAAACCGAGCAATGCGCTGGTCGGGTTCTCGAACTTCCTCATGCGGCTCTGGCAGGCCGAGGCGCCGCGCGCGGTCATCGTCGGTTGGGACACGCTCTTCGTGCCGACGTACAGACACGAGCTCTTCGCGGGATACCAGGGCGGGCGGGAGTTCGACGACGAACTCCTCGAGCAGCTCGAGCTCCTGCCGGAGCTCGTCCGATCGTTCGGCTTCGTGGCTGCGAAGGGCAAGGGTTACGAGGCCGACGACTTTCTCGCAGCGGCAGTCGACCAGGAGGAGAGGCGGGGCGGAACGGCGATCGTGGTCACCTCCGACCGCGACTCGTTCCAGCTCGCGAGCGAGCGGACGACGATTCTCCAGCCGACCCGGGGCGTGAGCGAGCTCGCCCGGGTCGGGCCGGCGGAGGTGCGGGAGCGCTACGGCGTCGAACCCGCGCAGGTGCCGGACTTCATCGCCTTGCGCGGCGACCCGTCGGACAAGCTTCCGGGCGCGCGCGGTGTGGGGCCGAAGACCGCGGCGAGCCTCCTGGCGCAGTACGGGAGTCTCGAAGCGATGCTCGAGGAGGGCCGCTTCGAGGCGCAGGCGGAGGAACTCAGGATCTACCGTCGAATGGCGACGCTAGACGCCTCCGCCCCCCTACCTCCCCTCGCAGATCAGACCCCTAACTGGGCGGAGGCGTCCTCCTTCGTACGGCAACTGGGGATGAACGCCCAGGCCGACAGAATCGCCGCGCAGGCCGCGTAGGATCGCGCGATGGACGACTGGCTCCGCCGATCGACGTCCTGACTCACCCAGCTCTCGCGCGACTGCACCCGACCGTTGGTCACCCGGAGTCGCCCGAGCGCCTCGAGGTCCTCCTCCGGGCGTTCCCAGATGCGCGCCAGGGGCGGGCTGCCGAGCGCAGCGCGCTCGAACGTGTACACGCGCCCGAGTACCTGGATGTGCTGGCGACGCTGAGTGGGCCCCACTGGTTCGACGCCGACACGGTTGCGTCGGAGACGAGCTGGACCGCGGCACTGCTCGCTGCAGGGACGGCAATCGAGGCGGCGGAGACTTCGGGTTTCGCGCTCGTGCGGCCGCCAGGCCATCACGCAAGGCCGCGGACCGCGATGGGCTTCTGTCTCGTCAACAACGTTGCCGTCGCGGCGAGGCACATGCAAGCCGAGCATGGGATGGAACGTGTGGCGATCGTCGACTACGACCTCCACCACGGCAACGGCACCCAGGAGATCTTTTGGGAGGACGACACGGTCTTGTTCGTCTCGCTCCACGCGTGGCCGTTCTATCCCGGCACGGGCGGTCCGACCGAGCAGAGCGACACGACCGTCAACGTTCCGTTGAGCACCGAATCCGGTGATGAGGAGTACCTCCTGGCGTTCGACTCGGTCGTGATTCCGGCGGTCGAGCGTTTCGGCCCCGACCTGCTCCTGGTATCGGCCGGCTTCGATGCTCACGAAGAGGACCCTTATAGGCAGATGCGCGTCACCGATGAAGGCGTTCGCGAGCTCAGCAGGCGCTGCGCGGCGCTTGCCCCGCGCGTAGCCGCCGTGCTCGAGGGCGGCTACAACGTCGCGACGCTGCCGCGGCTCGTGTCAGCCGCTCTAGAAGGGTTCTCGGAAAATGCAACGGCCGGCTGAGAGCCGGCCGTTGAAGTCATTCGCCACAGGTCGTTCGTACTCCGCGTTCCGCTCCGTCCCGGGAGCGATGCATCAGAGTTAGCAAGTATCGGCATCGCGCCCGGTTGGGTAATGGCCTCGCCTGGGGGAAGGCACTCACCCAAAATGGGTGAGTGCCTCAGCGTCGGGCGGTGGAAAGAGCCTCCAGGGCTTCCCGTCGCGAGGAGACGCCGAGCTTTCGCAAGAGACTCTTCACGTGTGAGCGAACGGTGTGCTCGGAGATGAAGAGCCGCTTCGCGATCTCGTCGGTGGCAAGGTGGTCGTCGAGGAGCAGAAGCACCTCGAGCTCCCGCGCCGAGAGCGTGGCTGCGATCGAGTCGGGCACACCTGAGCTCCGCCCGCCGCCCTCACGCACCTGCTCGAGCAGCCGGCGCGCCACTGCTCCCGAGAGCGCGGCTTCTCCTCGTGCCACGCCGCGCAGAAAATCGACGATTCGTTCGGGTGGTTCGCTCTTCAGGAGATAGCCCGCCGCACCGCCGCGGATCGCACCGAGAAGGTTCTCCTCCGTTCCGGAGGCGGTCAGGACGACGACCTCGCATTTCGGGGCGGCTTCGCGCAAGCGCGGCAGGGCGCTCAGGCCGTCGAGGCCAGGCATGGAGAGGTCGAGCAGGATCAGGTCGGGCTCGAGCCGAGCAGCCATCGCGATCGCCTCCTCGCCGTCGGAGGCTTCCCCCACCACGTCGAAGCCGTGCTGCATCAATAACCCGGCCAGGGCCGAGCGGGTCAGTGGATGGTCGTCGACGAGGAGGATTCGTTCAGCCATGAGGCTTTCAAGGCTTATCGGCGGACTTCGATCTGCCGACAAGACTGAAGATGCGACAAGACAGCAGAGACGACTTCCAGGCCTGGCTGTGGGGGGAGATCCTCCTGTTCGGCCTGCTCGGCTCCTCGCTTGCACTCTTCGTCACGAACCATCAGCTCCAGACGAAGTTCTCGCTTCCGCAACTCGGCCTCGTGCTCCAGACGGTCATGGCGTTTGCCGGTGGGATCATCGCCCTCCTCGCCGGAATCAGGTTCGCGGTCGAGGGCCGACGCCTCGATCTCTTCCTCTGCACGGGCTTCCTGGTCGCGTCCGTTTCCATCGTCGCGTTCGCGATTGCGCCCGTCCTCGACGGACAGCCTGTCCACCGAGCGGAGGCATGGGCGGGCGTCGCGGGTCGGCTGTTCGCCTGGACACTCATCGCTGCAGCGCCCTTCGTGCCCGGACGGTCGGGACCGCGAGCGCTTGCGAACACCGCGGTCGCTGCGTGTGTCGTGCTCGTCCTCGGCTGGCTCGCACTGCGCTCCTCGAGCGGCGTCCTCCCCGCGATCGATCCGCGCTCCGAGGCTCCGGGCCTGTTGACGGGCACGCTGGCCGCTCAGGCACTCCTGAATCTTCTGGCGGTCGTCGGTTTCGGGAAACGCTTCTACGAGCGTCGCGAGGACCTCGACCGCTGGCTCGCACTCGGCTCGACGCTGATGCTGTTCGCGTCGCTTCATTACGTGTTCACACCTGTCCTTGCGGCGGGCTCCGTCTCGCGCGGCGACGCGCTGCGGCTGCTCGCGTACGGACTACTGCTTGCCGGCGCGTGGCGCGCGATCAGCTATGCAGAGTTCGGACGGGCAGTTGCCGAAGAACGTGCGCGGGTTGCACGCGAGATCCACGACGGGCTCGCGCAGTACCTCTTCGCCGTCTCGACGCATGCCTCGATGTTGCAGAACGGAGCACCACAGGCGGAGACCATTGCAAAGCTCCGGGAGGCTGCGAACGCAGCGCAGCAGGAGGCCCGCTTCGCCATCCTTGCACTGTCCACCGCTGCGGGAACCGCGCCCTTCGACGCTGCGCTGCGCCGGTACATCGAGTTCCTGACCGCCGATGGACAGCTCGAAGTCGATCTCGAGATCGACCTCGACGTCAGATTGGCGCCGGACGAGCAGATCGAGGTCTTCCGCATCGTGCAAGAAGGCCTGGCCAACGTGCGCAAGCATGCGAACGCCACACGGGCGGAGGTTGTCATCGGCATGCGCAACTACGAGCGCTTCGTGCTCATCCGTGACAACGGCGAAGGCTTCGACGGCGAATCGCCGGCCGCAGGGCAAGGCCTGAAGAACATTCGCGCGCGCACGAAGACGATCGAGGGCGGATTCACGCTCACGTCGAAACCCGGCCTCGGCACCGCACTCGAAGTCGTACTGCGCACCTGATCCGTACGCTTCCGCGCGTGAGGGATCCGGTTGCACTCTGCGCCGATGCGGTGGCGGGCTGGCACACCGCGTGGCTCACGTCGCTCGGCCTGCGTTCTGCGGTCGACGCCGGCGCGTGGCGCGCACTCGACCGACCGCCTCACATCTATTTCAGCGCCATCACGCTTCGGCCGGATACGCCCGCGGAGGCCGTCGCCGACTCGGCCGGGGCGGTCTGCGACTCGTGGCAGACGCTCGATCTCGAGCAGTCCGGCTTTCGCGACTGGCGACGCGAGCCGTGGTTCCTCTGCGCGGGGCCGCCCGCGGTTGCCGAGACGCCGGTCGAGCTCGAGATCGTCCAGGTCGCCACGGCGGAAGGGGTGCAAGAGTTCGAGGCCGTCAGCGTACGCGGGTTCGAGAACGAAGCGACAACGATCGAGCCCGGCGCGATTCATCCGCCGGCGATCCTCGCCGAGCCGCGCATGGTGCTTTGGCTCGGGCGGGTCGAGGGCAAGCCTGTCGGCGCGGCGATGAGCTATCGCACCGACGAGGCCGTCGGCATCTTCGGCGTCACGACGATCGCGTCGGTGAGGCGTCGCGGGTACGGCACCGCGCTCACACGTGCCGCCATGCTGGTCGACAGCGGGCTCCCGTCGATCCTCGCTCCGAGCCCCGAGGGGGAAGGCGTGTACCGGCGGCTGGGCTTCGAGCAGGTCGGCGAGCTCCGGATCTGGAGCCGACACTTTTGAGATCTTTCTCTCATGGAAGACCCGGCCCCGTGACGCGACGATCGCCGCGCGGTGTCTTGACGAAGACCTGCCAGTTGTACAGCGCGTAGAACATCGTTCGATCGGCGCCGATGCGTCGCGCATACCGAACGATGGCGTCGACGTACGCGATTGACGGGTTGTAGTGGTGCAGTGCGTTTCGCAGATCGAGCGGTGCGCCTGAAGCGCGGAGGTAATTGGCTGCGCCGAGGATCGCGTCGTGCGCGTCCTGGACATCGCCTCCGAGTCCGTACCGGCGCCACGTCGCGGGCATGAACTGCATCGGGCCCTGCGCGCCGGCCGCGCTCGCGCTGCGCAGCTTGCCGAACTTCGTCTCGACGAAGTTCACGGCTGCGAGCACGTTCCACGGGATCTTGAACCTGTGCTGTGCCTCGCGGTAGTAGCTGAGGAGCTCTGTTGCCGGGCGCGCACGGGCGACCCTGATCGCCTGAACGCCGATCGGAGGAGTCAGCCGATAGAGCTCGCGCTGGGCGGCGAGGAGGTCTCGGCCGACCTTCGCCAGATCCTTCGGCACTAGCGCGAAGGTGCGCGTCGCGAGACGCGAGTCGCGGGTGAGCAACCTGTAGATGCGCTGCTGGTAAAGAGCCTGCAAGACCACAAGCTGCGGCGCGGCGGTGCTTTTCGGGCTCCAGTCGCCGATCGCCTGTTCGAGATCCGCCGTTGTCTGAACAAGGGTGTGGGCAAGGGACTCAGGGTGCGTCGGGATCGGTGCGTTGACGCGCGGTGGCGCGGCGGCCGCACCGCCTGCGATCAGCAGCACGCACAGAAGTGGAAATGGAGAAGCCGTAGGAGGCCTGTAAGCCGGAGGTAGTCGAGCCTAAACAATGCGCCTTCGCAGGCACACCTCGACTCCGTGGTCGAAAATAGAAAAGCCCCACCTAAGCGGGGCTTTTCCGTAGCAGGCCTGTAAGCCGGATTCTGTTTTTGGTGACCATCCCTCTGTGCAGCAACCCGGTCCCTCGGCGGGCCGCCTGCTGGCGGGACCTGTTTGCCTTGCACCGGACGGGGTTTGGCTAGCCGCCGTGTCGCCACGACGCTGGTGGGCCCTTACCCCACCTTTTCACCCTTACCTTCAGCGTCTCCGGAGAATCGCTGCAGGCGGTCTCCTTTCTGTGCCACTTTCCGTCGGCTTTCGCCGCCTGGGTCGCCCCAGCGTCCTGCCCTGCGGTGTCCGGACTTTCCTCGAGCCGTAAAGCCCGCGGTCACCCGGCCTGCGTGTCGAATTGTAGCGGCGCCTCTTCCGCTCCGAGCTCCGCGCGCAGGCTCGAATTGCACTGCGGGCAGGTGACCATCCCGCCCGCGTGCAGCACGAACTCGCCACAGACGAGGCACTCCAAGCTGGCGCCACGGAGGAGAGCCTGCAGCTCCTGCTCGAGAGTCCGGTGGAGAGGTGCAACGGAGCTCACAACGAGCGGAACACCCCCGTGACGCGGCCGAGGATCTGGACGTGCTTCGCATAGATCGGCTCGAGCGCATCGTTCTCGGGCTGAAGCCGCACGCGGCCGTTCTCACGGAAGAATCGCTTGACCGTTGCTTCGTCTGCCGACTCGTCGTCGCCGGCAAGCGCCACGACGATCTCGCCGTTCCGGGCTTCCTGCGCCCGCTGCACGACCACGAGGTCGCCGTCGAGGATGCCGGCGTTGATCATGGATTCGCCCTTGACCCGCAGGAGGAAGTCCCCCTTCAGCGTCTCGGGCACCGCGAGATGGTCCTCGACGTTCTGTTCGGCCAGGAGCGGGCCGCCGGCGGCGATTTGTCCGACGAGCGGCAGCTTCTCGAGCGTTCCCGCAGGAGCCTCGTGGCGCTCGCGGCCGACGAGTTCGAGGGCCCGGGGCTTGGTCGGATCACGCTTGAGCAATCCGGCCCGCTCGAGGTTCGCGAGGTGGGCGTGCACCGTCGAAGGCGACGCCAGCCCAACCGCTTCGCCGATCTCCCGCACGGTCGGCGGGTAGCCGTGTGTGTCGACGTAGTCGACGAGGAAGTCCCAGATCTCCTGCTGTCGTCCCGTCAGCATCTCCGCCTCCAAAGGGTTGGTTGGTCGATCGAACGTGTGTTCGTGACCAGAGTAGAGACTCCTTCGGACGCCGTCAAGGAATCCACACCCGCCCTTTTCGGCCACTGTCTAGGGGCCAGACCCTAAGACGTGTCGGGCGGAGGCATCGGGACTGCGGGCGTGTCCCGGAAAGACGACTTCCCCGGGTCGGGGCCGTCGTCGAGTGCGCTGGAGAGGACTTGAACCTCCACGGCCTTTTAAGGCCACTAGGCCCTCAACCTAGCGCGTCTACCAATTCCGCCACCAGCGCTTGAAGGCCGGCGCATTGTAGCCGTGGGTTCGCCGGGGTAGTTCCCGCGCCCTGATTAGAGTGCCGCGGGTGCATGACGTGTGTGCTGCTGCGGTCGATGCGGCGACCGCGGCTGGAGCCCAGTACGCCGATGCACGCGTCGTGCTGAAGAGGAACCAGTTCGTGGCGACGAAGAACGGGCACGTGGAGCGACTCTCCGATTCCGAGAGCGAAGGGATCGGCGTGCGCGTGCTGGTCAACGGCGCCTGGGGATTCGCGGCCGACCGCCGGCTTTGCGCAGACGGCGCACGCGACGCAGCCCTCCGTGCGTGCACGTTCGCGCGAGCTGCTCCCGGCAAGCACTCGCGCCAACTCGCTCCGATAACTCCCGTAAGCGGTACACACCGCACGCCGGTCGAACGAGATCCGTTCGAGGTACCCCTCGCGGAAAAGGTGGCGCAGTGTCTCGAAGCGGACGAAGCCATGGCCGGCCGGGAGATTCTCGTGCGCCAGGCGATGGTGCGCGCGCAGCGTGAGCACAAGCTCCTGCTCACCTCCGAGGGAACAGAGGTCGAACAGGAGCTGATCGAGTGCGGCGCGGGCATCGAATGCGCCGCGGCCCGCGACGGCGTCTTCCAGATGCGGAGCTATCCGAGCGCGCAGATCGGCTCGAGCTGCCAGAGCGGCTGGGAGTACGTCGAAGGGCTCGACCTCGCCGGCGAGGCGCCGCGAGTTGCGGAGCAGGCAGCCGCGCTCGTCCGTGCCGACGAGTGCCCGAACGGCACGACGACCCTCGTACTGGACGCGGATCAGGTCGCGTTGCAGGTACACGAGTCGGTGGGTCACCCCACGGAGCTCGACCGCGTCTACGGCACCGAGGCCTCGTACGCAGGCACGAGCTTCCTCAAACCCGACGATCTCGGTTCGCTGCGGTACGGGTCGGAGCAGATGAACATCACGGCCGATCCGACGACGCCGGGAGGACTCGGCAGCTTCGGCTTCGACGACGAAGGCGTTTCGGCCGAACGCACGCCCGTCGTGGAAGCGGGCCTGCTCACCGGCTTCCTCACCTCACGCGAGACTGCGGCACGCATCGGCGCCGGCAACGGCGGCTCGATGCGCGCGGACGGGTGGAACCGCATGCCGCTCGTGCGCATGACCAACCTCCACCTGGAGCCGGGCGAGGGAACGCTCGCCGACTTGCTCGCCGACGTCGACGAGGGCGTGTACATGGAGACGAATCGCAGCTGGTCGATCGACGACAAGCGTCTCAACTTCCAGTTCGGCACGCAGATCGCCTGGGAGATCAAAAGGGGCAAGCTCGGACGCATGTTGCGCGACGCGACGTACACCGGCATCACGCCGCAGTTCTGGGGCTCACTCGACGCCGTTGCGGGACGCGACTCCTGGCGTCTGTACGGATTGACGAATTGCGGCAAGGGCCAGCCGGGTCAGAGCGCGCACGTCTCGCACGGGGCCGCTCCCGCGCGTTTTCGGGGCGTGCAGGTCGGAGTTCGATTGTGAACGCCCTCGAGGTCGCGAAAGCGACGCTCGAGAGTGTCGAGGGCGAGGCTGAAGCTGTCGCGCACGTCGAGCACTCCGGACTTGCGCGCTTTGCCGGTTCGGAAGTGCACCAGCCGACGCTGATCGAGAACGCGATGGTCACGCTCCGTGTCGTGCAGGACAACCGCCTCGGAGTGGCGACCACGAACAAGATCGACACGGCCGGGCTCGCGGAGCTCGCTCGCCGTGCGTCGGACGCCGCGGCAAGCGCGCCGCCCGACGAGACTTTCCCAGGGTTAGCTCCTCCTGCCAGCGCGCCGGCCGTCGCGGGCTTCGACGACGAGACCGCGGCGCTCGGCCCCGACGACCAGGCACGCCTGGCGGCCACGGCGATCGACGCCGGTGGTGACGTACCCGTCTACGGCTTCTTCACCAGCGCACTCTCCGAGCTCGCAGTCATGTCCACGACGGGACTGTCCGTGCACCAGCGGATGACGGATGCGACGGCGCTCGTCGTCGCCGCAGACGAGAAGGGCTCGGGCTACGCCGAACAGACCGCCTGGCGCGCGAAGAGCGTCGATCCGGCCGAGGTCGCCCGCGAATCGGCAGAGAAGGCCAAGCGAACCAGAGGCGCGGCCGAGATCGAATCCGGCGTCTATCGCGCCGTGCTCGAGCCATACGCGTTCGCCGACCTGCTCGACTACTTCTCACACGATTCGTTCGGTGCACTCGGCCTGCTCGAAGAGCGCAGCTACTTCACGAACCGACTCGGCCAGAAGGTCTTCGACGAGAAGATCTCGATCACGGACGACGCGCTCGATCCACACGGTCTGCCGAAGGCGTTCGACTTCGAAGGCACGCCGAAACGAGCCGTCAGGCTGGTGGAGCAAGGCGTCGCCCGCGGTGTCGTCTGGGATCGGGCAACGGCCGCGCGAGTCGGCGACGGCGCCGAGTCGACCGGCCACGCGCCGCCCGCAGAATTGCGCGATTGGGGACCTCTCCCTTCTGCGCTCTCGATTCTCCCGGGCTCCGCGGAGTCGGTGGACGAGCTCGCAGAGCTGGTCGGCGACGGTCTCTACATCACGCGCTTGCACTATCTCGGCGTCCTGCATCCGCGCGAAGGGCTCATTACAGGGATGACGCGCGACGGGACCTTCCGCATCCGCGACGGCAAGATCGCCGAGCCGCTCGTCAACCTTCGCTTCACCGTTGCCGTGCCGGATTTTCTCCGCGAAGTCTTCGGGCTGACGAACAAGGCCGCGCTCGTGAACTCGCAGAACTTCTACGGGGAGCGCTACCCCTACGGAGTCATGGCGCCCGCGATCGCGTCAGCGCGGTTCCCCGTTACGGGCGTCGGCTCGAAGCCCGGGATCTGACCTCCGCGTAGTCGATGCTTCCGAGCACGTCCTCGCGCCAGCCTTCGAGCCGTGGCGAGACGAGGCGCGCATCGACGACCCACGCAATCGGGACCACTCGGCCGAGAGCCCGCAGTGCACCGTCGAGCCGCTCGAGGGCCGGGCCTTGATCGGTGGCTGCATACACGGCCGCGAGCAGATCGGGCCTGCCGAAGCCGGAGCGGTACACCGCCTCTGCGAGCAGGGCTTCGGCCTGAGGATATGCAGCCGTCCAGCGGCGAAAATCGGTTGTCACGTTGCCGGCTGAATCCGCGACGAGGACCGGACCGAGCCCGTCGTCACGCCACTCCGCGTACAGCACTCTCGCGCCGAAGCGCAGCACCGGGTCAGGCGGAACTCCGATCCGCACCTGGACGCGCGGAAGAGACGGGATGCGTTTCAGCGCGTCGCGAAACCGCGCTGGATCCTGCCTTCCGCTTCGACCCACCAGGCCAAACGCAGCCGAGCCCGGCAGCTCAGGCACGAGCTGCGCGTAGTCCGTGCGGTTGGCCGTGTCCCAGTACGCGTGGATCACGGGGAGCGTCGGTCCGCCTCTGAAGACGACCACGTCCTGCGCGAGCACCCTGCGCGTCCTGAGAGTTGCTCCCAACCTGGCATCCCGCCGCGTCGCGACGATGTCGCCCAGCGGGACCGGTGCTTCGTCCAAGCGACCCTTGCGGAATTCGCGCAGCGCAGCAAGCGCGGTAAGTCGACGGAAGACGACCGTCAGGCCGGGCCGACGCACGACGACGCGACGCGACGAGCCGCTCACGAGCCGAAACGGCCCCGGAACGAACCGAGGCGCTGCCGCGACTGCGGTCAGCGCATAGGGGAAACGGCGCCAGGGCTCCTCGAGTTGGACGACCAACGACGATGCGGACGGCGCCGCAATTCTTGTGGCACCGGTGAAGAGCCATCGCGCCGGTGCTTCATGCATGCGCACGACGCGTCGCAACGCGGCCGCGATCGAGGGTGCGGATCTGCAGTTGAAGGTCCAGCGCCTGAAGTCCGACGACGCCTTCCACGCCGTGCAGAGCCCCGGGACAACGGCTCCGGTGACGGGGTCCGTTCGAAGGGGAGTCGCAAAGAGAGCGCGGGCGAGCGTCGTCTCGTCGCGGCTTTCCACGAGCGCGGGATCGAGCGGCCAACGAAAACTCGTTAGCGCGACGCGGACGACATTCGGCGGACCGGTGGCCGCGGAAGGCCGCGCCTGAAGCGCTCTACCCGCGCCGCACCCCGCTGCGATCAGCGCGGCGCCCGCGCACAGCGCGGCTACTTCAGCGCGTGGAAGAGCGCGATGCAGTTCGCGACGAAGAGGATGCCGACGACGACGGTCAACCTCGTGAGATTGCGCTCGACGATGTGTGTACCGCCCTGCGATGCCGGCGTGAAGCCCATCCCACCGAGGCCGGCGTCCCGGCCGGAGTGCATGAGGATCAAGCCGACGAGGGCCATCGAGAGCAAAACCTGGATGACGGCGAGTACCTGAACCATCGCGAGCGCAGGGTAGCAGCGCGCTTAAGGCGCGACGACTTCGAGGATCGCGTCGATCAGTTCCGCCGCAATCCGATTCTTGGTCACGTACCCGGCTGCTCCGGCTTCCCGCGCATGCTCGAGGTCCGTGCGGGAGTCCGAGCCGGTGAGCATCAGGATGCACGCGTGCCGACGCTGCCTGCGGATCTGCTGCGTCGCCTGGAAGCCGTCCATGACCGGCATGGAGATGTCCATGAGGATCAGGTCCGGGTCGAGCGAGAGTGCGAGCTGCACGGCTTCTGCTCCGTCACCGGCATGGCCTACGACCTCGAGCCGGTCGTCCGTGGCGAGGATCGACTCGAGCGCCTCCCCGAACAGGCGATGGTCGTCCGCGATCAGCACGCGGATCCGGTCTGGGACGTGGACGGCGGCCTCCATTTCGGTCGACCCAAACAGTGACCTGTTACGGTCGATTTGTGAAGGGTGACGGGGCACGGGAGCGGATCCAGAAGCTCCTCGTCACCGGGGACAACCGGCTCAAGCAAGGCGTCGACCCGGCGAAAGCGCGCCAGAGCTACGAACAGGCGCTCGAGGCCGCGCGCGAGGCAGGACTCGAGGACGCCATCCGCCCCCTCGTCGAGATCAGGCTCGCGGACCTCGAGCGGCTCGCTCGAGAATCGCCTCCACCTTCTCCGCCTGAAGCCTGACGTCGTGCTTTTCCGCCGCAGCGCGGGCGGCCGGATTCGGGGAAGGCAGAGCCGCGGCCGTGCGCAGCGCATCGACGAGCGAGTCCTCGTCGACCGGATCGACGAGCACGCCGGCCTCTGGAGGGACGAACTCGGGCGGCCCGCCGATCCTCGTTGCGACGACCGACCGTCCGCACGCCATCGCCTCGAGCACGGCCTGGCCGAAGGGCTCGATCAGGCTCGGTTGGCACACGACGTGCGACGCGGCGATCTGCGCAGGGATCCGTTCGTACGGGAGCACACCCGCGAGCTCGATCCGCGGCCGGCCCTCGAGGCGTGCGCGTAGAGGGCCGTCACCGACGAACGTCAGCGACCCTTCTCCGAGGCGCTCGAAAGCACGCGCGAGGCGGAGCACGTTCTTGCGCTGGATCAACGAACCGATGCAGAGAAAGCGCGGCCCGCCTTCCGGCGCGGTCTGCACCGTGAAGCGCGCGAGCTCGACGCCCGAGTCGATCACCTCGGTCTTGCCCCGCGCTTCCGGCACCTTGGCCTCCAACTCGAGCCTCAAGTAGTCGGAGACCGCGACGACCGTCGCGGCGCGGCGCACGACGAGACGCGTCGCGGCGCGAATCCCCGGGAGCCAGCCGATGTTGCGAACGTCGCGGCCGTGCGCGGTGACGACGAGCGGGGCTCCGCCGGCGAGCGCACCGATGAGGCCCGTGGGAACGAGGAAGTGCGCATAGACCACGTCAGGTCTGAAGCGGCGCGAAGTTGCGCGGGTCGCGGCTGCCAGCCTGAGGTACTTCACCTTGGGGCCGCCCCGCCGATCGAGAACCGCGCGCTCGACGTCGTGGCCTCGCGCGACGAGCTGCTCCTCGAGCCCGCGCACGAACACGCCGAGGTCGGGATCGGTCGGCCCTGGGTACATCTGGGAGACGAGCAGGATCCTCATCGGCCCCTATACTCCCTGGCCGTGTGACGCGTCGTTGAGCCCGCCCGCAGTCTCGTAGTTCCTTCAGGGAGGTTCCGACCCGTTGTCTGAATCAGTCGTGCACGTCAGCGAGCTTACGAAGGTCTTCAAAGTGCCAGAGCGAGAACCCGGGCTCCGCGCGGCCGCGAAGGCCCTCATCCGCCGCCAGACCCGCGAAGTCCATGCGGTCGAGGCGATCTCGTTCGACATCGAGCCCGGCGAGGTCGTCGGCTTCCTGGGGCCGAACGGTGCGGGCAAGACGACGACGCTGAAGATGCTCGCGGGCCTGCTCTATCCGACCAGCGGCGAAGCCCGGGTACTCGGACACGTGCCGTCCCGGCGCGAGAAGGACTACCTCCGGCGGATGACGATGGTGATGGGAAACCGCAATCAGCTGCAGTGGGACATCCCCGCGCTCGACTCCTTCGAGCTGAATCGGGCGATCTACCGCTTGCGCCGCGATGACTACTTGGCGATGCGCGACGAGCTGGTCGAGCTGCTCGACGTGGGCGACCTCGTGCGCAAGCCGGTGCGCAACCTCTCGCTGGGCGAACGGATGAAAGTGGAGATCGTCGGGTCGCTTCTGCATCGGCCGATGGTGCTCTTCCTCGACGAGCCGACGATCGGGCTCGACGTCACGATGCAGAAGCGCATCCGCACGTTCGTGGCCGAATACAACGAGCGCCATGGCGCGACGGTCCTGCTCACGAGCCATTACATGGCCGACGTCGAGGCCCTCTGCAAGCGCGTGATCGTCATCCACCACGGGCAGATCCTCTTCGACGGAGCTCTCTCCCACCTCGCGAACGAGTTCGCGGCATACAAGACGATCGGCGTCCTCCTGGAGGACGGAAACGTAGAGCTCGACGGCTACGGCGAGGTGATCTCCCGAGACGGCGATCGCGCCATCCTGCGGATACCGAAGGCAGAGACCTCGCGCGTGGCCGCGCGTCTGCTGTCCGAGCACCAGGTGCTCGACCTCACGATCGAGGAACCCCCGATCGAAGATGTGATCGAGATGGTCTTCGCACAGTCGCGATGAGCAGCCGGGCTGCACCTCTGCCCGAGGAAGGACGCCTGCGGTCGCTCGTCGACTTCTACGCGACGCAGATGCGGACCTCGGTCGTCGCGCAGCTGCAATACCGGGCCGCGAACTACTTCTACATGCTCGGGATGGTCGCCGAGCCGGTGATCTACCTCGTCGTCTGGTCGACGATCGCACGGCAGCACGGCGGCGCCGTGAACGGCATCACCGCCGGGCAGTTCGCGGCGTACTACATCGTCTGGACGCTCGTCCGGAACATGAACATCGTCTTCGGCGCGCCGTTCTGGGAATGGCGTATCCGGGAAGGTCGGCTCGCGGGCGACCTGCTTCGCCCGCTGAACATCCTCCACTACGACCTGGCGTACTTCGCCGGCTGGAAGTTCGTGGTCGTCGCGCTGTGGCTTCCGATCGCGGTTGGACTTTCGGCCGTGTTCCACCCGGACTTGCATCCGTCCGCCCTTCAGGTCGTCGTCTTCGTCGTCGCGATCTGGGGCGCCTACTTCGTGCGCAGCATGTTCCAGGCCACGATCGGGATGCTGAATTTCTGGACGACTCGGGGTGCAGCGGTCTTCGACCTCTACATGGCAACCGAGATGTTGCTCTCGGGCAGGCTCGTACCGCTGCAGCTGATGCCGGGCTGGGTTCAGACGTTCGCCGACTTCCTGCCCTTCAAGTGGACGTTCGGCTTTCCGATCGAATCTCTGGTCAGCAACCTCTCGACACGCTCGCTGTTGCTTGGTCTGGGCGCGCAGGTGATGTGGACCGTCATCGGCTATGTGCTGTTCACGTTCGCGTGGCGGGCGGCGATCAAGCGGTTCTCGGCGGTGGGCGCGTGAACACGCTGCGCGTCGGTTGGCTCTTCTTCAAGGTCGGCGTGATGAACGAGCTGCAATACCGCGTCAACTTTTTCGTGCAGCTCTTCCAGTCGCTGATCCAGGTCGGGACCGGGCTCGTGATGCTCTCGCTCGTGTACTCGCACACGACGGAGCTCAACGGCTGGAAGGAGTCGGAGCTGCTCTCGCTACTCGGCGTGCAGATCCTGCTCGGCGGTTTCATCCACACGTTCATCCAACCGAACATGGAGCTGCTGATGCAGGACGTACAGCAGGGGACGCTCGACTATGCGCTGACGAAGCCGGAGGATGCCCAGATCCTGATCAGCGTCCGCCAGGTGCGGATCTGGCAGGTCGTCGAGGTGATCTCCGGCCTCGTTCTGCTGATCGTCGGGCTCACCGGAGTGCAGAGCTCGATCGGAGCCGTGGATGCGCTCGCCTTCACCTTCGCCCTCGGGATCGGTGGCGTGCTCGTGTACTGCTTCTGGCTGATCCTGACGATCGGCGCCTTCTGGGTCGTCCGCATGGAGCACGTGCTCGAGCTCTTCGAAGGCATCTACCAGACCGGACGGTGGCCCGTCGGTGTCTATCCGGGGTGGCTGCGCTACAGCGTGACGTTCCTTGTCCCGGTGGCCTTCGCAGTGACGGTTCCCGCGGAGGCGCTGACGTCGAGGCTCCACTGGCCGACGCTCGTTCTCTCGGTCGCGTTCGCGGCTGCGCTGTTCGCATTCACCCGCTGGTTCTGGCGCTTCGGCCTGCGCCATTACTCCGGCGCGTCGGCGTAACCACGCCGTCACGCCAAGGTCAGCGCGCGGCAACTCGCCCTTCGGGGCCCAAGTCTTCCGGGCCCTTAGCATCGACGGCTGTGCCGCAATCCAGGCGACAGCCAGCATTGCTCGCGCTCGGATTCGGATTGCTGGCCGCGACGGTCGCGGTTATCGGGATGATCCCGACGCTGCGGGCGGCCGACTGGAGCTTGACCACGCTTCCACGTGTCGGGGCGAACACGGCGATGGCCGGCGCAGCACGCGCCGTCGATCCCGGGTTCCACACGGTTCGCCACGCCGGCTACGACGGTCAGTTCTATTGGGGAATTGGCGTCGATCCGCTGGCGACCGGCCACGTCCACCACTTCTTCGACAAGGCGTCGTACAGGTATGGACACCCGTTGTATGGATGGCTTGGCTGGCTTTTCAGCGCAGGTCAGGCACGCGCGGTGCCAGGCGCGCTCGTCGCGATCGGGCTCGCCTCGTTGTTCGTGGCAGCAACGACCGCAGCGGCTCTCGGATTCGGCCGCGGCCGCTTCGGCTGGGAGGGACTGTTCGTCGCGCTCAATCCGGGACTGATCAGCTCGGCGGTGCACGACCTCGCCGAACCGCTGGCGACGGCCCTCCTCCTGGGAGCCTTCGCGGCGTACGCTCGCGATCGGCGCACGCTCACCTGGATTTGCCTCGCACTTGTGCCGTTGTCCAAAGAGCCGCTCCTCGTGGTTCTGCTCGCCATCGTGGGGTGGGAGCTACACGAGCGCCGGCTGCGACGTGCCGCGATATTCGCGACGGCGGCGATTCCCACCCTGCTCTGGTGGACCTATGCGCGGATCCACCTCGGCGCATGGTTCGCCTCGGGCGACACCGCACTCAGCGAGCCGCTGGCCGGCTGGCGTAGGGCGCTCCTCCACGGACGCCACGCCGGAGCGGGGGGCGCGATCGCGTTGACGGTCCTGGTCGCTCTGATCGTCGTGCTCACGCTTGTAGCGCTGCGCGCCCTCCGGCTACGGGGTCCCGTCGATCTCACGTATCTAGCGCTTGCCGCGATCGCGATCTGTCTCGCACCGAACGCGACGGTCGCATTCAGCACCGCACTTCGAAACACGGCATTTCTGCTCGTGCTCGTCCCCTTCGTCCTTGCGTTCGCGCCTCTGCTGCCGGCGCCGGAGACCAGTCGGGCTCGAGACGTCGAGCTGCTTCAGCCTTCGTAGCCCGCAGGCACTAGCTCTCCGGGGACCAGAACTCGAGCAGGTTGCCGTCCGGATCGTAGAAGTAGTGCGACTGTG
>VAXG01000138.1 GCA_005883355.1 Actinomycetota bacterium | reverse complement strand
TACAAGATCCACCTCCATGCCCTCTCCCCGCCCGAGATCCAGCACATCTCGAGGCGCAGCAAGCTGACGCTCTGGCAGACGATCTCCCGCCTGCGCGATGCGGGCCTCGATTCCATCCCGGGCGGAGGTGGCGAAGTTCTGGTCGACCGCGTCAGGGACGTCATCGCCCCGAAGAAGACCAAGACGAACGAGTGGCTCGCCGTCATGCGCCACGCGCACCGGCTCGGGATGTCGACGACGGCGACCATGATGTACGGGCACGTCGAGACCCTTGCCGAACGAGTCGAGCACATGCGGCGCATCCGCGAGTTGCAGGACGAGACGGGCGGCTTTCGCGCCTTCATCTCGTGGACGTTCCAGAACGACGGCAACCGGCTCGCCGGCAAGGTCGCGCCCGAGGATATGCCCACGTCCTTCGACTATCTGCTCACGCAGGCCGTCTCGCGCATCTATCTCGACAACGTGCCGCACATCCAATCCTCCTGGGTGACGCAAGGGATGAAGATCGGCCAGGTCGCGCTCGGCTTCGGCGCGGACGACATGGGCTCCGTGATGATCGAGGAGAACGTCGTCTCGGCCGCCGGAACGACGCATCGCACGTCGACCGAGGAGCTCGTCCATCTGATCAAGGCCCTCGGCAAGACGCCGGTTCAGCGCGACACGCTCTACCGCGAGGTCAAGGTCTGGAACTGAGCGAACCACCCTTGCCGTAGTCCGCCCGGAGTGCCAGTCTTGCCGGGTTGGGTCATCGTCCTTTGAACGGGAGGAAACGAAATGAAGGGGTTTGCTCTACTCGTTGCCGCGCTCGCGGGCGCCGCGCTCCTCTACGTCACGACCGCGGTCGGCGGCCAGCAGGCGGGGCCGTCACGCGCTGAGTTCAACGCGCTGAAGAAGCAGGTCGCAACGCTGAAGAAAGACGACAACGCGATCCAGGCCGTGCTCGGCGCTTGCTTCACCAGCGGCATCCCGATCATCCAGTACGACGGTTACGAGTCGCGTGCAACGGACGGAACCACGTTCATCACCACGGGGCTCGACGTCGCGCAGCAGGGCGATACGCCGACGATGTACCTCCTCGACGTCGGTCAGGCTTGCGCGCAGGTGATCAACACCGCCAAGCTGAAGCTTCACGGGCTCGAGTTCGCGAGGCCCTCGACAACACGGCGCTAGAGCAGCACTGCGCGTTCGTCCGGCGTGGCGGAGACGTCGCGCCGGACGAATGAAGCTAACAGTCTCCTTTCAATAGCCGACAACCCGTTCAGCTAACCTCGTGCGGGGTCGTGGTCCGTAGAGCCGTCATCTGCGTCTGCTTTGCAGGGCTTTTTGTCGCACCGGCGGCCCTCGCGGTAGTGCCGGTCCGAGGACAGACGCTTCTGCCCGGCGTGATCTATTCGCGACAGGTCGAGTTCACGGGACATGGTCCGGTCGTGATCAACGTGATCTCCGTCCCGAAGCCGACCGGTCTCTACGCGCTGAAGCCGATCCTTTCGAACAACTCGATCCTCGGCCGCGAACGCGTGACGTCGATGCAGAAGCGCGCGTCCGCGGAAGCAACGGTCGCAGGAGTGAACGGCGATCTGTTCAGCTTGAGCGACGGCCACCCGACGGGCGGGCTCATTCGCGGCGGGATTCTCGACAGCGGTCCGGTCGACTTCCGTTCTACCGTCGGGATCGACACCGACGGTGTCCTTCACGTCGAGCGCGTGCGCCTTGCCGGCACGTGGCAGGGATCGGGACAGCGCCGGATTCTGGGGATCAACGATGTGCCTCGACCGAATCGTACGACGCTGTACACGCGCGCATGGGGTGCACGCACGCCGGCCGAGAACGGCGGCGCGCAGGCGATCATCCAGCCGTTTCCCGCGTCGAAGCCGAACACGCCGCTGACCGGCGTCGTCACTCAGTACGTCAGCGGCGGCAACCAGCCGATTCCACCGGACGGAGCGGTGCTCGTCGCACGCGGCTCCCAGGCGGGGTTCTTGTCCGCGGAAGCGCCACAGGGTGCGAACGTCACGGTGTTGCTGACGCTCACTCCACCCTGGGGGAACGTGCTCGAGGCGGTCGGGGGTGGCCCGATCATCGTTCGCGACGGCAAGCCCGTGTTCCGCTCGCTCGAGGACTTCACCACCGACCAGCTTGCGTACCGCCGCCCACGCACGGGGGTCGGGCAGACAGCCGACGGCCGGATCCTGCTCGTCGCAGTCGACGGCAATCAGCCCGGCTACAGCACCGGTCTGACGAACTTCGAGCTGGCACTGACCATGATGCGCCTCGGTTGTGTCACGGCGTCGGCGCTCGATTCGGGCGGCTCGACGACGATGGCCTTCGACGGCAAGTTGCTGAACAGACCATCCGATCCAGGAGGCGAGCGCGCCGTCGCGGAGGCGCTCACCCTGTTCTACTACGGCGTGTACGCGCCGGCTCTGCCTGCTCGTGTCCTGTCGCCGAATGCAGACGGCGTGGACGACACGCAGACCTTCTCTTACAAGCTCGTCCGGCCTTCGACGGTGACGGCGACGCTGACCGGCCCGGGCGGAATCGTCGTTCCGCTCGATTCCGGATCGCGTGCGCCCGGCGTCTACAAGTTCGACTGGACGGGGGCGGGCCAGCCTGAGGGCGCCTGGACGTTCAGGACAGTCGCCGACGACGATCTCGGGAGGCACTCCGTCGCCGACCGCCAGTTCGGGCTCAACAACACACTCGGTTTCGTCAGCGCGAGCGCCAGCCACCGACTCGTTACGGCGAGCTTCAAGCTCGCACGGCCTGCGCGTGTCGCCCTACGGATCGAGACACCCGGCGGCGGAAGCGTGAAGACTCTTGCCAGCCGGAACTTGCCGGCAGGAGACGCCACGATCTCCTGGCGCGGCGGTCCCGGCAGCTATCTCTTCAGCGTCACCGCAACGAACGAGATCGGGGCGGTGGAGCTCACGGCCCCGTTCCGGCTCCGCCGCTAGCCTCCGACTCGGACCGCTCGAGCAGCTCCGCAATCGCCATCCGAAGCTCGTCGAGTGAGAACGGTGTGAGAAGCGGCGGGTTGTGCTCGGAGTCCGCCGGCTGCTCGTCGGTGCGATCCGATACGTAGAGGAGTCGCAAATCCGGCTGGGACGAGCGTATTTCGTCGACGAGCCCCGGCTCCGAATCGAGATCGATCACGACCAGATCGATACGAACTCGACGCGCGACATCGAGCACCTCCAGCGCGTTCTGGGTCACGAGTATGCGGTGGCCCGTCTCGCGCAGCGCCTGCTCAACGAGTTCTTGCACCCCCGCGCTCTGCTCGACGATCACGATCGTCGAGCCTCGTCTAGTCACGCCGAAACCTTCTCAGTGACCTTCGCGCAAGAACAGACCCAAATGGGGCGACTCGGAAATGACTAAAGGAGATGAGCAGTGCGTCGACCTGACGGCAAGCCTCGGCCATCTCGGCCTGCCGTTCGGCGACAGCTGACGTCAGTAAGCTCCGTCGGGTGCCGGTCGCCGGTATCTCCAGTTCGCTCACTTCGCTGATCGGCAACCACGGGCTCTACGCCGTGTTCGGCCTGATGGCGATCGACGCCGTGCTGCCCGCGGCGAGCGAGTTGGTGATGGTCTACGCCGGCGCTCTCGCGGCGGGAGCATTCGCCGGACAGAACGTCGATCTCTTCGGGACACGCATCTCTTCGCGCCCGTCGGCATACATCGCGATGGCCCTGGCAGGCACGCTCGGCTATCTGCTCGGCTCGATCGTAGGTTGGGCGATCGGGCTCTACGGCGGGCGGCCGTTGCTCGAGCGCCGCGGACGCTGGCTGCACCTGGGACCCGAGCAGCTCGACCGCGCCGAGCGTTGGTTCGACCGCTGGGATGACCTCGCGGTGCTGGTCGGCCGCGTCACGCCCGTGGTTCGGTCCTTCATCTCGATCCCCGCGGGAATCTTCAGGATGGGTCTCTGGCGCTACAGCGTGTTGACCTTGATCGGCTCGGCGATCTGGGCCTTCGGGCTCGCGGGAGCAGGCTACGGGCTCGGAAGGAGCTACGAGCGGTTCCACCACGACTTCGGCTACGTGGAATACGCGATCGTCGCCGCGATCGTCGGTTTCGCGGCCTATCTGCTGGTGCGCTGGAGGCGGTCTTCTAGACTCTCGGATCGTGCCTCCGATCCCGCTGGTTGACGTAAAAGCGCAGTACGACCCCCTGCTGCCTCGGCTCCGCGAGGCGATCGAGGGCGTGCTGACGAGCGGCGAGTTCATCCTCGGGCCGAACGTGGCCGCCTTCGAACGCGAAGCGGCGGAGTATCTCGGCGTAGAGGAGTCCATCGGCGTCGCCAACGGCACCGACGCACTCGTCCTCGTGATGGACGCGCTCGGGATCGGCGCCGGCGACGAGGTGGTCTGTCCGTCGTTCACCTTCTATGCGACTGCAGAGGCGATCGCCCGCCGCGGCGCTACGCCTGTCTTCGCGGAGGTAGACGCCGGAACGATGAACCTCGATCCCGAGGACGTTGCTGCGCGAATCAGTTCGCGCACCAAGGCGATCCTTGCCGTCCATCTCTTCGGGCGACCGGCGCCGCTCGCCGAGCTCGGGCAGCTCGGCCTTCCCGTGATCGAGGACGCCGCGCAGGCGTTCGGGTCGCCCGACATCGCGCGGAGCGGAGTCGCCTCCACCTTCAGCTTCTATCCGACCAAGAATCTCTTCTGTATCGGAGACGGCGGGCTCGTCTCAACGGACGATCCCGAGCTTGCGGAACGCGTGAGGATGCTTCGCTTCCACGGCTCCCGCGACAAGGTCGACTTCGAGCTGATCGGCTACAACTCGCGTCTCGA
>VAXG01000137.1 GCA_005883355.1 Actinomycetota bacterium | reverse complement strand
CGGCCGCGACCGCGATGAAGTCGACCGGGCCGTGCTGTTCATACCAGTGCTGCCACACGGGCAGCTGCGCGCGGCAGCTTCACCAGGACCCCACACGAACAGGACGTGCCGGCGCCGGCGGTAGTGGGCGAGCTCGAGCGGGTTTCCGTTGAGCGCGGTGAGCACGAGGTCGGCAATCGATCGGTCTGCTTGCACGCGGTTATGCCTCCGAGCGGGGGAGCAGGTCGCCGAAGATGGCGCGGCCGAGCTCGATCGCCTCGGGTAGCGGGATCGCTCGCCCGCTGATGTCGGGATTGGTGACCAGGTAACTGAGAGCACTTTCGCCCGACTCGAAGAAGTTGAGCGCTTCGCAGCAGGTGCGGTAGCTCGGCCCATCGCTGCCGACGCAGCCGTCGAGGACGACCGCCGTTTCAGGCTCCCACCAGGCGCCCTCGCCCGGGTCGAGCCGCACCCACACCTCGCGGTCGGTGTGCGGGTCGCGGGAGGTGATCTCGATCGGCAAGCCGAGCATCGGCGCGATCCCGAGCGCGTCGATCGCGCACATCGCCTCGACGGAGTAACTGCCGTCGATCAGCACCCGGTGCCCGCGCGGGGTTCCGGAGAAGGGGTAGGCGACGAGGATCGCGCCGGTAGCGGGATCGTGGTGGACGAGATCTTCGCGCGCGAACGTGGCGAGCGCCGCCTCGACCTCTAGCTTGAGGCTCGAGGCGGTGTCGGCGAGCGCGTCGGGGGTCGGCGGCGTCCCTGCCGCGAACGCCGTCAGGATCCAGTCGTACAGGCCGCGTTCTCGCTGCGAGAGAGGCTCGAGGCGCGCCCGCCCGCGCCGCTGCCCGGGAATCGAGGCGAGTGTGGGTTCGGCGTCACCGGGCAGGGTCATGCCGCTTCCGCCGCTTGGATCGTCTGCAGGAAGGCCCGGTAGCTCGCATGCTGGCTGTCTTCGTCGAAGACCCCTTCCCAGATGCCGAAGGCGTTGTCGAGCCACCGGTAACGAGCGTCGTCGGTCTGGAAGCGAAGCGAGGCGGTCAGCCGCCAGTTCGGCGCGACGCCCTCAGGGCGCAGACCGTAGCCCTTTGCCTCGATCCAGATCGTCGCCCCGTCGTCGGTCTCGAGCACAAGCGCCGGGTTAGTCGTGCAAACGTGGTCACCGTTCCTGCTACTTCCGAAGCCGTCCGGCCGGAAGGGGCAATCCGCCGCGAACATCGACCAGCGCAGCCGGCCGGCGAGCCTGATGCCGTTGACGGCGCCGTCGCCGTTCCCGATCAACTCTCCTTCGCGGCCTTCGCTCGCGACGACGGGCTCGACGTCCGGCTGGTATTGCAGTTCGGCGTCGAACAGATGCTCTAGTGGCACGTCCTTTCTCCTTTCGGTCTGTGTCTGCGCCCGCCGGGCCGGCCTCGACCCGGCGAGGTCGGTCTCATCGAGAATGCGGACGACGACCGAGCGCGAAGTCGCGGGGGTTTACGGTCGCGAACCGTGCCGGCGACGAGGGCGAAGCTGACCGTGCTGACGCTCACGCCACCATGTCGGTCTCGCGCCTCAGTGCCTCCCGCACCCAGCGCTCGTCGGGCTGACCGGCGATGCCAGCCTCGGTGCGGAAGACGCGGCAGGAGAGCGCATAGTCGCTTCGCTCCTCCGTGCTTGGGTCGACGTCGATCCCGCCGACCCGAACGGTGGGCGAGCCGAGAAAGCGCAACCGCGCCGCTGCCGGCTGGTCACGGACGTTCACCAAGCGCAGCTCCGGCTCGATCCCCAGCTCGCGGCTGAGCCGCTCGACCAGTGCGAGCGCCGGCTCGTGATTCGGGCAGCCATCGAAATAGAGGATCTCCACCAGCGGCGTGCTGCTCATGAGCGGCTCCCGGTCATGCGCAGGGATGGCGAGTGGGCGCTGCGGCGTCGCCGTACCCGCGCGGCGGCCACGACTGCGACGGCCGCGACCGCAATCGCTCCGGCCACGATGGCGCCGATCCAGACCACAGCGGCGACGCTGACGCTGGCGGCGACGAGCAGCGGAAGGCCAAGGCAACAGATCGGCAGGAGAGCGATCAGGCCGAGACCTTTGACGTCACCGCGCTTCACGACTTCCCCTCGATCCGGCAGCAGGCGGCGACGTGCTCGGCGTTGTCGGCGAGCAGCGCATGGGCAAGGTCGAGCATCTTGACGACGCGTCTGTCGGCGATCCGGTTGTAGACGGTGCGATGCTCGCGCCGCGCCGCGATGAAGCCGCACCAGCGCAGACAGGCGAGGTGGTTCGAGACCTTCGGCTGCGGCTGGCCCAGCCGCTCGACCAGCTCTCCCACCGACAGCTCTCCCTCGTCGCGCAATAGCTCCAGAATCTTCACCCGCGTCTGGTCGCCGAGACCGCGGAAGTACTTGGCGACCAGGTCGCTGCGGGCCGGCGCTTCGGGCAGACGGAACGGGGCTTCGAGAACGGACATCGGCATCTCCTTCGGAAGTATCGACAGATATTGATATCAGAACGGCGTGAACTGTCGGCGAGCGAGCCGCAGCGTCAGCCGACGCGCCGGCCCAGGGGCATGCCCGGATGGGTGCCCGCGAGCGATTTAGTCTGCTATAGTACTTTTTAGTCCGTTATCAGACTAAAGGAGGAATTGTGATCAACCGGACCGTCACCGCGGTTCTCGACGCGCCAAGAGATGAGGTGTTCGAATACCTGTCGCGGATTGAGAACCTTCCCGAGTGGGCGACCGAGTTCGCGCAGGAACTGAGGTACGAGGACGGCACGGCTAAGGTCGTGAACGGGCTCGGGGAGTTCTACTTCCGGATCGACGCGGATGCGAAGACAGGTGTAATCGACATGTACGCCGGGCCGAGCGAGGGGGAGCTCGCTCTCTTCCCCACCCGCGTGGTCGCGCTCGGGGCGAAGAGCGCGTACTCGTTCACGATGTTCAAGGCTCCCGGGATGCCCGATGAGCTGTTCGAGTCGCAGTACGAGTCGCTGCGGCGCGAGTTCGACAACATCCGCGCCCGCTTCGCGGTCGACCACGCGAGCTGCGCACGATGATCGCGGCCGAGGAACGGCAGAAGATGCTCGCGGCCCGCCTCTGCGGCGAGCGCGTGCTCAGGCGGCTCGAGTCGGTCGGCGTGGCGCGCCTCGCCGACCTGCGCGGCCGCGATCGTTAGCAAGTGACGCACGCCATCAACCTCGAAGCGGGACGCCCGATCTGGCGCGCGCCGATCGCCGTTGTCGTCTTGCAGAACCTGATCGACGCCGAGCAGGAGGGCACCGGACCTCCCGCTCGCGACGGCAGGAGGGCGCGTGCAGACGCGTGAGCCCCTGGCAGCGGCCCTCGGCCGCGACGATCTCGGGTTCCTCCTCGCGAAGGCGACTCAGCGCTGGAACGAGCTGCTGGCCGAGCGCTTCGCCGCCGCCGGCCACCCCGACGTTCGTCCCTCCTCCGGGTCGGTGCTGCTCCCGCTGTATGAGCAGGACGGCCTGCGCATGGGGGAGCTCGCGCGCCGGGCGCGCCTCAGCAAACAGACGATGACGACCATGATCCGCCGGCTCGAGCACGACCGCCTCATCGAACGGCGTCCCGACCCGCGTGACGCTCGCGCCTCGCTGATCTTCCTCACTCCTCGTAGCCGCCGGTTCCGGCCGGTCGCGGCCGCAACGCTGCTCGAACTCGACCAGCTAGTGCGGCGCCGGCTGAGTGCCCAGCGGCTGGCTGAGCTGAAAGACGCCTTGCGCCAACTCACGGAGCTCGAGTAGGCAAGCAGATCAGGGCGCCGGCGTCCTCGCCAAGGCGGCATCCCTTCTGTTCTCGTCCCAAATTGCCGGCCGCAGCCGGCGTATCAGCGCCATCGCGCGCGCCGAGGCCAGACGACGGCGCCGACGTCACCATTTCTCGACGATCGAACCGTGCTTCGCGGTCCCTTTCCCGGAAGAAGCCTGTCTGTCGAAAGACTGAGGTCCTGGGAGTCCGAAGACGCCCAGGACCTTGTCGTTGGCAATCCTTGTAACCGTCGCTGTGCCGTCTTAGCGGACTGGCTTCCCGCCGGGTGCTACGACGAGCCAGAGGCCTCCGAAGTTCGAGACGTTCTGGCACTTGATCTGGCCAGGTTTCGTGTCTTCTTTGAAGTAGTACAGCGGATGCTTCGCGTAGGTGACCTGGAGCGTTCCGTTGCTGCGCCTGGTCGTACCCAGAAGCTTGGCGTTGACGCCGGATAGGGTTGTCGGCGCACCCTTGGTCAGGAACGGTGGCCATGCCTTGGCGCACGCGCCCGAGCAGCTGCTGCGCCCGCCGCGATCACGTGCGAAGAGATAGAGCACTCGCCCGCGACCGTCGAACAGGATCCTGCCGTAGCGCGACGAGTGAGCCGTGAGTGTCGCCGCTTTTGTCGCTCCGGCCGTGTGTGCGATCGTCGCCTGCGCTGTCGAGGCAGCCGCAGCTCCGACGCCAGCAACGGTGAGCGCCGCTAGTAGTGCGCTTACTCCGATCAGCCGTATCTTTGCAAGACGTTTCATCGCAACTCCTTTCGACAGCCGGTCGTTGTTTCGCCGAACATTTAGGGCCGCACGACCGGACAACGGAAGTCCGCGTCTCCTGCCCGGGTTACCGTGACGTCGCCAGCGGCTTTGGCCGCGATCACCGCCTCGTCGGACGTGAGCAGGAACGGTGTGACTCCAGGGTTGAACGTGACGAGGTAGACCTGCCAGCTTCCACCGTGGTAGGGGCCGTCACCGGGGGCGACGCCGGCGA
>VAXG01000134.1 GCA_005883355.1 Actinomycetota bacterium | reverse complement strand
GGGTCGAGGTCGACAGTCGGTTGCTCACGACCCTCGAGCGCTTTCAGGAACGCCTCTGCGAACGTCCGCCCGAGCCCGAGTGACTCGCCGACCGCGCGCATCTCGGTACCGAGGCGCGGGTCGACGGCGCCGAACTTCGTGAAGTCGAAACGCGGGGCTTTGACGGCGATGTAGTCGAGCGCAGGCTCGAAGGCGGCGGTCGTCTCGCCGGTGATGTCGTTCGGCAGCTCGTCGAGCGTGTAACCGACGGCCAACAGGGCGGCGATCTTTGCAATCGGAAATCCCGTCGCCTTCGACGCGAGCGCCGAGGAGCGGGAGACACGGGGGTTCATCTCGATCACCACGAGCTCCTTGCTCGCAGCGTCGTACGCGAACTGAACGTTTGCTCCTCCGGTCGCAACTCCGACTGCGCGTGCGCACGCAAAGGCAGCCTCGCGAAGACGCTGGTATTCCCCGTCCGGAAGGGTCTGCTGAGGCGCGACCGTCCACGAGTCGCCCGTGTGGACGCCCATCGGATCGAGGTTCTCGATCGAGCAGACGACGACGCAGTTGCCTGCCGTGTCGATCATGACTTCGAGCTCGTGCTCCTGCCAACCCTCGAGCAGCCGCTCGACGAGCACCTGGCCGATCGGGCTCGCAGCGAGGCCGCGCGCGACGAGTGCTTCCAGCTCCATGCGATCGTGTGCGATCCCGCCGCCCGTGCCGCCGAGCGTAAATGCCGGCCGCACTACGGCCGGGAAACTGACGCCGTCGAGGTCAGACGTCGACGAGACAACGCGGCTCTCCGGAACCGGGACGCCCACGGCGGTGACAGCGGCGCGGAAAGCGAGCCTGTCCTCGGCGCGGCGGATCGAGTCGACGTCGGCGCCGATCAACTCGACGCCGACGCGGGACAGCAAGCCCGCTTCGGCGAGCTCGACGGTCAGGTTCAGCGCCGTCTGTCCGCCGAGCGTCGGAAGTAGCGCATCGGGACGCTCTCGTTCGATGATTTCCGCGACGGTTTCCACGTCCAACGGCTCGAGGTACGTCGCGTCCGCCCATTCCGGGTCGGTCATGATCGTCGCGGGGTTGGAGTTGACGAGGATGACCCGGTAGCCCTCGCGCCGCAGCACGCGGCACGCCTGCGCACCGGCGTAGTCGAACTCGCAGCCCTGCCCGATCCGGATCGGGCCGGAGCCGACGATCAGGACAGAGCGAAGGTCGGTGCGCTTCGGCACGTGCCCGCAATCAGCTCGAAGAAGGGAAGGGCGTCGAGCGGCCCGGGCGCCGCCTCGGGGTGAAACTGCACGGTGGCGAAGCCGTCGCCGGCGAATCCTTCCACCGTGCCGTCGTTGAGCGAGACGTGCGTGACTTCGACCGCGCCGCCGTCGGGATCCGCGACCGCAAAGCCGTGGTTCTGGACGGTCACGAGCACACGGCCGGTCTTCAGGTCGCGGACCGGATGGTTGGCGCCGCGGTGTCCGAACGGGAGCTTGAACGTCTCGAGACCGAGGGCGAGCCCCAAGATCTGGTGGCCGAGGCAGATGCCGAACACCGGAACCTGCCCGAGCAGTTCGCGGACCGCTTGGATCGGCCCCTCGAATACTGCCGGGTCGCCGGGACCATTGCTGACGAGGACGGCTCGCGGACCGGTCTCGAGGATCGCGTCCGGGCCGCAATCGCCGGGAACGACCACGACCTCGAGCCCGCAGGCGGCGAGTCGCATGGGGATCGAACGCTTCGTGCCGAGGTCGAGCACGGTTACGCGCGGGCCCGCACCGAGTCGATACGGCTGCTGAGTCCCAACGGCACGGCCGAGCGGACGGCCGTCGATCGGCGGCTCTGCCAGCGCGCGTGCGTACAGCTCCTCCTCCGTCGCCTCGCCGAGCGCGCAGCGAAGCACGCCGCCGTCGCGAATCGTCCGGACGAGTTTCCGCGTGTCGACGTTCTCGAGCGCGACCACTCCCTGGGCTTCGAGCCACTGCGACCAGGCGGGCCGTGCCTTGCGCATCACGATCGCCTCCGCGCACACGCCGCCTGACTCCAGCCGGCTTGAGTCGATGCCGTAGTTTCCGACGAGCGGATAGCTGAAGGCGAGCACCTGCGCCATGTAGCTCGGGTCGCTCGCGGCCTCCTCGTAGCCGGCCATCGCGGTCGTGAAGCACGCCTCCCCGGCGGCGACGCCGGGGGCGCCGACGGCCGAGCCGGCAAAGACGGTGCCGTCTTCGAGGACTAGCTTGGCTGGTCGAATCGTTTGCATGATAGTTGCTTTCTCTGCATAATAAGCACAGATGTTCTCTACTGCACTAGCAGGGTGTTCCGGATATGCGGGCCAGGAGACGCTCGACCGCGTGCTCGCGCACCCCGAGCTCGAGGTCGTCGCCCTCGGCTCCAACTCGCTGGCGGGCGAGCCCGCGGCTGCGCTGGATCTCCGTCTCAACGGCTCGCTGCCGGCCTTCGTCCCGAACAGCGAGGCGCTGGCGAGCGGAGCCGATGTCCTCTTCCTCTGCTTGGGCCCCGACGAAGCGGCCGCGTTCGAACCACCGGTAGACGCGGTCGTCGTCGACCTCTCGGGCGGTCACAGGCTTCGCGACGCGGACCTCTACGGCGACTGGTACGGCTTCGCGCATCCGCTTCCCGCAGCGCTCGTGGAGTGGAGCTATGCACTGCCGGAGCTCTATCCGCCGGCGAGCAGGCTGATCGCGAACCCGGGCTGCTACGCGACTGCGGCGTTGCTTGCTCTCGCGCCCATCGGAGAGGCAATCGAGCCTGACGGAATCGTCGTCGACGCGAAGTCCGGAGTGTCCGGCGCCGGCCGCGCGCTGAAAGCGAGCTCGCACGCCGGCTTCGTGCTCGAGAATCTCTCGCCCTACCGAATCGGCTCGCACCAGCACGCACCGGAGCTGGAGCAGGTGCTCGGCTTTCCGGTCTGCTTCGTGCCGCACCTGCTGCCGCTCAGGCGCGGGTTGCTGGCGACGTGCTACGTACGCGCCGTCGACGGCGACTTGCGCGAGCGGCTCGAGGATGCATATGGCGACAGCGACGTCGTACGCGTCCTTCCCGAAGGGGTGGCACCCGAGCTCAACCGTGTGCAAGGCACCGACACCGCGGAGGTCGCGCTGTTCGAGGACCGCTCCACCGAAACGACGATCGTCGTCTGCGCGCTCGACAATCTCGGCAAGGGCGCCGCCGGGCAGGCGATACAGAACGCGAACCTCGCGCTCGGCCTCGACGAGACCGCCGGACTGCGGCTTACGGGCGTCCTGGTATGAGCGTCACTGCTGCCAGCGGCTTCGTCGCGAGCGGCGTGCACGCCGGCCTGCGGCGCAGCGCGCCCGATCTCGCGATCGTACGCTCGGTCACTCCGGCCACCGGCGCCGCGATGTTCACCGCGAACCGCATGCAGGCGGCCCCGGTCGTCATCTCCAAGGAACATCTCGAGCTCGCGGAGCCGCAGGCCGTCGTGATCAATTCCGGCTCCGCCAACGCCGCGACAGGCCTCCGCGGCGAGCTCGATGCACGGGCCACCGCTGCCGAGGCGGCGCGCGTGCTCGACCTTGCCGTCGAGGAGATCCTGGTGCTCTCGACCGGCGTAATCGGGAAACGGCTCGCACTGGACAAGGTTCTGCCCGCTCTGCGAGCGGCGGCCAACTCGCTCTCCGAGACCGGCGGCGCCGACGCCGCCGAGGCGATCTTGACGACGGACACGCACGCGAAGCAGGCGGTCGCCGGCGGACCGAGCTTCACGGTCGGTGGGATGGCGAAGGGCTCGGGGATGATCCATCCCAATCTGGCGACGATGCTTGCCGTCGTCACCACGGACTATCCGCTCGGCCCGCATGAGGCTCAGGAGTTTCTGCGGGCCGCGGTCGAAGAGAGCTTCAACGCGATCTCCGTGGACGGCGAGTGCTCGACGAACGACACCGTCGTCTTGCTTGCGAACGGCGCGAGCGGCACGACGCGCTCCGTCAAGAGCGATTCGGCGTTCGACGACTGCCTGCGTGCAGTCTGCGCCGACCTCGCGGGCCAGATCGTCGCAGACGGCGAGGGAGCGACCTTCACCGCGGAGATCAGCGTGAGCGGTGCGGCGAGCGATCCCGAGGCCAGAGCGATTGCACGTCGAATCGCGACGTCGCCGCTCGTGAAGACCGCTCTGTTCGGGCGCGACGCGAACTGGGGTCGCGTGCTCGCGGCCGCAGGGTCGGCACCGTACAACGGCGGTTACGCGCAGCTCGATCCCGGCTCCGTGACCCTCGATCTTGCAGGCGTACGCGTCGTCGACGGTGGCGCACCGCAGGATGTCGAGCCGGAGCTCGTCGGCGCCGGATGCACGATCGTCCTCGACCTGGCGATTGGCGATGGCTCCGCGAGCTACCTCACCAGCGACCTCTCGTACGACTACGTCCGCATCAACGCGGAGTACCGGTCGTGAGCCGCGTCGTGCTCAAGTGCGGCGGCGCAGTGGCGCACGAGTCTGCCGATCTGATCCTGCAGCTTGCCGACGCGGGCCACGACGTCTGCGTCGTTCACGGTGCCGGGGCGCAGATCTCCGAGGAGATGGAACGGTTCGGCATTCCCGTCGAGTTCGTCGGCGGGCGCCGTGTCACGACGGAAGCGGGGCTCACGGTCGTCCGTTCGTCCTTCGCCGCTGTCAATCGTGCGCTTTGCACAGCGATCGGCCCGCGCGCGGCCGGTCTCTTCGGCGACGAGATCGGCCTCCATGCAGTGCAGATCCCTGCTCTCGGCCTTGTCGGCGATCCGCTACCCAGCCGGCCGCACGCGGTTGTCGCGACGCTCGCGGCCGGGCGCATCCCGGTCGTCGCGCCGCTCGGGGTCGGGCCGCTGAACGTCAACGCGGACGACGCAGCCGCTGCACTTGCAGTCGGGCTCGAGGCCGATCGGCTCCTGTTCGTCACCGACGTCGCGGGCGTCTTCCACGACGGATCGATGCTTGCGAGCATCGGCGCAGGCGAAGCCGACCGCCTCCTCGGCGACGGCACTTTCGCAGGCGGCATCGTTCCGAAGCTGCGCGCTGCCGTCATTGCCGCGCGTAACGGCGTGCACACCGAGATCGGCGAGACGGCAGTCGTCGCATGAGCGTCGCTCGCCTTCGGGTCGCTCCAGTCCTTCCGGTCTACGCCCGCCAGGATCTGACGTTCGTCCGCGGCGAAGGGACGACCCTTTACGACACCGACGGCCACGCCTACCTCGACTTCCTGGCCGGGATCGCCGTCGTCGGCCTCGGGCACTGCCATCCGGCGCCGCTGGCTGCCGCCCAGGCGCAGCTCGACCGGCTCTGGCACGTGTCGAATCTCTACTGGACGGAGCCCATGGTCGAGCTCGCGCGGCGGCTCTCGGCGCGCGCGGGTGGAGCGCGGGCGTTTTTCTGCAACTCGGGCTCCGAGTCGGTCGAGGCGGGACTGAAATACGCGCGCAAGGCGACCGGCAAGCCCGGCATCGTCGCCCTCAACGGCTCGTTCCACGGCCGCACGATCGGCGCACTTTCGGTGACCGGTCAGCCCGCCAAGCGCGCCGCGTTCGAGCCGCTGCTCCCGCACGTGCAGTTCGCGAACCCGAATGACGTCGCCTCGCTCGAAGCGGCGATCTCGGCGGATACCGGGTGCGTTCTCCTGGAGCCCGTCCAGGGCGAAGGTGGAGTGCACGTGCTCGAAGCGTCGTTCGTCGCCGCCGCGCGCCGGCTCGCAGACAAGACCGGTGCCGTTCTCCTCTTCGACGAGGTGCAGACAGGTGTCGGGCGGACGGGCTCGTTCTTCGCCCACGAACGACTGGACGTGCGTGCCGACGGTGTGATGCTCGCCAAGGGACTCGCCAACGGCCTCCCGATCGGGTGTCTGCTCGTCTACGACGACGCGCCGGAGGGATTCGCCGCAGGCGACCACGCCAGCACGTTCGGCGGGAATCCGGTCACATGCGCGGCGGCCACCGCAGTCTGCGACGAGTTGACAGACGAGTTTCTCGCTACCGTCACGGCCAACGGTCTCGTTCTCGCCGCGGGCCTGGCAGAGCTCGACGGCATTCGAGCCGTGCGCGGCGCCGGCCTGATGCTCGGCGCAGAGCTCGACTGTCCACCGGCACAGGTCGTTTTGGCCTGCGCGGAACGAGGGTTGCTCGTCGGCACCGCCGGGACCGACGTTCTCCGCCTCACTCCACCGTTGATCGTCACGGCCGCCGAGATCGAGCAGGCACTCGCAGTCCTAGAGGAGGTGCTGACATGAAGAAGTTCGAGCGACAGGGCATGATCTTGCGTCTCGTCTCGGAGCAGGAGCTCTCGACGCAGAGCGAGCTGGCCGATGCGCTCCACGCGGCGGGCTTCGACGCCGTCCAGACCACCGTCTCACGCGACGTCGCGGACCTCGGACTCGTCAAGGTGCGGAACGAGGAGGGCCGGCTCGTGTACGCGCCTCCCGGTGCGGCCGACCTCTCGCGACTCGGCGAGCTCGCCTCGGCCTTGCGCCGCTGGGCGCTCTCCATTGTCCCCACGGGCACGATCGTCGTGATCCAGACGCCTCCCGGCCACGCGAACGCGCTCGCACGGGCAATCGACGCCGCAGGTCTCGCGGACATCGCCGGCACAGTCGCCGGCGACGACACGATCTTCGTCGCAGCGCGCGAAGGCAGCGGCAACGCACTTGCAGATCAGCTGCAACATCACCTGGAAGGAGAAAGCCAGTGAACGGCATCGCCGTCCTCGCCTACTCGGGCGGGCTCGACACGAGCTGCGCGATTGCGTGGCTGAAGGAGGATTACGGCTTCGAGGAAGTGGTCGCCGTCCTCGTCGACGTCGGCCAGGAGGCAAGTTTTCACCCGGCCGTCGAGCGCGGCAAGTTCGCAGGCGCGGACGACGTGCTGCTGCTCGACCGCAAGGGGGCATTCGCCGACGAGCAAGTGGCGAAGGCGCTGCTCGCGAACGCACTCTACGAGGGGAAGTATCCGCTCGTCTCCGCCCTGTCGCGACCTGTGATCGCCGAGGCGGTTGCAGAGGTCGCGCTCGAGCTCGGCGCCGACGCGGTCGTGCACGGCTGCACGGGCAAGGGCAACGACCAGCTCCGCTTCGAGCTTGCGTTCAAAG
>VAXG01000039.1 GCA_005883355.1 Actinomycetota bacterium | reverse complement strand
GCGTGACCCGCGATGGTCTGATCGCACGCATGTCGGACGAGGATTGGCGCATCGTCATCGAGACGAATCTCAACGGCGTCTTTCACACCTGTCGTGCTGCGGCGCGCGGGATGATGAAGCGCCGCGCCGGCTCGATCGTGAACATCTCCAGCATCGTCGGGGTGCACGGGAATCCCGGCCAGACGAATTACTCGGCCTCGAAGGCGGGGATCATCGGCTTCACGAAGGCCCTTGCGCGCGAGCTCGGCAACCGCGGCGTCCGCGCGAACGTGATCGCGCCGGGTTACATCGACACCCGGTTGACACAGGTCATTGCCGGGGAGATGAGAGAGTTGATGCTCGCCAACACGCCTCTCGGCCGCTTCGGCAAGCCCGAGGACGTCGCCGGGGCGGTACGTTTCCTCTGCTCCGAGGAGGCGTCGTTCATAACGGGCGAGGTCATGCTCGTCGACGGCGGATTGGGGATGTAGATGGCAGGCAACGGACAGAGACGAGTTGTCATCACCGGCATCGGGGCGGTAACGCCGCTCGGCAACGATGCGGAGACGAGCTGGCAGCGGTTGGTCGCCGGCGAATCGGGCGCGGGTCCGATCACCCAGTTCGACGCGACGGACTACTACGTCCACTTCGCCTGCGAGGTCAAGGACTTCGACCCTGCGAACTGGATCGAGCGAAAGCAGGCCCGGCGCATGGATCGCTTTGCGCAGCTCATCCTCGCCGCGGCGCGACAGGCGGAGGCCGACTCCGGTGTCGATGTCAGGGCTGACGGCGATCGAGTCGGCGCCTCCATTGCGACGGGGATCGGCGGACTGAAGTCTTTCCAGGACTGCTACGACACGTTGAAGGAGCGCGGCCCCGACCGTGTCAATCCCTTCGCGATTCCCTGCATCATCCCGAACATGGGTGCGGGCTGGGTCTCGATGGAGCTCGGGACGCGTGGTCCGCTCTCGTCGGAGTGCACGGCCTGCGCCGCGTCGAACATGGCGATCGGACAAGGCCTCGACGACATCAGGCTCGGCCGTGCCGACGTGATGTTCTGCGGGGGGACCGAGTCTGCGATCAACCAGGTCGGCATCGCCGGCTTTGGTGCCATGCGTGCCCTCTCCCGGCGGAACGACGACCCGGCCGGTGCGAGCCGGCCGTTCGACGCCGGACGCGACGGGTTCGTCATGGGTGAGGCGGGCGCCGTCCTCGTCCTCGAGGAGCTCGAGCGCGCGCAGGCGCGCGGCGCCAAGATCTACTCGGAAGTCGCCGGCTACGGTCTCTCGTCGGACGCCAAGCACGTCACGGAGCCCGACCCGACCGGAGAGAACCCGGCGCGTGCCATGAGGAACGCCTTAGCGGATGCCGGCATCGACCTCGCGGAGATCGACTACATCAATGCGCACGGTACTTCGACGCCCTTGGGCGACGCCGCCGAGACACGCGTGATCAAGCTTGCGCTCGGCGAAGAGAACGCGCGGAAGACGCCGGTCTCGTCGACGAAGGGCGCGACCGGCCACTGTCTCGGCGCCGGCGGCGCCATCGAGGCAATCTTCTCGACTCTCGCGATCCGCGACGGGAAGCTGCCTCCGACGATCAATCAGGAGGTCGAGGACCCGGAGTGTGACCTCGACTACATTCCGAACGAGTCGCGCGAAGCCGATGTGCGCGTCGCGGTGTCGAACTCGTTCGGTTTCGGCGGCCACAACGCCTCGATCGTCCTGAAGCGGTTCGAAGACTAAGCTCTCGACAGTGGCGCAAGACCGCTGGGCGACGTTCGACTGCTACGGGACCCTGATCGACTGGAACGGCGGGATTCGCCGTGAGCTGGCGCGCGTGTTCGGCGAGGGTCGGGCCGACGAGCAGCTCGACCGCTACCACGTCGTCGAGCCGGCGCTTCAGGTTGGTGGTGCACGGAGCTATCGCGAGGTCATGACGGCCACGATGCGCGAGCTCGGCGCGTCCGAGGAGGAGGCCTTCGCGCTGGCGGAGTCGCTTCCTTTCTGGGAGCCTTTTCCGGAGGTCCGGCCGTCGCTCGAAGCTGTGCGCGCCCAAGGCTGGAAGCTCGCCGTCCTCTCCAACACGGATCGCGACTTCATCACGGCTTCGCTGGAGCGGATCGGTGTCCCCTTCGAGATCGCGATCGTCGCATCGGAGATCGGGTCCTACAAACCCGATCACATGCACTGGACGACCTTCTTCGAGGAGACCGAAGCCGAGCGAGAAAGGCATGTGCATGTCGCGCAGAGTCACTTTCACGACATTGCGCCGGCAAACGAGCTCGGGCTCCGCTCGATCTGGATCAATCGCTACGGCGAATGTCGCGAGCCGTTGGCGACGCGCGAGCTCGACGATCTCTCCGAACTCCCCGAGGCGCTCGATGAGCTCGTCGCCGCCTGAGGGTTTTCGAGTTCGACCGGCAACGGTCGACGACGCTGTTGCGTTCAAGAAGGAGCTCGCGTGAGTCGCTTGCGGGCGAAGTGTCCGGACTGCAGAACCTTCACGGCGGTCGCGCTCGGCGCCGAGTACGAGTGCCACTCGTGTGGTCGTGTCTACCTCGCTGGGTTGGTACGAGTTCCACAGGCGTGGGGTGAGGGCGGTGAGACGATGGCGGAGGCGGCGTGGCTCGACCTGCCCTATCCGGAGACCGCGGTCGTCGAGGCCGAAACGCTCGAAGAGCAGACGCTCGCACTCGCAGCGGATCTTCCGGAGCGCCCGCTCGTCCTCGGCGGCTGCTGCTGCGCGCACATCGGCGCCGTCGAGGGTCTGGCCGCCCGCCAGGACCGATTGTCGGTGATCTGGTTCGACGCACACGGCGATCTCAACACCGTCGAGAGCTCGCCGACAGGGAACCTCTGGGCGACACCGCTGAGGAAGCTGATCGACTCCGGCGCGGTCCAGGCGTCGGACGTGGCGCTCGTGGGCGCCCGCAACCTCGACCCGCCCGAGGAGGAGTTCATCCGTTCGCAGGGCGTCCACACGGGAGAGGAGGGCATCGCCAGCGCCCTCGAGGGTGCCGCCTGCACCTATGTCGCCTTCGACGCCGACGTCCTCGATCCGGCCGAGCTCGCCGTCTTCATGCCGGAGCCGGAGGGGCTCACGCTCGCCGAGGCCGAGCGAATCCTCGGCGAGATCGCCAGGAGCACGAGCGTTGTCGGAGCCGGTTTGACGGCCGCCAGCTTCGAGCCCGGGAACGTGGCGCCGCTCTCCACGCTGGCCGCGGCTCTCGGCCTGTAACTGGCGTCCGGCCAGGTCAGTCTAAACTCGTCAGTCAATGTCTTCCCGGATCGACGTCTCCATCGAGCATCGGAACGTCCCAGAGCCGCCGGGGAAGCGACACCCGAACACGTGCCCGCAGTGCTCGTCGCACTATCGGGACGACGAGCTCGAGGCGGCCCTCTGGGTGTGCGCACAATGCGGGCATCACTTCACCATGCGTGCGCGCACGCGCATTGCCTCGCTGGCGGATGCTGGCACGTTCGTGGAGGAGGCGGCCGATCTTCGCTCTGAGGATCCGCTCGTCTTCTTCGACCTGCGGCCCTACACCGAGCGCCTTGCCGAGGCGGAGATGAAGACCGGTCTCGGCGAGGCGATGGTGATCGGCCACGCGGCGCTCGACGGGAATGCGTGCGAGCTCGCGGTCATGGACTTTTCGTTCATGGGTGGCTCGATGGGCAGCGTCGTCGGTGAGAAGTTCTCGCGAGCCTGTGACGGCGCCGCGCAGAGAGGCGTGCCGCTCGTCTCGTTCACCGCCTCGGGCGGCGCTCGCATGCAGGAGGGGATCCTCTCGCTCATGCAGCTTCCGAAGACGGTCTGCGCCGTCGAGGACCTCCACGATTCCGGACAGCCGTTGATCAGCGTAATGACGCATCCGACGACGGCCGGCGTGCTCGCCAGCTTCGCGAGTCTCGGCGACGTGATCGTCGCAGAGCCCGGAGCGCTGCTTGCCTTCACGGGCCCTCGTGTCGTGCAGCAGACCACGCGAGAGAAGCTGCCCGAGGACTTCGGTCTTGCCGAGCAAAACCTGCGCTTCGGCCACATCGACGCAATCGTTCCGCGGCCGGAATTGAAGGCGTACGTCGCACGGCTCCTGCGGCTCTTCTCCTCGAATGGCGACTGACGCCGAGTTGAGACTGCGCGAGCGGCTCACCCGTCTGCGCAATCTGAGCCTGCTCGGGGGCACGAAGGTCTCGGGCGAGCTCGAGAAGCTCCAGCGCCAACTCGCGCGCATCCAGGCCGCGCCGACGGGCGAGGAGATCTGGCGCTCGGTCGAGCTTGCGCGCCACCAAGACCGCCCGTACACGCTGGACTACGTCAGCAGGCTCTTCGACGATTGGGTCGAGCTGCACGGTGACCGCGGCCGGGCCGACGATCATGCGCTCGTGATCGGTCTCGGTCGCTTCGACGGTCGCACGGTCGCGCTCGTGGGCAACCAGAAGGGCCGCGACATCAAGGAACGAACCGACCGTAACTTCGGCATGGCCTATCCGGAGGGCTATCGCAAGGCAATGCGGTTGATGGAGCTCGCGGAGCTGCACCGGTTTCCGCTGCTCAGTCTCGTGGACATCCCGGGCGCCTATCCAGGTGTTGCGGCCGAGCAGCATGGCCAGGGCGGGATGATCGCGCGGTCACAGGCGCTCATGGCACGACTCGGGATTCCGATCGTGACCTGCGTGATCGGCGAGGGGGGCTCGGGCGGGGCGATCGCAACTGCTCTCGCAGATCGCGTGCTCATGCAGGAGAACGCGATCTACACCGTCATCTCCCCCGAGGGTTGCGCTGCCATTCTCTGGCGGGACGCCGGCGAGGCGAAGAAGGCGGCCGCGGCGTTCAAGCCGGACGCCGTCCACTGCCTCGAGCTCGGCGTCATCGACGGGATCGTTCCGGAGCCGGCCGGCGGCGCCCACACGAATCACGACGCGGCCGCTCGCCTCCTGGGGGAAAGTCTGCAAGAAGCGCTCGACGACCTGGAATCTGTCTCCCCCGAGGACCTGAAGCGCAGGCGCCGAGCCAAATTCCGCTCGCTGGGCGTTTACGCTTGAGCCAACAGGTTCTCCCTGTGGAACAGACTAAGCTTCACTGAGGTTTTGGCAGATTCCTGGTGTGGACGGGTGTCGCCTCTCCACAACATCCACAGCCTTTTCCCCCGACCCGAGAACGACTTCGGGCCGGAAAACCGGCCCGAAGAGTCGACCCCCCGCTGGGTGGAGAAGCCTTTCGAAGGACAAGAGTATGCCTTTAAAGGAATAGCTTTGCCAGCGCGCACCGGGTTGAAACACCGACCCATCCGGGTAACCGCGACACCATGAGACCTATCTGGAGCGGCACGATCTCGTTCGGTCTCGTCAGCGTGCCGGTGAGGATGTTCCCGGCCACGGAGTCGAAGGAGCTCCGCTTTCATTTCCTCGACAAGAAGGACCTGACGCCGATCGCCTACGAGAAAGTGCGACGTGACGACCGCGAGCGGGTCGATCCCGACGAGATCGTCCGGGGCTTCGAGATCGAGAAGGGCCGCTACGTCCCGCTCGAGGAGGAGGATCTCGACCGGCTCGACATCGAGCTCACTCATTCCATCGACATCCTCGATTTCGTCGACCTCGAGGAGATCGATCCCGTCTACTTCCGCAAGGCGTACTACCTCTTGCCGGCCGAGGGGGCGGAGAAGCCCTATCGCCTGCTCGTTCGCGCGCTCGAGGAGATCGGCAAGGTCGGGATCGCGAAGGTCGTGATCCGCAACAAGCAGCATCTCGCCGCGCTGCGCCCGTACGAAGGACTGCTGCTCCTGGAGACGATGTATTACGCCGACGAGGTCCGTAGCCCCGAGGCGCTCGACGGCGATCTCGGGACCGCGAAGCTGCGGAGTGCAGAGGTGGAGATGGCGAAGTCGCTCGTGGAGAACCTCAGCGAGCCCTTCGAGCCGGAGAAGTACGACGACACGTATCGGCAGGAGTTGCTCGACCTGATCCACGCGAAGGCCGAAGGGCAGCCGCTCCCGGAGCCCGCGCACGAGCAGGGGGGAGAGGTCGTCGACCTGATGGAGGCCCTCCGGGAATCGGTCGAGCGGACGAAGAAGCAGCGCAGGGCACCCTCGAAGCGCAAAGCTTCGTAGGTCGTGGCCGAAAAGCTCTCCGAGTACAAGCGCAAGCGCGACCCCAAACAGACCCCGGAGCCCTTCGGTGGGAAGAAAGAGAAGACGAAGGAGCCGATCTTCGTCGTGCAGAGGCACGACGCACGCAGCCTCCACTATGACTTCCGCCTCGAGAAGGACGGAGCTCTGGCCAGTTGGGCCGTGCCGAAGGGCGTCCCGCTCGAGCCGGGGCAGCAGCACCTCGCCGTCCATGTGGAAGACCATCCGCTCGAGTACGCGACCTTCGCAGGGGAGATCCCGAAGGGCCAGTACGGGGCCGGCACCGTGGAGATCTGGGACAGCGGCACCTACGAGCTGCTCGAGGAGAAGAAGAACGGCGGTCTGACCGTGCGTTTGCACGGGACGAAGCTCCAGGGAACCTGGTCGCTCGTGCCGGCTCATCTCAGCGGCGACGAGAAGAACTGGCTGATCGTCCGCAAGCGCGACGAGACCGCCGCCGTTCCCCGCCGCAGCGGCCGCAGCTACGTGCCGATGCTTGCAACCCTCGCCGAAGAGGTTCCGCGGGGCGCGGGGTGGGCGTTCGAGGTGAAGTGGGACGGCTACCGCGCGATCGCGACCGTCGCCGGGGCCGATGTCACGCTCACGAGCCGCAACGGGAACGACCTGACGGCACGGTTCAAGAATGTGGCGAAGGAGACCACGAAAGCCGTCAAGACTCCGGATTGCGTCCTCGACGGCGAGGTCTGCGCGCTCGACGACGCCGGTCGCTCGAGCTTCTCTGCGATGCAGCAGGGGAAGGCGGGGACGCCCATCGTCTACTACGTCTTCGACGTGCTGGAGATCGAGGGCGAGCCGGTGATCGACCTGCCGCTCGCCGAGCGGCGAAAGCGGCTCGAAGAGCTCCTCGACCGTCGAAACAAGATCGTGCGCCTCTCGGAGACGTTCGACGACGGCCAGGCGCTCTACGAGGCCGCGAAGCAGCAGCGGCTCGAGGGAATCATGGCCAAGCGTCTCGACTCCCGCTACCTGCCGGGCAAGCGCACGCGGGACTGGCTGAAGATCAAGACGCACTCCGAGCAGGAGTTCGTCGTCGCCGGCTACACGAAGGGCACCGGTAGGCGGGCCTCGAGCTTCGGCTCACTCGTTCTCGGCTACTACGTCGGCGGCGAGCTCGTGTACGCCGGCAACGTCGGCACCGGCTTCAACAGCAAGGAAATCGAGAAGCTGCTCGAGAAGCTGAGGCCGCTGCGGCGAGACACGCCGCCGTTCAGCGACGTTCCTAAGATGCCGAAGGTGCGCAAAGAAGACGTGATCTGGGTGGAGCCGAAGCTCGTGGTCGAGGTGGAATTCGCGGAATGGACACATGACGGCCGCCTTCGCGCCCCCTCGTATCAGGGCCTCCGCGAGGACAAGTCCGCGGAAGAGGTACGACGTGAGGTGCCGATCACCGACGTCGTCAAGAAGGGGTCGCGCGAGCTGAAGCTTTCGAACCTCGACAAGGCCTTCTTCCCGGTCGAGCGCATCACGAAAGGAGACCTGCTCGAGTACTACCGTGCCGTCGCGCCGGTGCTCGTGCCTCACCTGAGGGAGCGCCCGTTCACGATGGTCCGCTGGCCCGACGGCATCGACGGCAAGAAGTTCTTCCAGAAGGACGCGCCCTCGCACATGCCGGAATGGATCCCGACCTTTCGCACCCAGGTCTCGACGCGAGAGTCGCCCAGAACGACGAAGTGGGTCAACTTCCCGGTCGTCAACGACGAGCTGGCGCTGCTCTGGATGGTGAACATGGGCTGCGTCGACATGAACACCTGGTACTCGCGCACGGACAAGCCCGAGCGTCCGGACTGGGTACTTTTCGACCTGGATCCCTCACCTGACGTCGGTTTCAGGGAGACCGTCCAGGTTGCGCTCCTCGTCAAGGACGCGCTCGACGCGTTCGGGCTCGTCGGCTTCCCGAAGACGTCCAGCGCAGAGGGCATGCACATTCTCGTACCTGTCGAGCGGCGCTACACCTACGCCGATACGCGTCAGTTCGCCGAGATCGTCGCGGGTGCGATCGCGCGTACGCATCGAGGGCTGGCGACGACGGAGTGGACGAAGTCGAAGCGGCGCGGCGTGCTGATCGATGCGAACCAGAACGGCGAGGGCAAGACGATCGCGTCGGCGTATTCGGTCAGGCCGCGGCCGGGCGCGCCTGTCTCGACGCCGTTGCGCTGGTCGGAGGTGAACGAGGATCTCGATCCGCTCTCGTTCACGATGCCTGTGGTCCTCGAGCGCGTGCGCAAATTGGGCGATCTCTATGCGGGTGTGCTCACGACGAAGCAGCGCCTGACGGATGCCTTGAAGGCGCTCGGCGGCTAGTCGAAGCCGCGACCATCCTGCGCAGCAAGGTCAGCGCGGCAGCCTTGTCGAGCATCTCGTTCAGGTTGCCGCACTTTGGGCTCTGAACGCACGAGGGACAGCCGTCCGAGCACGGGCAGCCCTCGAGCATGCGCGCCGTGTCCTCCACCCAGCCTTCGAAGGCGTTGAAGCCACGCTCCGTGATGCCCACCCCGCCGGCGTGGCCGTCGTAGATGAAGACCGTCGGTGCATTCGTCTGGAAGTGGATGTTCGTCGAGAGCCCACCGATGTCCCAGCGGTCGCACATCGCCCAGAGAGGGAGCACCGCGATCATGGAGTGCTCCGCGGCGTGAAGGGTTCCGAGCAGCTTCGGCATCTTCTCCAGGCCGGCGAGTTGGTGGGGCTCGGGCACGTACCAGATCGCCTCCGTTTCGAAGCTCGTCTCCGGCAGGTCGAGCTCGACGGTCTCGAGCGTCGACTGGTCGCGGACGGACTTCTTCTGGTACGCGACCACGCGCTCGGTCACGGAGATTCGTCCGAAATGGAGGTCGAGCCCGCAGCGCCGCTCGCTGCGCAGCGCCTCTTCGATCGCCGTGTTCGTGTCTTTCTTCGTCTGCGTGTAGTAGTCGCCCGTGTACGGCGTCACGAGCGCCGTGCGTGCCTGCAGGTCGAGCTCGCGCACCAGGTAGCTCTCGCCGAGATGAAGGTAGACGGCCCCCTCGTGGACGGTCGAGTACGCCCGCTCGCGCTCGACGATGCCGAGGACCGTGCCGTTCTGCGCCTCGATGACGGAGAACGTGTCCGGCGTCGTGCTGCGCAGGCCGAACTGCCCGGCCGGATAGTCGCGGCCGGCCCACACGTAGCCGCTCTTCGTCAGCTTCAGCTCCGGCAGGAGCGCGGCGCGCTCCAGTGCCTCGTCTCCGAGCGTGGCGCGGTCGCCGTCGTCCAACGGCGCTTCGAAGGCGGCCGCCCTGACATGCCCGTCGAGGACGCGATGGTTCGCGTGGTCGAGGATCGCCGCCTCGACGCGTCGTTGCAGCAGCGTCTCGGGCTCGCGCACGAAGTACTGGTCGAGCGCGTCCTCGCTCGCGACGAGAACCGCGAGGCCGTGGCCGCGGCGTCCGGCGCGTCCCCACTGCTGTCGGAGCGACGCCACGGTTCCGGGGAACCCGACGGAGATCGCGCAGTCGAGGAGGCCGATGTCGATGCCGAGCTCGAGTGCATCCGTCGCGGCGACGCCCAGGAGCTCTCCTACCACGAGCCGTCGCTCGATGTCGCGCCGCTGGGCGGGCGTGTAGCCGGCCCGATACGGAGCGAGCCGCTTGGCGGTTTCCGCGTCGACACGCTCCACCGTGAACTTATGGATCAGCTCTGCAGCCTTCCTGCTCTTCGCAAAGCAGATCGTGCGGAGGCCGCGAGAGACGAGGTCCGCCATCAGCCGCGACGCATCGCCGAGCGCACTGGCACGCAGGCCGAGCTCGGCGTCGAGGAGCTCGGGGTTCCAGAGCAGGATCGTGCGCTCGGCCCGCGGAGCGGCATCGTCGTCGACGACGGTCGCGTCTATGCCTGCAAGGTCGCGCGCAAGCTCACCGGGGTTGGCGATCGTCGCCGACGCCAGCAGGAACTGCGGGTCGGCGCCGTACACCTGCGCGAGCCGTCGCAGCCGACGCAGCACGTTGCCGACGTGGGAGCCGAAGACGCCACGGTAGACGTGGGCCTCGTCGACGACGATGTAACGAAGGTTGTGAAGGACGTCGGCCCAGCGATCGTGGTGCGGCAGCACGCCGACGTGAAGCATGTCGGGATTCGTGAGGATGACGTTCGCCCATTTGCGGATCTGCCAACGCCGCTCGCCCGGCGTGTCGCCGTCGTAGATCGCGGCGCGGACGTTCGGCGCGTGCAATGCGGCCAACGCGCGCGCCTGGTCCTGCGCCAGCGCCTTCGTCGGATAGAGGTAGAGCGCACGGGCCTTGGGCTCGCGGGCGATCGTGTCGAGGACGGGAAGGTTGAACCCGAGCGACTTCCCCGAGGCCGTCCCCGTAGCGAGGATGACGTGCTCCCCGCGCGCCGCTGCAGCGAACGCTTCACCCTGGTGCGCATAGAGAGCCGAGAATGACAAGGCCTCGCGCAGACTGGGCTCGAGCTGGTCTGGAAGCGAGACGGTTCGCGGGTCCTCCGGAGGCACTGTCTCGACGTGCGCGACCTGTTCGCCTTCGAGCAGTTCGTCCCAGAGCGCCGCACTAACAGCCATTCGGCGATGGTAGCCTGGGGTCACCGGGGTGCCCTTACGGGCTGAGATCACACCCGTCGAACCTGATCCGGTTAGGACCGGCGAAGGGAGAGCAGTGGTTCCGCGTTGCTTGACGATTGCTGGCTCGGACTCCGGCGGCGGAGCCGGGATCCAGGCCGACCTGAAGGCGTTCGCAGCCGCGCGCTGCTACGGGACGAGCGCGGTCGTGGCGCTGACGGCGCAGAACACGACGGGCGTGACCGCTGTGTACGAACTGCCCGCGGACTTCGTCCGCGCACAGCTCGACGCGGTCTGCGAGGACATCGGTGTGGACGCTGCAAAGACAGGAATGCTCTTCTCGCGCACCGTCATCGAGACCGTCGCCGACTTCCTCGAAGGACGAGGCATTCCGCTCGTCCTCGATCCGGTCATGCTCGCGAGCTCCGGAGCGACGCTTTTGCAGGCTGACGCCGTCCAGACGCTCGTCTCGCGCCTCTTTCCGCTCGCCACGGTGGTGACGCCGAACTTCCACGAGGCCGAGGCGCTCGCCGGGAGCGGGTCGCGTCGCGAGTTGGCCGAACGCATCCACGACCTTGGCACCCCAGCAGTCCTCGTGACCGGCGGCCACGGCGGAGAAGCCGTGGATCATCTCTTCGACGGTCGGCACCACGTCGAGATTCCCATCCAGCGCCACGACACGGCGGCCACGCATGGGGCGGGCTGCACGCATTCGGCCACGCTGGCGGCGGGCCTGGCCAAAGGGCAGTCGCTCGAGCAAGCTGCACGTGAGGCGGCGAGGGTCGCGTCCGAGGCCGTTCGCAATGGCCTCGCCGAGATCGGAGCAGGCGACGGCCCGGTTGACGTCCTCCGGCTGAAAGGAGCCACATGACTCCTTCGCCCGGACAGACGCTACGCGAGGTTCGCGAGCGCAAGCCCCTCGTCCACCAGATTACGAACTACGTCGTCATGAACGAGACGGCCAACGCGACACTCGCGCTCGGCGCGCTGCCGGTGATGGCGCACGCGCGCGAGGAGGTGGAAGAGATGGTCGCGCTCGCAGGTGCGCTGGTGCTCAACATCGGCACGCTCTCGCCACACTGGGTCGAGGCGATGCTTCTTGCGGGGAGGGCGGCGAACGAGCACGGCGTGCCAGTCGTGCTCGACCCCGTGGGCGCAGGGGCGACGCGTTTCCGCACGGAGACTGCGCGGCGGCTCCTCGACGAGGTGAAGATCGCAGTGCTGCGCGGCAACCAGGGCGAAGTCGCAACGCTCGTCGGGGTCGAGGCGGAGGTTCGCGGCGTCGAGTCGATCGGTGCCGGCGGCGAGTCGGCCGACCTTGCGCGCACGGCCGCCCGCAACCTTGGGCTCGTCGCCGCGGTCACCGGCACGGTCGACCACGTTTCCGACGGAGACCGCGCGCTCGCCGTCGCCAACGGTCACGAGCTGCTCGCTTCTGTCACGGGAACAGGCTGCATGTCGAGCGCGATCACAGGCTGCTTTCTCGCCGTTGCACGGGACAGGCCTCTCGAGGCCGCGGCAGGGGCGCTGGCGGCCTTCGGCGTCGCGGGGGAGGATGCCGCGCGTGACGCAAAGGGCCCCGGCTCGTTCCACGTCGGTCTCTACGACGCGCTCGCCGCGCTCGATCCCGAAACGCTCGACGCGCGCGCGAAGATCTCGTGAAGCTGCACGTCCTCGTGGACGACCTGGAGACCGCGCGGCTTGCGGTCGACGGGGGCGCGACCGTCGTGCAATGGCGTCTCAAGAACGTGCCACGAGTCGAGGTCGTCGAGCGCGGCCGCGCCACCCGGAGCCTGTGTGCACGCCACGGCGTCACGTTCGTCGTGAACGACGACGTCGAGGCGGCACTCATGCTGGGAGCGGACGGCGTGCACCTGGGCCGTACGGACGAGGGAGCCTCGCGCGCGCAGGAGCACGGACTGCTGGTCGGGCTCTCCGCGACGGGCCTCGAGGAGGCACGTGCAGTTGCCGGTCAAGCCGATTACATCGGGGCCGGTCCGGTGTGGGAGACGCCGTCCAAGGCTGACGCTGATCCTGCGATCGGTCTCGACGGCCTGCGCGAGATCTGCGCTGCAGTCACGATCCCGGTCGTCGCGATCGGAGGCATCGACCCGGGCAATGCGGGCGGGTGCATCCGCGCAGGCGCAGCGGGCGTCGCGGTCATTCGTTCGGCGCGCGTCACGGCTGAGTTGAGGTCGGCGATCGATGCGGCTCTCTGAGCTCGGCGAGCTCGGCCTGCTCGCCGAGTTGGAGCGACGCGGGCTCGCGCGGAACATCGGAGACGACGCAGCGCAGCTCGGCGATCGGCTGGTCGTCACGCAGGATGCGCTCGTCGAACGAGTTCACTTCCGCCTCGACTGGATCTCGTGGCGCGACCTGGGCTGGCGCGCCGCGGCCGTCAACCTCAGTGACCTCGCGGCCTCGGGAGCCGATCCGGAAGGCCTGCTCGTGACGCTTGCGGCTCCGGCCGAGACGGACCTCCACGACATCCTCGAGCTCTACGAGGGCATTGCCGAGACGGGTGTGCCTGTGGTCGGCGGAGATCTGTCGAGGGCGGAAGAAGTCATCCTCAGCGTGACCGCGCTCGGACGCTCCGCGCGTGTTCCCGGCCGGGCCGGCGCGCGACCCGGAGACCACGTCGTCGTCACCGGGCCGCTCGGCGCGGCGGGCGCGGCGTTTCGCAGGCAGTCATACGTGCGGCCACCGATCAGGCTCGCCGACGGAAAGGAGCTCGCCATGACTGCTCACGCTCTGCTCGACGTTTCCGACGGGCTGGTCGTCGACGCGGGCCACATCGCCTCTCGCTCTGATTGCCGCATCGTCATCGAGCTCGAGCGCGTTCCGCTGGCGGAAGGGGCTGAGCTGAAGGACCTCGGCTTCGGCGAGGACTACGAGCTACTCGCTGCTGTTTCGACCCGCGTCGGCTATGCGACGATCGGGCATTGCGAAGAAGGCGAAGGCGTTGCCGTCGCGTTGGACGGCAAGCCGTACGAGCTAGGCGGCTGGCAGCACTTCCGCTAGCGCGCGCTCGTAATGCGAGCGCGGCCGCGCGCCGATCAGCGTCGCCTTCGCTTCGCCGCCGTCGAACAGGATCGCGGTCGGAATCGAGAGCACGTCGTAGCGCGCAGCCGTCAGAGGGTTCTCGTCGATGTTGAGCTTGGCGAACTCGACGCGGCCGCGGGTCTCGGTCTCGAGCTGCTCGAGGATCGGCTCTACCGCCCGACAGGGGCCGCACCAGGGCGCCCAGAAGTCGAGCACGACCGGCGTACCCGCCTGCAGGACGTCCTGCTCGAACGTTTCGTCGGTCACCTCGAACACGGTTTCAGAGTAGCCGCTAGATGCGTCCGAGCAAGGCCTTGAGTCGGAGGCCCGGCACCTTCCAGATCGCCTCGGCGACGATCGCCTTCGACATCTTCGAGCCTCCGACCTCGCGGTCGGCGAAGGTGATCGGTACCTCGACGACCTTGAAGCCGGCACGGAGCGTGCGATAGGTCGTCTCGATCTGGAACGCGTAGCCCTTCGAGTCGACCGCGTCGAGATCGATTACCTCGAGCACAGTGCGCCGGTAGCACTTGAAGCCGCCTGTCAGGTCGCGGACGCTTACGCCGAGGATGATTCGCGCGTAGGCGGAGCCCCCGGCAGAGATGAACCGTCGCAGCAGACCCCAGTTCCGCACGCCGCCGCCGGGGACGTACCGCGAGCCGAGAGCGAGATCCGCCCCGTCCTCGGCAGCCGCGATCAGGCGGGGCACGTATTCCGGATCGTGCGAGAAGTCGCAGTCCATCTCGAGTATGAGCTCGGCGTCGCTCGCAAGCGCTCGGCGGAACCCCGCGAGGTATGCGGGCCCAAGACCCTCCTTGCTCTCGCGGTGAAGGACGTCCACGTAGCCGAGCTCCGACGCGAGCCGATCAGCCAGATCGCCCGTTCCATCCGGCGAGTTGTCGTCGATGACGAGCACGCGCACGTCCATGTCACCGAGAGCGCGCAACATCGGCTCGAGGTTCTCGCGCTCGTTGTACGTGGGTAGACAGACGACAGCCTTGGGCACCCGCACGTGCGTATATTCAACGCGTGGCCGGAGTTCTGCCTCGCAACGTGGACGTGGCCGAGCAGCTGGAGCTCCTTGCCGACCTGCTCGAGATCGAAGGGGAGGCTTCCTTTCGCGTTCTCGCCTACCGTCGGGCGGCCACTCGCATCCGCGAGACCGCCGGCTCCGTTGCCGAGCTCGCGCTAGCCGGCCGGGCCAAGGACCTGCAGGGAATCGGCAAGACGATCGAGGAGAAGATCGTCCAGGTCGTCGAAGACGGCGAGATGCATGCCCTGACGAAGCGGAAGAAGATCATCCCTGCGGAAGTCGTGAGCTTCATGCGCTTGCCCGGCCTCGGGCCGAAGACGGCGGCCCGGATCTGGCAGGAGCTCGGCGTCACAACGATCGAGGAGCTCAAGCAGGCAGCAGAGCAGGAGCAACTGCGCACGCTCGCCGGACTGGGAGCAAAAACCGAGGAGCGGATCCTGAAGGCCCTTGCCGAAAAGAAGCAGGAGCCCTCGGACCGCAGACTGCTCGGGGATGGTCTCGGCCCTCTGCTAGCCGTCGTCGAGGTACTGCAGCAGCAGCCCGCTGCGGTGAAGGTCTCCGAGGCCGGCAGCGCCAGACGGCGCAAGGAGACGTTCCGAGATCTCGACATCATCGCGACTGCCAACGATCCGGAGGCGCTGATCGACTACTTCACGAAGCTGAAGTGGGTGATCGAGGTGGTGGCAAAGGGCCCGACGAAGGCAACGGTGTTGTCGAACGAGGGCCTGCGGTTCGACCTGCGCGTCGTGCCACCGGAGTCGTACGGCAACCTGCTGCAGCACTTCACCGGCTCGAAAGACCACAACGTCGCGTTGCGCGAGCGCGCCGTGAAGGAGGGCCTATCCGTGTCCGAGTACTCGATCACCGTCGTCGAGTCGGGTGAGGAGCTGAAGTTCGCCGACGAGGAGCAGGTGTACGAGCGCCTCGGCTATCAGTTCATCCCGCCGGAGCTGCGGGAGAACGCCGGTGAGCTCGAGGCAGCGCGACGCCGCGAACTGCCCGAGCTCGTCGGACTGGACGACGTCCGCGGCGATCTGCACACGCACACGAGCTACTCCGACGGCCGCGACACGCTCGAGCAGATGGCTCTGGCCGCGCGGGCTCGGGGCTACAAGTACTACGCGGTCACGGACCATCCCCGCGGGACGCTGGTGGAGCAGGATCTCGAGATCGATGCGCTCAACGAACGGCTGAAGCCGTTCCGGATCCTCAAGGGGATCGAGGTGAACATCCGGATCGACGGCTCGCTGTCCCTGCCGAACGACGTGCTCGCCGAGCGCGACTGGGTGATGGCGTCGCTGCACGCCGCGTTCGATCGCCATCCGACCGAACGCGTCCTCACCGCGATGGAGAACCCGCACGTCGACTGCATCGGGCATCTCACCGCACGCAAGATCAACATCAGGCCGCCTGCGCACGTCGACGTCGAGCGCATCGTCGCGAAGGCGCTCGAGACCGGGACGTTCCTCGAGATCAACGCACAGCCCAACCGGCTCGACCTTCGCGATTCCCACGCGCGCCTCGCGGGCGAGGCCGGCGTCAAGATCGCAGTCAACACCGACGCGCATCAGCTGAGCGCGCTCCAGCACATGGAGATGGGCGTGGCCCAGGCTCGGCGAGCCTGGCTGACGAAGGATCAGGTGCTGAACACGCGGACGTGGCCGCAGATCGAGAAGCTCCTGAAGTGACGTTCCGGGAGGATGGAGCCGCCGCGCTCGAGTGGGCGGCGCGCTACCTCGAGCAGGTCGGAGGCTTCCCCGTGCTCGCGCAGGTCGAGCCGGGCGACATCCGCAGCCGCCTGCCGGCGGCGCCACCGGAGCGAGGCGAGCCGTTCGCCGACGTGCTGCACGATCTCGACGAGATCCTCCTGCCGGGAACGACGCACTGGCAGAGCCCGCGGTTCTTTGCCTACTTCGCCGCAAGCGCTGCCGAGCCGGGCATCCTCGCGGAGCTCCTGGCCGCGACGCTGAACTCGGTCGGGTTCATCTGGCGCACGTCGCCTGCGTCAACGGAGCTCGAGGCGCACACGCTCGACTGGACGGCGCAGCTCCTGGGCCTTCCGGCCGGATGGCACGGCCACATCGAAGACTCGGCCTCCGTGTCGACGATCGCCGCGCTCGCAGCGGCGCGTGAGGCGAACGGCGGGCGCGTGGTCGTCTGCTCCAAGGAGGCGCACTCCTCGGTGGAGCGAGCCGCGCGATTGCTCGGCCTCGAGACGCGCAAGGTGCCGCTGGACGACGAGTTCCGCCTCGATGCGGGTGCGCTCGATCTCACCGATGCGGCCGCACTTGTCGCTACCGTCGGGACGACGTCGACTGCCGCCGTCGATCCCGTGCCCGTGCTCGCGGATGCGTGTGAGGCAGCAGGGGTCTGGCTGCACGTCGACGCCGCCTACGCGGGCTCGGCGTGGGTCTGTCCCGAGCTGCGCTGGTCGCAGGCGGGCGTGGAGCGCGCGGACTCGCTCGTCGTCAACGCGCACAAGTGGCTGTTCACTCCGATGGACTGTTCGCTCCTGTGGACGCGCAGGCCCGAAGCGTTGCGCAGCGCCTTCAGCCTCGTACCGGAGTACCTGCGGACGAGCGACGAAGCCGAGAGCCTTTCGGACTACGGCCCGGCGCTCGGGCGACGCTTTCGCTCGCTCAAGCTGTGGGCGGTCCTTCGCTGCTACGGCCGGGAGGGCCTGCAGGCTCGGATCCGAGAAGCGATCAGGCTTGCCGAGGTGTTCGAGGGCCTGGTGCGCTGCGAACCCGGGTGGGAGGTGTGCGCGCCGCGGCACTTCTCGCTCGTCTGCTTCCGACGGGAGGGACCGGACGCCGACAACGAAGAGCTACTCGCGCGTGTCAACGAAACCGGCGAGTTGTTCATCTCTCATACGCGGCTCGACGGCCGGTACGTCCTACGGCTCGCGATCGGGAACGAGCGAACGACTGAGGCCGACGTACGTCGTGCCTGGGACGTCTTGAGGCGCGAATCCGCATCGCGCATCTCCGTCATCTAAGGCACTCTTCGATGCACAGACCGAAGAACGGGTGCGCGACTAGAGCCGGCGGAGGATGGCCAGCAGTTCTTCCGGCCGTTCCACCGTAAGGTCGGCGGCCTCCCGTAGCTTTGCCGGTCCTTCCTCGGATGTCACCGCGACCCGCAGGGAGACGTCGAGCCCGTCGAGCGCTCGGAAGGCGTCGAGGTCGGTCGTGTCGTCGCCGGCGTAGAGCGCGCGGCTCAGATCTCGCTCGGCGAGGAGCTGTCGCACGGCGGTCCCCTTGTGCACGTCGAGTGGTGGCAGCACTTCGAGCACCTTTCGCCCGAACCGTGCGACGAAGCCCGCGCGCTCCGCACGCACCGTCACCTCCCGAAGCGCGGCCCGGGCGGCGTCTTCGTCCTCCGAGCCGCGGTAGTGAAGCGAAGCCGTCAAGCCCTTGTTCTCCGTCGCGGGCCAGTCGACGTCGTCGAGGAAATCCTGGAGGCGGCGGCCCCAGCCGACCGCTCTCGCGTCGAGCTCCAAGCCGTGGTTTCCGACATAGATGAGCTCCGGGACTCCCACGATCCGTCGCGCCTCGTCTCCGCCCCGCCCGGAGATGCACGCGACGAGTGCGTAGCGATCGTCGAGGCGCCGGAGCTCCGCACGCGTCTCCTCGGGAACGCGCGCGTCCTCCGGCCGCGCGACGATCGGCGCGAGCACACCGTCCACGTCGAAGAAGAGCGCCGCCCGCGTGGGATCCGCGGCGAGTCGGGCGACGAGATCCACCCTGCAAGAATATGCAGGTGCGACTCGTCCTCATCGGCCTCGTCGCCGGGTTCTTCAGCGCGTTGTTCGGGGTCGGAGGCGGCGTGGTCATCGTCCCCTTGCTGCTCCTGTTCTGCAGCTGGGAGGCGCGGTCGGCCACCGCAACCTCGCTCGCCGCCATCGGGATCACTGCTGCCTCGGGCGTGGTCGCGTACGCGATCCACGGAGACGTTCGCGTGGAGTACGCGGCGCTCGTCGGGCTCCCGGCCGCGGTCTCTGTTGCCGGTGCCACGGCCCTACAGCAGCGCCTCCGCACTCGGACGGTCGAGCTGCTCTTCGCCGGTTTCATCCTTGCCGTCGCCGTCTGGTTGTTCGTGAAATGACGTACGCGCTTGCGATCGTTCTCGGTCTCGCTGCCGGCGTGCTCGCAGGGATGTTCGGTGTCGGAGGCGGCATCCTCTTCGTCCCGACGCTGATCGCTCTGGGGCTCAACCAGCACGAGGCGATCGGGACCTCCTTGCTCGCCATCGTTCCGACCGTGCTGGTGGGCACCTGGCGCCAATCGCGCTACGGCAACGTTCGCTGGCGAGCGGCCGCGATCCTCGGACTGGCTGCCGCCGCCTCTGCTCAAGGAGGCGTTGTGCTTGCCGAGGCGTTACCCGCGTCTACGCTCCGCCGCTTGTTCGCAGGCCTGCTCGTGCTCGTCGCCGCCCAGGTCGTTCTCCGAGCGCGGAAGTGACGGTTCGCGAGGCGTGGATTGGACGGACGCGCGGGCAAAGCCCGCACATCCTCTAGGCGGCAGCGCAAGCGCCGCAGCTGGCGCGCGCGCCGCCGCGAATCCTGACCTATCCTGTGCGGATGGCGGGCTCCGAGGAGATCTGGCTTCCGCTCGTCGACGAGCCGGTCGGCGACATCGTTGCGCGCCTCCAGGCCGAGGATCCCGAGATCGAGCGCCTCGTCGGCTCGCCGCACCGCGTCCTCGCGTTCCGCACCTTCGCCTACATTCGCGTCGGGATCCTGCTCGGCGAGCTGCTCTTCGAGCAGGAGCTCGCCGCCGAGGATGCCGACGAGAACTGGGTGGAGGCGCTGCTCCGCGACCCGAAGCACCACGAAGCCCTGCACCGCGAAGTGCGGGCCGTCGCGGAAGAGATCGCCGCCGACCCGAAGTACGCAGACGACGAACCGCTCGGCCCGGACGAGCATGCCCGGGACCGCTTCCGGGACTTCGCCCGCAAGCAGCTCGCCGGCGACTGAAGACCACCGGCTCGGCCAGGATCAGTGAGCGTGCGCGTGCTCGGCCGTCGCGAGCTGCTTGTCGGACATCCGAGGCGCGAGCAAGGCAGCCAGCGCAGTGGTGGCCGGCATCGACGCGATCAGTCCGATCGAGCCGACGAGTGCCGCGATCACCTCGTCGGCGACCGCCTCGCCGTTGACTGCATCGGCGAACGACGTGCCGCCGACGCTGAAGATCAGCAAGACAGGCAGCGCCGCGCCCGCGTAGGCAAAGACGAGCGTGGCGACCGTCGCAGCGATGTGGTCGTGGCCGACCTCGAGCGCGCCTCGGAAGAGGCCTCCGAATCCGAGTGACGGGTTCACGCGCCGCAGTGCAATCACCGTCGAGGCTTGACTGACGGTCAGGTCGACGAGCACCCCGAGCGCACCGATCACCATTCCCGCAACGAGCAGGCCCTGCAACGAGAGCCGCGACTGCGATGCGCCGAGGTAGACGCTCTCGTCCGAGGAGGCGCCGCTCAAGTGGGCGATGTGTGCAAATGCGTACGCCAACCCTGCGGCGAGCAGGAGACTCACAGCAGTACCGAGCCAAGCGGCGAGGGATTTCGCACCCAGCCCGTACGACAGCGGCATCATCACCAGCATCACCGCGAACGCGCCCACCACCGCAACGGCGAACGGCGACGAGCCGTGCAGGATCGCCGGCACGACGAACTTGATCACGATCGCAAGGCTGGCGAGCAGACCGATCAGTGCGCGCAGCCCGTGGAAGCGTCCGGTCGCGATCAGCAAAACGACGAAGCCGATCCCGAGCCAGAGCATTGCTCCACGGCGGTCGAAGTCGGCAAAGGAGTACGTGTCGCTGGGTCGAGACGACCCTGCGGTAACAGGGTTCTTGTAGACCCGGATCCGGTCTCCCTGCGACACGTCCAGGGAGCCCACGGCAGCCACCGTCGTGAGCAGGGTCTGCTTGCCCTTCTGCGGTCCGTCGAGGATCCTGATCTGGGCGACGCGGCAGACGTGTGATGCCGAGAGCGCGCAGGGCACGCTCTTGACGTTCTCGGCAACCGCCCCGACCGTCCGGATCGGGCCGAATTGCCCCGAGCGGCCGAGTTTGCCGTGCGGCCACAAGAGTGCGAGGCCGACCACCGTGGCGATCGCGAGGATTACGACGGCCAGCACGAGCCCGTCGACGAGGTATGAGCCAGTCAGCGGCAGTCTTGGCCCGTGGGAGCCGCCCCAGAAGCCCTCGTCGACGATCTCGGCGTCTGAGGTTCGGCGCCTCACTCGCAGGATCCTGCCAGCGACCCTGGACGACCCTGGCTGTACCCACGAAAAGCCTGCATAATGCGGTGCTTGTGATGCGCGCGGCCGTGGCCTTCGTCGCCGCCCTGTTGCTCCTGACTGCTGCGGCCGCCGATGCCGGCTGGCAGCAGGCTCGAGCTTCGGGGGCGACCGCGCGGGCCTACGCGATCCGCGTCGTCGTGCCCAACCAGCTGGGAGCCGAGACGCCGACCGTCACCGCGCCGGAGGACTCTGTCGTCTTCGGCGGCAGCTTCGACTACAACAAGCTCGTCACGAGCGGCTCGGTGAACGCGAGCGCGTCGGCAGCCGGGGGTCCCTCAGCGACCGCAACTGCCTCGGCCGAGGTCGACGACCTGAGCTTGTTCGGCGGTGAGATCACGGCCAAGAGCGTCGTCGCACAGGCGCACGCGGAAGCCCGGGCAGGAGCGGCGAAGGGGAACATCGCGGGCTCGGCGGTCACGGAACTGATGGCACTCGGCCAGCCTGTGACGGGAAATACGTTGCAGCTCGCGGACTGGGGCTCGCTCACTTCCGTCGCCGGTGCGGCAACGGGTTCTCCGGCAACCGGCTACCGCGGCAGCGTCACGGCGCTCGAGATCCGGCTGACGGCCGACCACGGGGGATTGCCTGCGGGGACGACGATCTTGGTCGGCTACGCGGAGGTTGCCGCGCAAGCCGCTCCGCCTGAGCCCGCGGTTCAGGTTCCGCGAGCGTCGAAAGGCAAGGCCGGCCAGAGTCCAAAGGCGCCGGAGCCGACGCCCGGCTTGCCGCCCGTTCAACAGCCCCCGGACATCACGCCGAAGCTGACGGCAGGCGGTTACGTATTTCCCGTGTACGGGCCGTCATCGTTCGCGGACACCTTCGGCGCGTTGCGCGGCGACGTCTCGGGCGGCTGGCACCACGGCGACGACATCTTCGCCCCGCTCGGTGCGCCCCTCCTCGCCGTTGCTTCCGGCACGGTTTTCTCCGTGGGTTGGAACAGGGTTGGAGGAAACCGGCTTTGGCTCCGCGACGGTCAGGGAAATCTCTTCTATTACGCACACCTCTCGGCTTTCTCGCCCCTCGCGGTGAACGGCAGCAAGGTGAACGCCGGCGACGTCGTCGGTTTCGTCGGCAACACAGGTGATGCGGAGGGGACGCCTTTCCACCTCCACTTCGAGATTCATCCGGTCGCTCTGCTCGGCCTCGGCTACGACGGCGCGGTCAACCCGACGTCATACCTGCTCGCGTGGAAGCACCTTCAGGACGTGAGCTTTGCGGGCGGCGATGCGTGGGCGCCGCTGCACTCGATCGGGAATGCGCCGATGCCGGGAGCGATCCTATTGGCGGCCACCGACATCTCGACCGCGGACGGGCTCGTTCCGGGCTCGCTGCAACGAGCGATCAGGCCCCTCATCGTGAGGCCGGACAACTTCAGCGCGAAGAAGAGAAGAAGTGGCTCGAGCTAGTTCGAGGTAGCTCCGGCCCCTGAGTTCCCCTGATAGGTGAACTCGTCGCTCGGGCCGAAGACCCGGTCGGACAACCACTTGCGCGTCTGCGCGCCCGAGACGGGGTTGAAGAGGATGCCGAGCGCGATGCCGGTCAGCAGCAGCATCGTGTTTCGCGCGCTGTGCTCCTTCTTGCCCTGGACGCGATCCGCTGCCTGCCGGAGCTCGTCGAGCGCCTCCCGCAGATGCTCCTGGATGTCCTTGTCGGTTGCGACACGCGTGGCGACCGGAATCGCTCCGCGACCGCCGATCAGCTCGTTGTAGACCACTCGCGCCGACTCGTACGCGTTGCGCACGTTCTCGCGTAGATCTTCGTCTTTGAACGCACGCTCGATGTATGGCCTGGCGCCGCCGGCCCGGTCCATTACCTTGTCTTTCGTCTTGGTCATGCTCCCTGTGTCCTTTCGCTGGTTTGTCAACTCTTGCGTACCCGCCCGGAATCGACGCAAACAAGCCGTTCTCGGGCTCACTCTACTGGTCACCGCAGGCTGCGGGGGCGGTGCTGCCACCGGCGGATCCGTTGTGACGGGCCCCGGCTTCAGGTTCGTCGCTCCAGCCCACTGGACCGTGTCCCGAAAGGGCTCTGAGGTTCAGGCAGCGCAGGGCGCTCGTCTGATCTCCGTGACCCTTTTCCCGCTACAGCGCCGGTTCCGCCCGGAGCTCTGGGTCAAGGTCGTCCCCGAGCTCGATCGGGCGGCGGCCGCGATCGCGCGACAGCAGGAGGGGACGGTGAGCGGCTCGCGCACCGTCACGACCGCTGGTGAAAGGGCGCGGAGCTTCGACGTCGCGTACACGAGTGAGGGCAAGCAGCTCGTCGAGCGAATCGTGTTCGTCTTGCGTGCGAAGCAGGAGTACTTGTTGCTCTGCCGCTACGAGCGCGGTGGTGCGACCGATGCCTGCGACGGCTTGCTGACGTCCTTCAGGCTAGCGGCGGCCTGACGGTCGCGGACCGCCGAAGGCTTGGGATGGGTCGCTCCCTTGCCGTCGAACGCGGCATCGAAGACCTGGTCGATCGTGTCGACGAGGATGAACTCCATCTGCTGCTTCGTCTCCTTCGGCAGCTCCTCGAGGTCCGGTTCGTTGTCGCGCGGCATGATGATGCGCCTCAGTCCGGCGCGCTGAGCGGCGAGCGTCTTCTCCCGGATCCCGCCGATCGGCAGCACCTGCCCGGTCAAGGTGATCTCGCCCGTCATCCCGACGTCCTCCGAGACAGGCTGGTTGCGCACGAGCGAGGCGATCGCCGTCGCCATCGTGATCCCGGCCGACGGGCCGTCCTTCGGCACGGCCCCGGCCGGCACGTGCAGGTGGATGTCGTGCTCGCGGAACCAGTCGGGCTCGAGGCCGAGGGCTTCGGCGTGTGCGCGAACCCACGAGAGCGCAGCCTGCGCGGACTCCTGCATCACGTCGCCGAGCTGGCCGGTGATCGTCAGGCGGCCCTTGCCCGGATAGGCCGTCGCCTCGAAGAAGAGGATGTCGCCGCCGACAGCGGTGAATGCGAGTCCCGTTGCCACGCCCGGCTCGGACGTGCGTTTGCGCACCTCGCCCTCGTAGCGGCGCGGCCCGAGCCAGGCCCGAACGCGTTTCTCGTCGACACGCACCTTCTTGCCGCGAAGCTTTCCTTCCGCGACCTGTCGCGCCGCCTTGCGCAGGACGTCCGCCAGCCGGCGCTCGAGGTTGCGCACGCCGGCTTCGCGCGTGTACTCACGGATGATCAGGCGCAGCGCCCTGTCGCTGATCGTGATCTGGTCGCCGCCGAGCCCGTGGGCCTCGACCTGCTTGGGCACGAGGTAGCGCTTCGCGATCCCGAATTTCTCGTCTTCGGTGTAGCCCGACAGCTGGATGACGTCCATGCGGTCGAGCAATGGAGCCGGGACCGTGTCGAGCGTGTTGGCGGTGCAGATGAAGAGCGTCTTCGAGAGATCGAAGGGCAGATCGAGGTAGTGGTCGCGGAAGTTCTTGTTCTGCTCGGGGTCGAGGACCTCGAGCATCGCGCTCGCCGGATCGCCGCGGAAGTCTGCGCCCATCTTGTCGATCTCGTCGATCAGCATCACCGGGTTCATCGACTCCGCGTCGCGCAGGTGACGAATGATCGTGCCCGGCATCGCGCCGATGTACGTGCGCCGGTGACCGCGGATCTCCGCTTCGTCCCGCACGCCGCCGACTGACAGTCTTGCGAACTTGCGGCCGAGTGCGCGCGAGATCGATTGGCCGAGCGACGTCTTGCCGACTCCGGGTGGGCCGACGAAGCAGAGGATCGGCCCCGATGTGTCGTTCTTGAGCTTCGAGACGGCGAGGTGCTCGAGGATCCGCTCCTTCACCTTCTCGAGGTCGAAGTGGTCCTCGTCGAGCACCTGCTTCGCGTTGTCGAGGTCGAGGTTGTCCACCGTCGTCGTGTGCCACGGGAGCGACGCGATCCAGTCGAGGTACGTGCGGATGACGCCGTACTCGGCTGCGGCGGTCGGAAGCTTCTCCAGCCGGGCGAGCTCGCGGTCGACCACCTTGCGCACGTCTTCCGGAAGCTCCATCGAGTCGAAGGTCGAGCGGAGCTCGGCGATCTCGGCCGCCTCCGGATCGCTCTCGCCGAGCTCGTCCTGGATCGCCTTCAGCTGCTGGCGCAGGAAGAACTCCCGCTGTCCCTTTTCCATCTCCTCCTGGACCTGCGACTGGATCTTCGAGCCGAGCTCGAAGACCTCCAGCTCGCGGTTGAGGATGGCGGAGATCTCTCGCAGCCGCGCTTCGACGTCGGTGAGCTCGAGCAGCTGCTGCTTCTCCTCTGTCTTGAGGCGCAGCGTCGACGCGACGAGATTGCAGAGCGCGCTCGGATCGTCGACGTTGGCCGCTGCGAGCTGCAGCTCTTCCGGCAGGTAGGGGACGAGACCGATGACCCGCCCGAAGAGGCTCTGGACGTTGCGCGTCAAGGCCTGGACCTCGGGCGTGTCCGGAAGCTCGTCCGCCAATTCGACGAACTCACCCATGAGGTACGGGTCGTCTTGAACCGTGCGATCGAGCCTGATCCGCTGCATGCCCTGGACGAGGATGCGCAGTGTCCCGTCGGGGACCTTGATCATCTTGTGGATGACGGCGGCTGTGCCGACCTCGTAGAGGTCGTCCCAGCCCGGCTGCTCGGCTTCGGGGTTCTTGACCGTGAGGAGTGCGAGCACGCGGTCGCCTGAGACCACGTCCTCGACCAGCTTGACCGAGCGCTCCTGGCCGATCGCCAGCGGCGTCACGGATTCCGGGAACACGACCGTGTCCTTGAGCGGCAGAACAGGCAGCGTCGCCGGAAACGTGAGCTCCTCGGTCTGCTCCTCGATGAACGTGTCGCCGAGTGCCTCGCTCATAGGCCGACCTGTGGCCTATGAGCGGTGGAAGGGGCGAAAGGGAAAACCGGGAGGTTTCCCCGCTCTTTCTCCTTGGCCCACGCGGCGATCTCAGCGGCGCGGGGGCTGAGGCGATCCCTGAAGAAGGGGGCTCGTGGGGGAAACATGGTTTCCCTCACGGGAGCGAGCCGCAGGCGAGCGACGGTCATGATGATGAGGTCACCACGATCGAGATGCGCTCGGCCGGAGCCGGCTCCGGCGCGATCGGAAGCTTGATGGTGAGAAACCCGCGCTCGTAGGTTGCTGTCGCCTGCTCCGGGTCGACGTCTTCCGCGAGCGTCACCTGGCGCTGGAACGGGCCGTATTCGATCTCGAGCTGCTGGTACTGCCCGCAATCCTTGGGGCGCTGGCGCTCGCCTGCGATGAGAAGCGCCTGCGGCGAGGCGACGACCTTCACCTGGCTCGGATCGACTCCGGGAAGCTCGACGAGGACGGTGAGCGAGGGTGGGCCCTCGGTCCGGTAAACGTCGACCTCAGGCCGATAGCTGCGACGCATCCCACGTGAGAAGGGAAAGACTTCCCAGAGATCGGCGAAGAGTTGCTCGATCTCCTCGGCGGCGTGTCCCATGTCCCGTCGGCGTTTTTCCATCGCTTCAGGGTACCCCGGCCGGCGGGAGTTCAGACGTGCGGCGCTCATGGCGGCAGGCCCACTAGCATCGCCTCCGGCATGAAGGGCGTCGTCCTAGCCGGCGGGACCGGGTCACGTCTCCATCCGCTCACCCGGATCACGAACAAGCACCTCCTGCCGGTGCACGATAAGCCGATGGTCCTCTGGGCCATCGACGCCCTGCACGAGGCTGGCGTGAAAGAGCTCATGCTCGTGACCGGCGGTGAGCACGTCGAGGACTTCCGGCGGCTCCTAGGTGCGGAGCTCGAGTACGGCAATCAGGAGCGCCCCGGCGGGATCGCGGAAGCGCTCGGCCTTGCCCGGGAGTTCATCGGCTCCGATCGCGTCGTCGTGATGCTCGCCGACAACATCTTTGGTGGGTCGATCGCGGCGACGATCGAGAACTTTGGGGGGCAGCGTGCGGGAGCTCGAGTGCTTCTCGCGCACGTGCGCGAGACAGAGCATCTCCGGCATCTCGGCGTGCCGCGGATCGAGAACGGGCGGATCACGGAGATCGTCGAGAAGCCGGTCGAGCCGCCGGGACGACTCGCGGTCACCGGCCTCTATTGCTACGAGCCGGACGTCTTCGACGTGATCGCCGAGCTCGAGCCGTCGGGCCGCGGCGAGCTCGAGATCACCGACGTGAACAACCACTACGTCCGTGCCGGGACGCTGGAATTCGATGTCTTCGAGGAGTACTGGGGAGATGCGGGAGAGTCGATCGACGCCTACTACGAGGTGATCGAGCGTGTCCGGCGGCCGCATTTCGGCTCGGAGCGCCCGCGCCCGACCCCGTTGCGACGCTTCGAGGACGAGCGAGGATGGCTCGTGGAGATCGCCCGCACCGGCGACCTGCCGAAGCCGATCCGCCAGACGAACGTCTCCTTCTCGCGGGAGGGAACGATCCGAGGGTTGCACTACCACGAGCGCGGCCAGGACGATCTCTTCGTCTGCCTGCAAGGACGCGCGCGTGTCGTTGCGTTCGACCGCGAGACGGGAGAGGCTTTCTACGAGGACATCGGCGAAGGCAATTTCGCCGCCGTGTACGTCCCGGGCAACCTGGCACACGGCTTCGAGGCGCTTACCGACGTCCTGATGATCTACCACGTCACCGAGGAGTACGACCCAGCCGACCCCGACGAGCATCAGCTGCCGTGGGACGATCCCCGCGTAGCCCATCTCTGGAGCACGACATCGCCGATCCTGTCGGAACGGGACCAGAGCGCACGGTAATCACGGGCGCGGGCGGCCAACTCGGTCGCGCGCTCGTCGAGGAGTTTCCGGCCGGAGTGGGTTTCACCCACGCGGATTGGGACGTGACGTTCCCCCCTCCTGCATCAGCCCAGTCGCCCGCGCTCGTGCTTCACGCTGCCGCGTGGACCGACGTCGACGGGGCCGAGGTCGATCCGCAGGGCGCAGCCGCCGTCAACGTGGGTGGGACGCGCCATGCCGCCGAGTTGGGCGCTTCGCTCGTCTACTACTCCACGGACTACGTCTTCGACGGCCGTAAGAGCGAGCCGTATCTCGAATCCGATCCGCCCAACCCTCTCTCGGCCTACGGGCGCACCAAGCTGTACGGCGAGGCCGCGGCGGGAGAGCAGTCCTGGATCGTGCGCAGCTCCGGGCTCTTCGGACCGACGGGGAAGAACTTCGTGCGCACGATGCTCAGCCTCGCGCGCGAGCGCGACGAGATCGCCGTGGTCGACGACCAGCGCACCTCCCCGACCTACGTCGGGCACCTTGCCGCTGCGACGCGCGAACTCCTGGGGCGCCCCTTCGGCGTGTGGCACCTGGCCGCCGACGGGGATGCGACCTGGGCCGAGTTTGCCGAGGCGATCTTCGAAGAAGCCGCCCTCGGCACGCGCGTGCGTCGCATCTCGAGCGACGAGCTCGGCCGCTCGGCGCCGCGGCCCGCGTATTCCGTGCTCCGCAGCGAGAAGGATGCGCCGACCCTCCCGCACTGGCGAGAGGGCCTGCGCGAATGCCTCAAACGTCTAGCCTGAACGCTTCAACTTCCCGTGCTTCTTGGCGTAGATCTCGCCCTGCTTGAAGATCCAGACGCCGAGTGGGAACGCAATCACGCCGATGATGATCAGCGGCCAGATGTCGCCCCACAACGAGGTGATCCCCGCTCCGTCGAGGATCGCATGCCGGATGCCGCGCAGCGCATACGTCGCCGGCGAGATGGTCGACAGCCACTGCATCCAGCCGGGCAGCACGGACACCGGGTAGTACACGCCGGAGATGACGAGCAACGTTCCCTGAGCGATGAAACCGAGCTGTGCGCCCTTCTCGGGTGAGATCAGCGGCAGCACGGAGGTCATCGTCCCGATGCCCATGAACGAGATCGACGCGATCGCGAGCACGATCGCCGCCGCGAGGAAGTTCGCGTCCGGCATGTGCAACCCGAACATCAGCGCAATCACGACGAACAGGACCGCGCTGCGGAGGACCCCGTAGAGCACCGCGAAGATCCCGACACCGGCCAGGTGGACGGGGCGGCGGATCGGCGCCATGAAGGTGTACTCGATCGTGCCCTCCCAACGCTCCCACGCGACTGTCTCGGTCATGAACTCGAAGACGAGCCCGAGGAAGGACCAGATGACAGCGCCGATCAACAGCGTCGTCGTCGCCCGGTTGACGTCGATCTGACCGCCCGCCGCCTTGATCCCCTTTGCGATGAAGACGATCGTGAGCGTGTTCGCGAGCGACCAGAAGAAGAACGCGAGCTCCCACCAGCCGTAGCGCTTGATCAGGTACCAGTTCCGCTCGACCACGCCGGCGAACGACACCGCCTCGTGGCGCAGCGACGAGCTTGGACCGGGGACCACGCTCATGCGAACACACCCCTTTCCGCATCTTCGTCTTCCTCCTCGAAGGAACGACCCGTCGCCGAGAAGAACGCGTCCTCGAGCGTGTCGGCCTTGTACCGCTCCTTCAACTCGTCGGCAGAGGCGAGCGCGATCAGCCTGCCGCGGTCGAGGATGCCGATGCGGTCGGCCAGGATCTCGGCCTCCTGGAGGTCGTGCGTGCAGAGGAGGATCGTGGCGTCGTGCGTCCTCCGCACCTCGCGGATGAAGTCCTGGACCTCGAGCTTCGAGCGCGGGTCGAGACCCGTCGTCGGCTCGTCTAGCAGCAACAGCACCGGCGAGGTGAGCAGCGCGCGCGCGAGCGCGACCTTCTGCTGCATTCCCCGAGACAGGTGCTCCATGCCCTCGTGCTTTCGGTCCCTCGGGAAACCGACACGGCTCAGGATCCTCGGGATCTTCTCCCGCGTCTCGGTCGGGCCCATGCCGTAGAACCTCGCGGCATACGACAGGTTCTCCTCGGACGACATCTTCTTGAAGAACGAGGCCTCGACGGACACTCGGTTCACGAGCCTCTGCACCGAGCGCGAGTCGCGGACGACGTCGTGGCCGAAGATCGTCGCGGTGCCGCCGTCCGGCAGCAGCAGCGTCGAAAGCAGCCGGACCAACGTCGACTTGCCCGAGCCGTTCTGGCCCAGGATCGCAAGACATTCGCCGCGCTCCATCGTGAACGTCACGTCCTCGAGCGCCGCCACGCGCCTACGTCGTTTGCGCATGTGCGTTCGCGCCGCATCGCGGCGGAAGAACTCCTTGCGCAAGTTGTCGACTTCTACTGCGAACACTTCGAGCTCCTACGATTCGGCGGGACACGGGTACGCGTAGAACACCTGCTACGCGCAGGCGGCGCACGGGACGTGCTGAGTCAGCCGAAGAAGAGCGTCATACCGTCGAGACGCTAGCAAACGTGTCAAATGCGGTGGGTTCCTACGCTTCGGATTCGAGGTCGTGGATCAGCCACAATCGCTCGCCGGTCTGCGATTCGGTGCGCGCCTGCGCCGTGATCTTCTTGAGATCGGGATATTCCGCAACCTCGGGAGAGACGCGAATGCCCGCCACGACGTAGCGGACGAGCCCCTCGGTTCGATTGTGCAGTCCGTGCGCGCCGTCGGGCCCGACCGGGAAGTGCACGACCTCGCCTTCCTCGAGTTGCCGTTCGCCCTCGGGACCCCGCAGTGCGGGACGTCCGCGCAACACGAACAGGAGCTCCTCGGAGCCGTGATGGAAGTGATAGACGACGAAGTTCCCCGGCCCGAGCTCGTACACGGTTGCGCCGAGCTGTGGCCCGCGATCGACGAGGCGCTTCGACTTCGCGCCCCCGCCGGACCAGTCGTCTGTCGCATCCCAGTCGTCGGCGAAGATGTTGCTCATGCCGCTTCCTGCGGCGGGGGATCGGGATCATCGAACCGATCCGGGGGCGGCCACAGCTCGTTGACGAGGCGAAGCCGCTCCAGCCGGCGTTGCTCGCGGTCGAGCTCCGGCCCCGACGATTCGGCCGGCGTCTGCGATTCGTCGCTCACGTGAGACAGCCTAGGACATATACACGCCATCCTCTGTCATGTATGTTCACGCTCGATGCGGGCGACCCGGCTGGTTTCCCTCCTGCTCGTTTTGCAGCTCCGAGGACAGCTCACCGCGACGGAACTGGCGGCCCATTTCGCGGTTTCGGTCCGGACGATTCATCGTGATCTGGAGGCCCTCGGTGCGGCCGGTGTTCCGGTGGAGGCGATCCGAGGGCCTGCCGGTGGCTACCGGCTTGCAGGTGGTTACCGGACGAAGCTGACCGGTTTGACCGCGGCCGAGGCTGAGGCGTTGTTCGTGGCTCCGGCTCCAGCCGCCGAGCTCGGCCTCGGAGGAGTGCTCACGAACGCGCGGCTCAAGGTGCTCGCGGCACTCCCTGCAGAGCTGCAGGAGCGGGCGAGTCGCGCCGAGCGCTACTTCCATCTCGACACCCGCGGTTGGTTTCGAGCCGAGGATACGGTGCCCCACCTACCGGTGATCGCCGCCGCGACGTGGCAGGGAAAGCGGCTGGGCACGCGCTACCGCGAGGGACGCAAGGTCGTGCAGCGGACGCTCGACCCGCTCGGGCTCGTGCTCAAAGGCGGCGCCTGGTACCTGGTTGCGCGACGCAGCGCCGGCATGCGCGTCTATCGCGTCTCCCGTTTTGCATCCGTGCGCGTTCGGGACGAAGGCTTTCAGCGTCCTGAGGAATTCGAGCTCCCCGCGTTCTGGGAGGAGTGGTCGCGGACGTTCGAGCAGTCGCTCCCCCGCGTGGAGGTGAAGGTGAGAGCGAGTGAGCTCGCGCGGCGGTTTCTTCCTGCGGATCAACAAGGGGACGGCGGTGTCTACGTCGTCGGGTTCCAGAGCCTCGAAGTCGCGTTCCGCGAGCTGTTGAAGTTCGGGCCCGACGCCGAGGTGCTCGAACCGCCGCAGCTGCGTAGGCGCTTGGCTGCCACGGCTCGCGAGGTCGCAGCGCTTTACGCTTGACCGCAGTCCGGCCGTCCCGCTAAGGTGCCGTCCAGGTGTCCCGCCGCCGAAGGCGGGCGCCGAGGCAATGGAGCCTCAGGACTCAGCGCGAGTCCTGGGCTCTTTTTTTGTGGTCCCGAGTCGGAAGGAGCGACATGTCGGTCGAGGAGACGAAGCACTACCTGGCGAACGGCCAGGCGAGTGCGCCCGATGCCCGCGAGGCCCTCGAGTGGGCACGCGAGACGACGGCGCAGATGGTCGACCTGAAGTTCTGCGACCTGCTCGGGACGTGGCAGCACATGACACTGCCGATTCGGGCACTCGACGAATCCGCCTTCGACGACGGCCTCGGCTTCGACGGCTCATCGATCCGCGGCTGGCAGGGGATCTCCGAGTCGGACATGCTGCTGATGCCCGACGCCTCGTCCGCGATCCTCGATCCCTTCACCGAGGCGCCGACGCTCTCACTGGTCTGCGAGATCGCCGATCCGATCACGCGGGAGCCCTACGGCAAGGATCCACGCCGGCTTGCCAAGCGCGCCGAGGAATACCTGATCTCGACCGGGATCGCCGACACGGCGTACATGGGCCCCGAATGCGAGTTCTTCGTCTTCGACGAGGTCTCGTACGAGCTCGGACCGAATCGCTCGCACTATTCCGTCGACTCGGGCGAAGGCCACTGGAACTCGGGCAAGCCCGGCCTCGGCTACACGGTGCGCGAGAAAGAGGGCTACTTCCCACCCGCACCGCACGACACGCTGCACGACTTGCGCAGCCGGATGGTGCTAACGCTGGAACGTCTCGGCATTCCGTGCGAGTTCCACCATCACGAGGTTGCTTCCGGAGGCCAGTGCGAGATCGACCTTCGCTTCCAGTCTCTGACCCGTATGGCCGATCAGGTCATGACCTATAAGTACGTCGTCAAGAACGTCGCCCGTGCGGCCGGCAAGTCGGTGACCTTCATGCCGAAGCCGATCTTCGGAGACAACGGGTCCGGCATGCACACGCACCAGTCCCTCTGGAAGGAGGGAACGCCGCTGATGTCGGACAAGTCGGGCTATGCCGGCCTGTCGCAGCTGGCCCGCGCGTATGTAGCCGGCCTGCTCGCACACGCGCCGGCTTTGCTCGCCTTCTGCGCACCGACGACGAACTCGTACCGCCGGTTGGTGCCCGGCTACGAGGCTCCGGTCAACCTCGTGTATTCGATGCGGAACCGCAGCGCGTGCATCCGGATCCCGATGTACTCGGACTCGCCGAAGGCGAAGCGGATCGAGTTCCGGTGTCCCGATGCTGCTGCGAACCCGTACCTCGCGTTCTCGGCGATGCTGATGGCGGGGCTCGACGGGATCCAGAAGGGTCTCGACGCCGGCGAGCCCGCGGACTGGGATCTCTTCGAAGAGGACCGCGGCGTGGCGCAGGTGCCCGGCTCGCTCGCCGAAGCGCTCGACGCGCTCGAAAGGGATCACGAGTTCCTGACCGCGGGCGGCGTGTTCAGCCAAGAGCTGATCCGAACGTGGATCGACTACAAGCGCGAGAACGAAGCAGACGTGGTCCGTCTGCGACCGCATCCCGCTGAGTTCTCTCTCTACTACGACTGCTGAAAGGAGGCGAACGTGTTGGAGCTCGGCGTACGGCCAAACGACACGCTTGCAGATCCGCCGTCCGTCGAGCTCCGGCACCTCGAGCCGGACGACTGGCCGGCGGTCGCGGAGATCTACTGGGACGGGATGCGCGACGGCCTCGCGACGTTCCAGACGGAGGTTCCCTCCTGGGAGGTCTGGGATGCGGCACACCTGTGGGGCCACCGGCTCGTCGCCGAGCTGCTCGGCGAGGTGGTGGGGTGGGCCGCGCTGTCGCCCGCTTCGACGCGCCGTTGCTACCTCGGCGTCGTCGAGGACAGCATCTACGTCGGGCGTGAGGCGCGCGGTCTCGGCATCGGTCGCAGCTTGCTGGACGAGCTGATCGCCGGAGCAGAGGCGACGGGGATCTGGACGATCCAGACCTCGATCTTCCCGGAGAACCATGCCTCCCTCGTACTCCACGAGCGCTGCGGTTTCCGCGTCGTCGGAACGCGTGAGCGTGTAGCGAAGCGCGACGGGATCTGGCGAGACACGGTGTTCCTCGAGCGGCGAAGCCGGGTGATCTCGTGACGCGCTGTATCCGCCGGGGGCACCTCCCGGTTCCCCCGGACCCCTCCACTGGTCCGCTTCGCGGACAGGCGCTACGCGCCGGCGAGACACAGTGTTCCTCGAGCGCAGAAGCGAGGTGATCTCATGACGAAAGTTGAAGCAGTCGTGATCCGCGAGCGCGTGGAGACCGTGATCGACGCGGTCGAGCATGCAACCGGTCACATCGGCGTCACGGTGATCGAGGCGATCGGCCACGGGCGCCAGCGTGGCGTCACTCACGAATACCGCGGTCGCATCTTCGAGTCGCGGTTTCTCCCGAAGGCGCACCTCATGTTCATCGTCGAAGACGAGCTGGCCGACGCGGTCGTCGAGGCGATCGTCGACTCGGCGCGCAGCGGCAACGAATCCGGCGACGGCCTCGTCTGGACGTCGGCGATCGAGAACGTCACGCACAACCGAACGGGCGCGAAGCTCGAGAAGGAGGTGGAAGCATAGATGGGTAACAAGGATCTGCTGATTGCAGCGAACACGATCTGGGTCGTCATCGCGGCGATTCTCGTGATGTTCATGCAGGCGGGCTTCGCCTTCCTCGAAGCTGGGCTGACGCGGATGAAGAACGCGGCGCACATCGCCGGCAAGAACGTGCTCATCTTCGCCGTCTGCTCGATCGTCTACTGGGCGGTCGGCTTCGGGATCGCCTTCGGCGACGGCAACGCGATCGTCGGGACCAGTGGCTTCTTCCCCTCCAGCAATGAGCTGCTCGCGATCGGGAAGGCCCCGTATTCGTTCTTCGCCGGCATTCCCACCGCCAGCGGCTACCTCTTCGAGGTCGTCTTCGCCGGCGTTTCGCTCGCAATCGTGTGGGGTGCGATGGCCGAGCGGGCGAAGCTCTGGGTCTATCCGGCCTTCGGCGTCGTCTTCACGCTCATCTACTCGGTCACGTCGCACTGGATCTGGCACGCGAGCGGATGGCTGTTCGGCAAAGGCATGCAGGACTTCGCCGGCTCCACAGTCGTGCACTACCAGGGGGCGCTCGCCGCGCTCGCAGGTGCGTTGCTGCTCGGCCCCCGGATCGGGAAGTTCGGCCGTGACGGACGCGCGAACCCGATCCCGGGACACAACATGCCGTATGCCGTGCTCGGGACGATCATCCTCTGGTTCGGTTGGTTCGGATTCAATCCCGGCTCGACGCTCGGCGTCGTCACCGGCGATCGCATCGGGTACTTCGGCTACGTCGCGCTGACGACGAACATCGCGGCTGCGGCCGGCGCGGTCGGCGGCCTCGCGAGCGCCTGGTGGATCCTGCGCAAGCCCGACATCTCGATGATGCTGAACGGCGTCCTTGCTGCGTTGGTCGCGATCACGGCTGCCTCGGGATTCGTCGCACCGTGGGCCGCAATCGTGATCGGGCTCGTGTCCGGATGGATCGCGGTCGCAGGTGTCCTCTTCGTCGAACGGATCGGCATCGACGACCCGATCGGTGCAGTCGCGGTGCACGGGATGTCGGGTGTGTGGGGAACGCTCGCAACCGGTCTGTTCGCGGTACCGGCACTTGCTTCGAATCTCGCCACCGGCACGGGCGGGCTCGTCTACACGGGCTCGTTCCATCAGCTCGGCGTCCAGGCGCTCGGCCTCGTCGCTGTCGGCGGGTTCACGTTCTCCGCGTCGTTCGGATCGCTCTGGGTGATGAAGCGACTGTGGGGAATCCGTGTCGAGCCGGAGACGGAGACCGCCGGTCTCGACGTCTCGGAACACGGCATGTGGGGCTATCCCGAGTTCTACATCCCGGTCCCCGGCGGCTACGGCACGGAATCGCACGGGCATCTCGGCCTCTCCCACGGGCAGGCGCACCCGGCGCCTGCTCCTGCCGTGCCAAGCGCCGCGCCCGAGCCGGCGCCCGGCTAGCGCACGCTCCTTCGAGGGCGCCGCAACGTCAGCGTCGCCCTCGAGCTTCCGGGTAAAGATGGGGCGAGATGGAGTACCAGTTCGTCGACTGCCGCTGGGAGCTCGGGAAACCCGAGCGCGGTCGCGAGCTCTATCTCGACGGTCACATCCCGGGAGCGAGCTTCCTCGACGTCGACACCGATCTGTCGTCACCCCCTGGCCCGCGCGGCAGACACCCACTGCCCGATCCAGAACAGTTCGCTCGCGCCGCGGCGCGAGCAGGTATCGGCGACGAGGTGTTCGTGATTGCGTACGGGAACATGGGAGGGGCGGAGCGGCTCTGGTGGCTGCTGCGTCATTTCGGCCATGACCGGTGCGCGGTGATGGACTTCGCGTCGTGGCACGGACCGCTCAGCGCAGGCGTGGAAGACGTCGAGCCTGCGGAGCTGACTCTGCGTCTGCGCGACGACGACACGATCGAGGCCGCCGAGCTCGACCGCCGCCGGAACGACCTGGTGGTCGTAGACGCACGCCTCGCGTCCCGCTGGCGCGGCGAGGCCAATCCGATCGACAAGGTGCCCGGCCGGATCCCAGGTGCACTCAACGCGCCGTGGAACGAGTCGCCGCCCGAGCTCCCGGAGGGCGAGCTCGTCGCCTACTGCGGTTCAGGCGTGACCGCGGCGGTCCTGTTGCACCGGCTGCACCTCGTCGGCCGAGACGGCAAGCTTTATCCAGGCTCGTGGAGCGAGTGGGAACAGCTCGACCTACCGGTCGAGCGAGACTAGAGAGCTACGCCGTGGACGTGGCGGTCCCGCCGCCGAAATGGGCGAGGTACGGCTGCCAGCCGTTCGGGATCCTCGGTGCGGCGAGTCGGATGAACAGGACCGGCGCGGGAGCCTTCGGCGGATGGACGAGCTCCATGCGTGCCTCCTCCAACGTGCGGTTGCCCTTGTGGTGGTTGCACGGAGCGCACGCGGTGACGACGTTCTCCCAGATCGATTCGCCGCCGCGCGATCTGGGGATCACGTGGTCGAGGGTCAGGCGACCGGCCGTCGTCCCGCAATAGACACAGCGCCAGCCGTCTCGCGCGAAGAGGGCACGCCGCGAGATCTTCCGCTGAACGGCGCGTGGGACGCGCACGTACGCGACGAGCCTGATGACGTGCGGCCAGGGGTACGTGTCGGTCGCGGAATGCAACGGCTGGTCGAGCTCTTCGATCACCTCGGCCTTTCCCTTGTACACGAGCACGTGGGCACGCCGCACGGTCGTGACATTCAGCGGCTCGTAACTTGCGTTCAAGACCAGAACCTGCTGCATCTGGGCCGAAATGTAGCTGAGCGACCGATTCCTACCCGGCCATAGCCCGTTCGACCGCCGCCTCCTCCTCGGGAGAGAGGGCGACGGACGGGCGGCCGTGGTCGAGTTCCTTGACGTAGATCCTGGCGTAATCGCGGCCCTGGATCGCCGTCAGGATGACGCCGCTGCGGCCGGCATCGAGCAGAGCGATCGAGGCCGATTGCTGGCCGCCCGCGCCCGCGTAGGCGTCGTAGCGTACGAGCGAGGTCTTGGAGACCGTGGTGTCGACCCGGCGATCGACCCGGGAAAGGCCGGCCGCGATCTCGTCGACGGCTCGATGCAAGTCGTCGATCCGGCCCTGGAGGGAGACGGCGAAGTCGACCAGATCCTGCTTTCCGCCACCAAGCAAGACGAGTTGGGATGCGCGAACAGCGCGGAGTTTCCACCAGGCGAGCCCGGCCACGAGGAGCGCGATGAACGCAGCGGCGCCGGCCCCGATCGCGATCCACTCCGCGGTCGAGATAGACACTAGTGCCCCTGCCGGTAATGCCGCCGAGTCTCTGGGTCGCGAGCACCAAGCCAGAGGCCGCACTCAACCGCAGCAAGGCTGGACAGCCTTGCTAAGGGCGAGGGTGGAGTCTGGCGCTGTGTGATCGCGGGCCAGAGGCCGGCATGTATTGCCGGTAGGGGCACAACTAACCTCCGAGGGAGAAGATGACCTTGTAGTCGGCCGAGTTGTTCGACGTCGTCTTCTCGCCTGGCACTGGTTCGACGGCGACCTTGACCGTCGTCGGCAGCCCGAACAGCCCGTTGATGTCGATGTTCGTGAACGTCACCGTCTTCGACTCGCCGGCGTTGATGACGTCGATCTTCTTTCGCAGCACGATCGGCTTCGGGGACTTCTGGATGGTTAAGGTCACGCCGACGTTGAACTCCTGGAAGTCACCCGAGTCGGACACGACGACTCTGAACGCCAGGTCCGTCGACGCCGTGATCTGGTTGTCGCTCGCCGCACCGCTCGCACTGAGCTTCTTCCCATCGGGAAGCGCCGTGACGGAGACGAGGGCGCTGCCGTGGTTTCCAGTAACCGAGGACCCGCCAGTCGCCGCTCCGTGGACCCGCCGCCAGACCTGCGTCATCGCGAGGGTGCTCGCGAGATCGGGGTTCGGGATGATGCTGGAGTCGGGGACACCGCCGATGTCGCTGATGCCCTGGCGCTGCAGCTCGAGTTGGGTCGGCTCCTTGAAGTAGAAGTCCCAGTTGACGTCGCTCGCGACCAGGAGACGAGCCTGGTCGGCGATGAGCCGCCCGGAAGTCGTCGCACTGCGTGCGGTCGCCGTATGATTGAAAGCATCGGCGAGCCTGCTGAGGCCGCTTGCGCGCAGCTTCAAGACCTCGATCAAGTGGTCGTGCTCGACGCGGAGCGGCCCGGGCGGTCCGAGCTGGACGGCCTGGGCGACTTCCTGCTGCTCTTGTGCGGCGAGACTGTTGATCTTTGCCTCGAGATCGGCTTCCTTGATTCCCGTCGCGCTCAGCGCCGCGTTGAGATCCTTCCCAATCTGATCGGAGCGTCTCGCGATGGCGCGAACGTTCTGGATGTACCCCTGGTACTTCGCGTGCTTCCCGCTGGACGCACAGCCCCGTATCCCGACGACAAGCAGGACGACGGCGAGAATGACAAAGGCGATCAGCCCGGCCAAACGGAGCATCGGGATCAGGCCCTGCGGGGGGCGGACAGGGCGGCGCGGCCCTCGCGGCGGTGGCCGCCGCGGGGTTCGCACCCGCTCGGACGCCTCTTCGGTCTCGGGCTCGTCGAAGAAGTCGAATTCGATGTCTGAGTCGCGCTCGGTCATGGCTCGGGGGGCGGCCGGGCGAGTCCCAGCCGAAGGGGCGTTCACTCTAACCCGTACCTCGCCCGATCTCGACGGGTGAAGGAGTTGTTCGCGTCCTCGCCAACCCCGGAGAGCCGGTGTCCAACGCTGCCCCAGCCCTTGTCCAGAGCGAGCTCGTCCTCGGACGTTACCGCCCGCTTCGGCCGCTCGGGAGCGGAGGTTCCGGCTCGGTCTGGCTTGCCCGGGACGAGCAGAACGGGCTCGACGTCGCGCTCAAGATCGTGCCCCGCGAGGGGAAGGCGGCATCCCGTGCCGAGCGGGAGGCCGAGGCCGCCGCCCGTCTGCGCCATCCCTCCTGTCAGCGCGCCTATGGATTCGGTCGTGATTCACAGCACGTCTACATCGCGTACGAGTACGTGCCTGGTCGGACTTTTCGCGAGGCGCTCCGCAGCGGCGAGCTTAACGACGGCTCCGCAATCGAAGCGTGCGCCCAGGTGCTCGAGGCACTCGCGCACGCGCACGCGCGCGGGATCGTTCACCGCGACGTCAAGCCGGCGAACGTCCTGCTCGCTGAGGGCAGAGGCGTGTCGGTGCGCGTGCTCGATTTCGGCCTGGCCCAGATCCAGCAGGCCGAGACCCTGACCGCGCAGGGCGACGTCCCCGGCACGCTCGCCTACATCGCCCCGGAGCGCCTGGCCGGCGCGTTGACGACCGAGGCGGCCGACGTGTGGGCAGTGGGCTTGATGTTGTGGGAGGCGCTCGCGGGACGTCACCCGTTCTGGCGCAGCTCTCTCCTCGAGACGGCCCGTGCGATCGAGGCGGGAGCTCCGCGTCTGGAGACGGTGCGCCCCGACCTGCCGAAGCCGCTGCTCGCCGCCGTCAACCGTGCCCTGCATCTCGACCCCGCGCGGCGGCCCGGCGCGGCCGACCTGGCAGGAACACTTCGGCTTACCGGGCGCAAGCGGCGTGGCCGTAAGAGCGGGGGTCAGACCCTGGCCGTTCCGGCGGTCGTGCCGCGGATCGTCCCCGCAGCGCTCGCGGCGGCGGTGGCCGGGTGGACTTCCTGGGCGATCCCGTTCTTCCCGGCCGGCTGGCCGTTCGGCCTCGCTGCGCTCGCCGCGGCCGGCTCGATCGTCGATGTCCGCCTCGGTCTCGCGTTCGCGCTGGCGGTGCCGGTCTTGCCGCTCGGCAACATCGCCCTCGGTGCGGCCGTCCTCTACGTCGCGATCGCGCTCGGGCTCCTGGCCGGCATGTGGCGTGAGCCGGACCGCGGGCTTCTCTTCTCGCTCGGGGCACTCCTGGCCCCGATCGCAGGCCTCGGTCTCTTCCCGCTGGTCGCGCTGTCCGTACGCTCCCCAGCGCGCAGGGCGGTCCAAGCTACGGCGGCGGTGCTCACCGCCGGTGTCGTCGCCGGGCTTAGAGGGTCGCCGCTGCCCTTCGACGGCGCCTCAGCACCGCACCTGGGAATCGGCGCGAGCGGCGACCCGTTCACGGTCCTGTCCGCCCTCTGGGGGGCGCTGCTCTCGAGGCCTGCTCTCGCCGTGGAGACAGTCGTCCTGGCGGCCGTGGCGGTTCTGCTCCCCCTGGCGCGGACGCGAGGCCCCTGGGCGATCGCCGGACTCGGGGCCGGGTTCCTCGCTGCAGCGGTGCTCCTGGCGCCGGGAGTGGCTGCTGTCTCCCTCGTCGTGGCCGTATGGGCCACCTGCCTGGCGGTAGCGGTGCGTTAGCATCGCTTGCCGGGTATTACCGGCACATGGTCCTCCGCGCAATCGAACAAAAAATCGAGTCCCTTTTCGAGGGGATTTTCGGCCGCGCGTTTCGGACCAACGTCCAGCCGGTCGAGCTCGCGCGCAAGCTCGCGAAAGAGATGGACGACCATCGCACCATCTCGGTCTCCCGCGTCTACGTGCCGAACGAGTACACGGTGTACCTCGCGCCGGATGATCGCGAACAGTTTTCGAGCTACGAGGAGAATCTGCGGGGCGAGCTCCAGGAATATCTTTCCGAGCATTCGCGCCGCGAGGAGTACGCGCTTCTTTCGCCGGTTCGCGTCCTCATGGAGACTGACTCCGATCTCGACGTCGGCGAATTCGGCATCGCGACTCGCATGGTGCAGCCGGACCGGCGCCGCGCCGACGGGGAGCCTGCAGAAGACGTTGCGCCCGGCGCGACCATGATCTACAAGCCCCAGACTCCGGTTCCGACGCAGGCCGTCAGCGCCCAGGAGCTCGGTCTCGACGCCGAGCTCGTGACGCTGAGCTTCGACGGGACGCGCTTCGAGGTGAAGCAGCGTCGCGTCGTCATCGGACGCTCGCGCGACTGCGACATCCAGCTCTCCGACACGAACGTCTCGCGGCGCCATGCCGAGCTGCGTCAAGAGGGGGCCTCTTACTGGATCGTCGACCTCGGCTCGACGAACGGGCTCGAGGTCAACGGCAAGCGGGTCAAGCGGGCCAAGCTGAACGACGGCGACACGATCACGGTCGGCTCGACCGAGGTGAGGTTCAGCCAGGAGCAGCAATGATCTTCGACTCGGTGGCGGTCGACGAGGTTTTGCTCGTCCTCAAGATCGCGTTCCTCGTCCTGCTGTACACGTTCATCTGGCGAATCGTGCGGACGGCGAGCCGCGACCTGCGTCTTCCGCAAGAAAGCTTTGTGCTCGCTCCGTCTGCCGCAGCCGGCGTGCAGGCCTCGCGGCCGGGTCCGCAAACGGGCCGCCTCGTGGTCGTGAAGAGCGCTGACCTCGAGAGGGGACAGGATTTCGAGCTGAACTCTGCGCAGCTGACGATCGGGCGCGGAAACCAGAATGACATCGCGATCGGCACGGACGAATACGCCTCCGCGCGCCACGCGCGCTTCGAGCCGCGCCAGGACGGCGTCTGGGTGCAGGACCTCGGCTCGACGAACGGCACCTACCTCAACGGGACACGGCTCGAGCAACCGCGCAGGCTCGCCCGAGGGGACATCGTCCGCGTCGGCGAGACGGATCTGAGGTACGACCAGTGACGGGTCTCGGACACGTCGGGGTGATCACCGATACGGGACGCAAGCGCCGGCGGAACGAGGACGCCTACGTCTGCGAGCCGCCGCTCTTCGCCATCGCGGACGGCATGGGCGGGGCCCAGGCGGGAGAGGTCGCGTCGCGCCTCGCGGCGGCTGCACTGAAGGAGAGCGGCGCCAAGACCCTCGGCGGCGAGCAGCGCATCTCCGACCTCATCCAGGAGGCGAACCGGCGCGTGTACGACCGCTCGAGCACGGATCCCAACACGTCAGGAATGGGAACGACGATCACGGTCGCGCTCGTGGAGAACGGCAACGTCGCCTTCGGGCACGTAGGAGATTCGCGCGCCTACCTGATCCGTGACGGGAGGATGGAGCAGGTGACCGAGGACCATTCGCTGGTAAACGAGCTCTTGAAGAGCGGCAAGCTCTCCCCGGAGGAGGCGGAGTCTCATCCTCAGCGCTCCGTCATCACGCGTGCCCTGGGCACGGACCCCGACGTCGATGTCGACACTTTCACGATCGCGGCCGAGGCCGGCGACGTCTTTCTCCTCTGCTCCGACGGGCTCACCGACATGGTGGGAGAGAGCGAGATCCTCGAGCTCGTCGAGCGGAATCGCCAGGACATCGGCGTGGCTCTCAAGTCGCTGGTGAAGGCTGCGAACCGAAGCGGCGGCGAGGACAACATCACGGTGGTTGCGTTCGAGATCGCGGAGAGTCAAATGCTGACTCATGACGGCCAGACGCGTGAGAACGTTCTTTCAGCACCGTCGCGCGACGACGAGGTCACGCTCACCGAGGCGGATGCCGTGCCGGCAGTCGACACCGCGGTCGTTTCGACCGCAGAGATCCAGGCCGAGGTCGAAGCGCAGGAACGGCAGGAACGCGCGAAGAGGCGCCGTCGGCGCCGCCGTCGCGTCGTCGCGTGGCTCGTTCTGATCGTGATCGCCGCAGGAATCGCACTCGCTCTCTACCTGAGGTTCCTGCGCTGACGCTCAGCCCGAGGAATCGTGAGCTCGCGTTCCTGATCGTCGTCGGGGTCCTGACCGCCGTCGGGTTTGCGAGCGTCTACATCGCGCGACAGGATGTCGTGTCGACGGCGTCGTTGACGTACGCGGCCTTCTTCTTCGCCCTCTATCTCGCCGCACATCTGGCTACGCGGTACGCCGTTCCGTTTGCCGATCCATATCTCCTCCCGATCGCCGGCCTGCTGACCGCGATCGGTCTCACCGAGATCTACCGGCTCAATCCCACGGACGCCTTCAGGCAGGGCATCTGGATCGTCGTCGCGGTTGCGCTCTTCGCCGCAACGCTCTTCTTGCTCCGGCACGACTACCGGAGGCTCGAGACCTACAAGTACCTGTTCGGCCTCTCGGCGATCGCGCTGCTGTTGCTCCCGATCCTGCCGCTGCTCGGCCTGACGGTGAACGGCGCGCGCCTCTGGGTCCACATCGGCTCGCTGCGGTTCCAGCCCGGTGAGCTCGCGAAGATCATGCTGATCGTCTTCCTCGCCGGCTACATGCGCGAGAAGCGCGAGGTCCTGGCGCAGGGCCGCCTGAAGGACTGGGGGCCGCTGCTCGTCATCTGGTTCCTGGCGATGCTCGTCCTGCTCGAGACGAGAGACCTCGGCGGCGGCCTCCTCTACTTCGGGATCTTCCTCGCGATGCTCTACGTGGCGACCGCGCGCATCGCTTACGTCGCGGTGGGGCTCGGACTGTTTCTCGTCGGAGCCGTCGGCGTGTGGAAGGTCACGCCGCACGTGCAGGACCGGGTCACGATCTGGCTTCATCCGTGGACGACCAACAAGGTCTACTGCCCGATCTCGGGGCGGCTCGACCTGCGTCAGGACTGCCAGAGCTACCAGCTCGTGAAGTCGCTCTACTCCATCGGCTACGGCGGCTACGGCGGCACCGGGCTCGGCAAGGGGACGGTCGCGAACCTCAACGGCAAGCAGATCATCCCCGACCTGAACACCGACTTCATCTACTCCGCGCTCGCGCAGGAGCTCGGGTTGATCGGTGCTGCGGCGCTGCTGCTCGTCTACATGATCTTCGTGTTGCGCGGGATGCGGATCGCGCTGCTGGCGGAGGACGGTTTCTCGAAGCTCGCCGCAGCGGGGCTGACTTTCGGCTTTGCGTTGCAGACCTTCATCATCGTCGGCGGCATCCTGCGCCTGATTCCGCTGACAGGGATCACGCTGCCTTTCGTCTCGTACGGGGGATCGAGCGTCGTCGCGAACTTCCTGCTCTTAGCCGGGCTGCTGCTCGTCTCGAACCGAGCGAACCGGGACATGCTCCGGTGAACAAACAGGTCTCGCATATCGGTATCGCAGCGCTCGTCCTGCTTTCCGCGCTCATCGTCGGAACGACCTACTGGCAGACGTGGGCAAACGCTGGGCTCGCCGACCGGCAGGACAACGAGATCCGACTGGTCGCGCAATTCTCGATCAAGCGCGGCAAGATTTACGCGTCCGACGGTCGCACTCTGCTGGCGACGAACGTGAGCGAGAAGCGCGCTGGGAGGACGCTCTACTTCCGCCGCTATCCGACCGGGCCGATCTTCTCCGACGTCGTCGGATATTCGACTCAGACGCGCAACCGAACGGGGATCGAGCTGTCGTACAACGACTACCTCACGGGCTCGAACGCCAACCTCGACAGCGTCGTCCGCTCCGCTCTCGACAAGCTGAAGGGGACGACGGTCACCGGGAACGATCTCGTGTTGACCATTCGTCCCGCTGCGCAGGCCCTTGCCTTGAGACTGCTGCGCGGAAAGTGTGGCGCCGTCGTCGCGCTCGACCCGTCGACCGGGCGGGTGCTCGTGATGGCGACCAGTCCGACCTACAACGCGAACTTGATCGAAGATCGCTTCGGGGTGGCGACCCGAACGAGCCTGCCGTGCGGCGCGCCGCTCCTCAACCGCGCAACCGTCGGTAAGTACCCGCCCGGCTCGACGTTCAAGATGGTCACTGCGGCTGCAGCGCTCGACACGGGACGCTTCACGCCGGACTCGCAGTTCTACGACCCGGGCTACTGCGAGGAGTACGGCAAGCAGGTCCGCAACGCAGGCAATCCCGAGGCCCCTGAGACGTTCGGCCACGTCAACCTCTCGACCGGCTTCGAGCATTCGATCAACTCGGTCTTCTGCAACGTCGGCAAGGCTCTCGGCGCCGGAACCATCCTCGACTACGCGAAGCGCTTCGGCTTCTACTCGCTGCCCCCGCTCGAGCTGCCGGAGAGCGAGCGCGCCGCGAGCGGACTGTACGACCACGGCCGCCTTTTCGACCCGAAGCATCCAGACACCCAGGTGGATCCCGGCCGCCTTGCGTTCGGACAGGAGCGGCTCGCCGTGACTCCGCTGCAGATGGCGATGGTGGCGGCTGCGATCGGGAACCACGGAGCCGAGATGCGGCCGCAGATCGTCGAGCGCATCGTCGCGCCGGGAGGGAAGAAGATCGCGCACCTGCAGCCCGACCAGCTCGGCCAGCCGATCAAGCGCCAGACCGCCGACGAGCTGACACGCATGATGGAGCTCGTGGTCACCGGCGGGACCGGAACAGCCGCCTCCATCCCGGGGATCAAGGTCGCCGGCAAGACCGGCACGGCGGAAGTCGGGCGCGGCAACATCTACACGGCCTGGTTCGCGGCTTTCGCGCCCGCAGACGCACCGCGAGTCGCCATCGCGGTGGTCCTCGAGCACCAGCTGAACGGCTTCGGCGGCACGGTGTCCGCTCCCATCGCCAAACAGGTAATGGAGGCGCTGCTCCGGTAGGGGCGAATCCCTACTCTGATAAGGCCCGATGGCGGTTTCCGACACCCTGATCAACACGCTCTTCGACGGGCGCTATCGCATCCTGCGGAAGCTCGGCACGGGCGGGATGGCGAACGTCTATCTCGCCGAGGACGAGGTGCTGGGCCGGCGCGTCGCGATCAAGATCCTCAACGACCGGCACGCGGGCGACGATCAGTTCGTCGAGCGTTTCCGCCGCGAGGCGAAGAACGCCGCAAGTCTCTCGCATCCCAACATCGTCTCGATCTACGACCGCGGCGAGGCGGAGGGCACGTACTACATCGCGATGGAGTACCTGGACGGCCGCTCGCTGAAGGAGCTCATCGTCGCGCGTGGTCCCGCGCCGATCCATCTAGCGGTCGACTACGCGCGTCAGGTCCTAGCTGCCATCAGGTTCGCGCATCGCCACGGCATCGTCCATCGCGACATCAAGCCGCACAACGTGCTCGTCGATGGCGAGGGACGGCTCAAGGTGACGGACTTCGGGATCGCACGCGCGGGCGTGAGCCAGATGACCGAGGCAGGATCGATCATCGGCACCGCGCAGTACCTGTCGCCCGAGCAGGCGAAAGGCGCACCGGTAGATCAGACCTCGGATCTCTACTCGGTCGGTGTCGTGCTCTACGAGCTCCTCACCGGAGTTGTCCCGTTCAGCGGTGACACGCCGGTGGAGATCGCGATGAAGCATCTGTCGAGCGTGCCGGAACCGCCGTCCGCCAAGCGTGCCGACGTCCCGCGGGACCTCGACATGGTCGTGATGCGCGCGCTGGCAAAAGAGCCATCGGAGCGGTACCAGAGCGCCGAGGAGATGGACGCCGATCTCAGGCGCATCAATCGCGGGGTCGCGATCTCTCCTGTGACAGAGGAGGCAGCGACGGCGATCATCTCGCGCCCGCCACCTGCAGCCGTCACCGAGATCACGTCACGCCCCCCGCGGCCACCGGTTCCCTACGCGCCTCCCGCCGCCTACTACGACTACGACGAGCCGTCCAGACGCGCTCTCTGGCCCTGGCTCGTAGCGCTCCTGTTCGTAGCGGCGGCGCTCGTCGGTGGGTACTTTCTCTACTCCCAGATCCAAGATCAACTCAGCGGGTCGAAGACGGTCGCCGTCGGCAACTACGTCGGCATTCGCGAGGCCGACGCGGTGCCGATGATCCGGGCGAAGGGGTTGAAGCCGAACGTGGTAAGGCAGCCGAACACGAGCGTGAACGAGACGTTCGTGATCTCGCAGACGCCGAAGCCGGGCGAGCGGACTCCGAAGAACAACTACGTCACGCTGTACGTCTCCACCGGCCCACCGAAGACCCAGGTGCCGGATGTCGTCGGCAAGAAGCTGGACGAGGCTTTGGCGGCGCTCCAGGCTGCCAACCTCAAATGGAAAACGGTCACCGTCAAATCCGACAGACCGCAGGGCGAGGTGATCGCGCAGGCGCCGACCGCCGGCGCATCCGTCGCGCAGGCCTCACGGGTTCGTCTCGAGGTCTCGAAGGGACCAACGCCTGTGGCCGTTCCCAACGTCATCGGCTCGAGCTTCGACACTGCGAACTCGACGCTGCTGGCGAAGGGCTTCGCTGTCTCGCGCACGGACGTCAAGTCCGACCAGCCGAAGGACACCGTCATTGGCATGAGCCCTAATCCGGGTACGTTCCAGCCGCCCAAGACGACGATCAATCTCACGGTGTCGCAAGGCCCGGCGACCTCCACCGTCCCTGACGTCACGAGCCTGTCGCAGAGCGATGCGCAAGCGCAGCTCAAGGCCTCGGGGTTCCGCGTGCGCATCGTGCCTCAACCCGTGACCGATTCGAACCAGGACGGGATCGTCCAGACCCAGGATCCGCCCGGAGGCACCCAGGCCCCGCCCGGCACGATCGTGACGATCGCGGTGGGCAAGTTCGGCTCGACGACGACACCCGGGCCGCCGTAATGGCCCGGCTGAGGGTCGCGATTCTCGCGGGCGGCCGGTCGTCCGAGCACGAGATCTCGCTCGCCTCCGCCCGCTCCGTGCTGGAGTCCCTCGACCCCGAGGAGTACGACGTCGCCACCGTCGCCATCGGCCGAGACGGTCGCTGGGAGCTCGGCGTAGGCGACGGCTCTGTGGCCGAGACGCTGCCCGTTCCGGCGGCCAACGCGCCTGCAACCCTGGGGGCGGTCGACGTCGTTCTGCCCATCCTGCACGGACCCTTCGGCGAGGACGGGACCGTACAAGGGTTGCTCGAGCTCGCCGGCGTTCCCTACATCGGCGCCGGTGTGGCCGCTTCCGCGCTCTGCATGGACAAGGATCTGTTCAAGAAGGTGCTGCGTGACAGCGGCCTCCCGGTCGCGCGACATGTTGCGTTGCGCGAGGGCGACGCGGTGCAAAACCCGTTCGGCTTTCCCTGTTTCGTCAAGCCGGCACGCCTCGGCTCCTCCGTGGGGATCACCAAGGCTCACGACGAAGCGGAGCTCCGAGCTGCGGTCGAGCTGGCGTCCCGCCACGACGACAAGGTGCTGGTGGAGGAGTTCCTGGACGGAATCGAGGTCGAGGTCGGCGTGCTCGGCAACCGCGAGCCGATTGCGTCGATTCCCGGGCAGATCGTTCCGCTCGGGCACGAGTGGTACGACTACGAATCCAAGTACGACGAGGGCGGGATGGACCTCGTGATCCCGCCCGAGCTACCGGAGGCGGTCATCGAAGAAGTGCAACGCGCAGCGGTCGAATCGTTTCGAGTGACCGAGTGCGAGGGGATGGCGCGCGTCGACTGCTTTGTCGTCGACGGTGACCAAGTGGTCGTGAACGAGCTGAACACCATTCCGGGTTTCACGTCGACCAGCGTCTACGCGAAGCTCTTCGCTGCGTCAGGCGTCCGGTACGACGAGCTGCTGCGGCGGCTGATCGAACTGGCACTCGAACGGCACGAACGCCGCTCGAAGCTCGATTTCTGAGGCTACGCCGTTGCGGCCGTTTTCAGGCCTTGCCGAACGCCCGCACTTCGTTCACGTGGGCGAAGTGCCCTCCCGGTGTGAGCTTCGTGATCCAGATCACGTAGAAGCGCTTCGGCGCAGGTTGGTTGATCTGGAACCGTGTCGTTCGGCCGACGACTTTGTTGTCCGAGACCTTCTGGGTCGGGCCTCCCTGGATGTTCGTCGCGCGGATCTCCGCTCTGAAGCCGGGCGTATCGGTGAGGATTGTGATGCGGGACAGCTGAACGACCCCGCTCGCGTCTAGAACGAGCCCGACCCCGGCCTTCTTCACTCCCTCGAGACCGCTGTTGTAGTCCTCGGTTGGCCAGAACGTCAGCACGTTCCCGTCTGTCGCCTTGCCTGCCTCGTTGTCGTGTTCGGCGCCATCCCCGTACGGGTCGTAGGCACCGACGCCCGCGATCGAGAGCTGCGCGCCGACGGAAGGGCTCTGCGAGTCGCCGCGGAGCGTCAACAGTCCGACGACGACGGCGGCGATGGCGAGCGCACCGAGCAGTCCGATGAGGAGAGGGAGACGCGAAACGGCCCTTCGCCGTGGCGTCCGGGGCTTCAGCCGCTGCGCAGCCGGAACGACCATCGTGACCGCGCCGTCCTCGCCCCGTTCGAGCTCGTCGAGGTTCGCCTCGATCTCGTCGGCGAACGCGTCCATGGTGGGAAATCGTTGCCCCGGATCCTTCTCCAGGGCGCGATCGATCATCTCGGCGACTCGCAGCGGCACGTCGCCTCGCGTGTCGAGAACGCTCGGTGACGGCTCCTGGATGTGCTTCATGGCGACCGCGACGAAGTTGTCGCCGGGGAACGGCAGCTCACCGGTGAGCATCTCGTAGAGGACGATGCCGAGCGAATAGACGTCCGTGTGCGCGTCGACGGGCTGGCCGCCCGCCTGCTCCGGTGCGATGTAGTTCGACGTCCCCAGAACCGTTCCGGTCTGGGTCATGCTGCGCTCGACCTCGAGCGAGCGCGCGATCCCGAAGTCCGTGACCTTGGCGCCCCCATCGCCGTTCAGCAGGACGTTCTGGGGTTTCACGTCCCTGTGAACGAGACCGCTCTCGTGGGCGAACGAAAGCCCACGAGCGATCTCGAGCGCGATCTCGAGCGCAGGGCGGACGTCGAGCCGGCCCTTGCGGACGACGAGCTCCTTCAGGTTCTCCCCGTCGATGTACTCGAAAACGATGTACTGCCGCCCGTCCTCCTCGCCGCGGTCGATCACGGTGACGATGTTCGGATGCTGGAGCTGCGCGACCGAACGTGCCTCCCGCTTGAAGCGCTCGACGAACTCCTCGTCCTCGTTGTACTGCTGGTGGAGAACCTTCAGGGCGACGTTGCGTTCGAGGAGCGAGTCATGAGCCTTGTAGACGGTCGACATCCCGCCGTGGCCGACGACTTCCTTCAGTTCGTATCTTCCTGCAATCGTCTCTCCTACCACCACGCTCGAAAGCTACCCGCCCGTCCCCCGCCGTATGCCTGGGATCAGTGAGCACGCGCCTTTCTGAGGCGCGTTCCGAGCCACAAGCCTCCGCACCAGAGCCCGTAGAGAAGGGCGACGAGGCCAGTCAGGAACCAGATGGGAACGAGGTGGCGGCCCTGACCGTCCTGGGCTCGCCCGGCGACCAGGGCGAACGCCCAGGTGCAAGCCAGGACGGCGCCCAGCGCGACGAAGATCCGGGGCCTGGCCAGCCCGGTCGCGCCGAAGACGAGCGGCACCGCAAACGCGAGCATGGAGATGAGATACCCGGCCACTGCTCGGGTATCGGCTAGACGCCCCGCGAACGTGAACCGTTTAGGTCAGGACCGAGCCGAGCGCGTCTTCCCAGGCGCCGAGCGCCTCCTCGAGCTCGCTCTCCGAGACGACGAGCGGGACGAGCACGCGTATGCAATTCGAGTAGATCCCTGACTTGAGCAGCAGCAGCCCACGCTCCGAGGCGGCATCGACCACCGCCGAGGCGAGCTCGGGGGCAGGGTCCTTGGTGGCGCGGTCGTGGACGAGCTCGATCGCGAGCATCGCACCGAGGCCTCGCACGTCGCCGATTGCATCCCAGCGCTGCTGCCAGGCCTGCATCCGGCCGCGGATGGTCTCGCCGATCTGCGCAGCGCGCTCGACGAGGCTCTCGTCCTCGAATACGTCCAGGACGGCGAGGGCGGCTGCCTGCGCGACCGGATTGCCGACGTAGGTGCCGCCGATCGCAGAGTCGCCCGGCGCGTCCATGATCGCTGCCTTCCCGATCACGCCGGAGAGCGGCAGACCCGCCGCGATCGACTTCGCAATCGTCATCACGTCGGGCTCGACGTCGTAGTGCTCGATGCCCCACATCTTCCCCGTGCGCCCGTAGCCGGTCTGCACCTCGTCGACGACGAGCACGATGCCGTTGTCGTCGCAGATGCGACGTATGCCTTCGAGGAACTCCGGTGGCGCGACGACGAAGCCGCCTTCACCTTGAACGGGTTCGATGACGATGGCCGCGACGCTTTCCGCAGCGACGTTGGTGACGAACGCCCGCTCGAGCGCCGCGAGCGCTTCCGCCGCGGTCGGACCTCGATAGTCCTGCGCGAAGGGCAGCCGGTAGACCTCGGGTGCGAACGGGCCGAGCCCCGCCTTGTACGGATGAGTCTTCGACGTGAGGCTGAGAGACAGCAGCGTGCGACCGTGGAAGCCTCCCTCGAACCCGATCACCGCGGGCCGCTTCGTGTAGGCGCGCGCGAACTTCACAGCGTTCTCGACGGCCTCGGTGCCGGCGTTGAAGAACGCCGCCTTCGCCGGGCCCGAGATCGGCGCGGTCGCCAAGAGGCGCTCTGCGAGGGTGATGTACGTCTCGTACGGAACGATCGTGAAGTCGGTGTGGAAGAACTTCGCGGCCTGTTCCTGCACTGCGTCCACGACGCGCGGATGCGCGTGGCCGACGTTGAGGCAGCCGACTCCTCCGGTGAAGTCGATGAAGGTGTTCCCGTCGACGTCGGTGAGCGTCGCACCTTCGCCACGCTCGATCACCACAGGCACATAGACGGAGAGCGGATCCGCGACCACGCGGTCCTTACGGCCGAGGATCTCCTTCGAGCGGGGGCCGGGAATGGCCGTTCTCAGCTCGATGGTCTTCGTCGCCGCCATGGGTCTGACGATAGCGCAGTCGGCGGCCGCCCTGCATACCTGTATAGGGGAGTTGCAGAGGTGTTCGTCCGCTAACGAAAAGCAGGCGTGGACAGCGCCTTGACCGTGTAGAGACCGGCGGCGTTCCAGAGCATGAAGCCCTTGGTGTGTTCGAGCCTGGCGGCCTGGATCTGATCCTGGACGTCCGTGAGCGTGTAGGTCCGCCCAAGGGAGAAGTCCTGCAGCCACGGGATCAGTTTGGTCTGCTGTCCTCGCACCGCGGTCCGGAAATCGCGAAGCGAATAGGCCACGGTCGTGCCCGGGCGAGAGTCCGGATTGATGATGTTGTACTCGCCCGACACGTAGTGGGAGGGGTAGACCATCGGGTAGATCGCGTCCACGTACGGGGCGATCCGGCGTGGGAACTGGCCGATCCCGAGGTTCCTGGTCGCAGAGAGTCCGAAGACGTCCACCGAGATGCGCACACCGAGCGGCTTGAGACGCTCCCGCGCGTACTTGGCGAACATCGGAATCGTCCAGCCCATGGGCTGTCCATGTTTGCCCGGATAGCGGATCTGGGAGATGTCGCCGTCGCTGGGGAACCGAACGTAGTCGAATTGGATCTCGTCGAAGCCGAGCTTCGCCGCCTGCTCTGCGATGTCGACGTTGTACTTCCAGACGCGCCGGTCGTAGGGGTTCGTCCACCCCAGTCCCGCGTTGTTGAGCCAGCGCGAGCCGTCGGCCCGCCGGATCGCGAGCTGGGGAACTCCGGCCGCCAGGGCCGGATCCTCGAAGGTGACGATCCGGCCGACGAGATAGAGACCGGCGGCGTGGATCTTCGCGACCGTGCGCTGGGCGTTGTAGTAGCGCTTTGCCGAGCCGATCCGCTTGGCAAGTAGGACGTTGGCCGGGAAGCCGACCTCGCCCTTCTCGTCCTTGACGTCGAGCTCGATCGTGTTGAGGCCCGCCGACTTCATCGCGACGTACTCGTTGAGCTTGCCGGGCAGGCCGGCGAGCGCCATCGTGATGTGGACTCCTCGCACCTCGGTCGGCAACGGCCGCGGCTGCAGAACTTGCGGCGTCGGGACCTGAGTCTCCCGCGCAGCCGCGCGCACCGTCTTGTGTCCGCGCACGTTGATCGCCAGCACGGCTCCGACGACTCCGGCCGCGATCAGTGCCAGCAGCACGAGGGCGGCGATCAGCCGCTGCTTGTGCCGTCGCTTGCGCGCTTCGGCCCGCCGCAGCTTGGAACGGGAGTTCGGATCGACAGGCTGGAGGACGTACCTCGTGGGCAAGGTGTGGAAAACTAACAGAGCTTGGGCGAGCCGTAGAATCGCCTCCCGATGGTCCTTTCAGACCGCACGATCGCTCGATACCTGGAGGAAGGCCGGATCGAGATCGATCCCTACGACGAGTCGCTGCTCCAGCCTTCGAGCGTGGACGTTCGGGTCGACCGCTTCTTCCGGGTTTTCCACAACAGCCGCTACCCCTACATCGACGTCCGCGAGGAGCAGGAAGACCTGACGGAGCTCGTGGAGGTCGATGACGGGACGCCCTTCGTGCTGCATCCGGGCGAGTTCGTTCTCGGCTCGACCCTGGAGCGCATTCGCCTTCCCGACGACCTGGTGGCGCGGCTGGAAGGGAAGAGCTCGCTCGGACGCCTCGGGCTGCTGATCCATTCCACGGCGGGCTTCATCGATCCGGGCTGGGACGGTCACGTGACGCTCGAGCTCTCGAACGTCGCGAACCTTCCTGTGACGATCTACCCGGAGATGAAGATCGGCCAGATCTCCTTCGTGCAGCTCACCGAGCCCGCGGCGACGCCGTACGGAACAGGCGACATCGGCTCCAAGTACCAGGGCCAGCGCGGGCCGACCCCGTCCAAGTACTGGCAGAACTTCCAGAAAGAACCTTTCGGTTGATCCTCGTGACGGGGGGAACCGGCTTCGTGGGAGGCCATGTCGTCCATGAGCTGCGGGGCCGCGACCTGCCCGTCCGCTGCCTCGTCCGTGACCTGCGCCGGGGAGCCAGGCTGGCTGCCTGGGGTTGCGAGCTCGTCGAGGGCGACGTCACCCACGCCGAGAGCCTGCGCGATGCGGTCGCGGGCGTCGATACCGTCATTCATCTCGTCGCGATCCGGCAAGGCAAGCGCGAGCAGTTCCGACGCATCATGGTCGAAGGAACTCGCGACCTGCTCGCTGCTTCGAGAGAGGCCGACGTTCGGCGGTTCGTGCACATGAGCGCCCTCGGGACGACCGAGGAGACGAAAGACGCCGTGCCGTACTACTGGGCGAAATGGGAGAACGAGCAGCAGGTACAAGGCTCGACCCTCCCGTACGTGATCTTTCGGCCGAGCTTCGTGTTCGGCCCCGACGGCGGGATTCTGCCGACGTTCGTCAAGCTCGCGAAGCTGACACCGGTGACTCCGATCGTCGGGAGCGGCCGCCAGCGCATCCAGCCGATCTGGGCCGACGATCTCGCGAAGTTCTTCGCGGACGCAGTCGAGCGGGACGACGTTACGAATCGCTCTTTCGAGCTCGGCGGTCCGGACGCCGTCAGCTGGAACGAGTTCTGGGGACGTCTGAAGCGGGTCCGCGGCATCCGCCGGCCCAGCCTCCACATCCCCATTGGACTGATGAAGGTCAACGCCCTCTTCACGGAGCGCCTGCCGGGCGACGTCCCGCTCACGCGAGACCTCCTCAAGATGCTGGAGCTGGGGGACAACGTCGTCTTCGGAGACGACGCCGTCCGGACCTTCGCCTTCCCCCTCGTCCCGCTCGACGAGCAGCTGCGGCGCGCTTCATAGCCGATCGGAAAAGAAAGGGGGCCGCGCGAGCGGCCCCCTGTTCCGGTTACCAGCGGTGGATTAGCAGAGGCGCTTTCCTGCCACGACCCGAAACGTTAAGTGGGCCGGGCGGCGCGTTACGCGTCGTCCCCCACGCTGGCTAGGCGATTTCCCCGTAGGTCCCGGGGACAGCACCTCTACCCGCTGGTACCTCCACTGCCCGAACAGGAAATCTCCACTCTCGGACCACCTCCTTTCCGCGGTTAGCCGGCAGAATATCAGTCGTCCGGGAGGTCGCCGTCGAGGATGACCGACAGCTCCAGACCGCGGTCGAGAGGTACCGTCACCGACTCGAGCGTGGGGTCGGACTGCCGGGCCTCGCTGTACGCGCCAAGGGTCTCGGCGTGCGACAGCACGTTGTCGGCGATCACGAGCGCGCCGGGCTCGAGCTTCTTGCGCACTGCCTGGAAGAGCCGCTCGTAGTCGTCCTTCTCCGCATCGAGGAAGACGATGTCGAACACGTCCTCGATCCCGGGGATCGTCTCGGTCGCGTCGCCCTCGATCAGATCGGCCCAGTCATCCAGTCCCGCATCCGAGATGTTGGTACGCCAGGCGGCCACCTTCGCGGGATCGCTCTCGAGTGAGGTCACGTGACCGCCGAGATAGCGGACCCCCGCCGCCAGCCACAGCGTCGAATAGCCGCGCGAAGCGCCGACCTCGAGCACCTCGCAGTCCCACTGCGGCGCCACGAGACCGAAGAGGAACTGTCCTGTCGTACGGGCGACAGCGCGTGAGCGTTCCGGCGCTGAGAGACCGCGTTGCCTCTCGTTGGCATCTTCGTGCTCGAGTCGCTTCAGCACGGCTCGTACGCGGTCGTTGGGCATCGGGGGACCTTAGAAGGCGGTGTCGATCTCTCGCTGAACCTGAGCGCGCACGAAACAGCTCGCGATGTGGTCGTTCACGACACCGCACGCCTGCATGGTGGCGTAGACGGTCGTCGGCCCGACGAAGCGGAAGCCGGCACGTTTCAGCTCCTTGGACAGGGCGTTCGATTCGGGTGTGGTCGCAGGCAGGTTCCTCAAGGTTCTCGGCGCGCTCCGGATCCTCTTCGGCCGGTGCGCCCAGACGAGCTCCTCGAGCGGCGTCCCCGCAGCGCGCAGGGCGAGTGTGCCTTGCGCATTCGCGATTGCAGCCTCGATCTTGCCCCGGTGCCGGACGATGCCGGCGTCCCTGAGCAATCGTGCGACGTCTCGCTTGCCGAAGCCTGCGACGACCGCTGGATCGAAGCCGGCGAAGGCGGCCCTGAAGTTCTCGCGCTTGCGGAGGATCGTCAGCCAGGAGAGGCCGGACTGAAAGCCTTCGAGGCACAAGCGCTCCAGCAGGGCGCGCTCGTCCACGACTGGACGGCCCCACTCCTCGTCGTGGTACGCGAGATAGACAGGGTCGCTGGTAGTCCAACAACGCTTCGGCTCAGCCGGCAAGCGGTGCCTTAGACAAGCTTGACCTTGATCATCCCGTCGTCGACCCGAACGGGGAACGTCCTCACGGACTCGACTGCCGGAAGCGTCAGCGGCCGGCCCGTGCGGATGTCGATGTTCGCGCCGTGGCGAGGGCAGATCGCGATGCCTTCGTCGCATTCGAAGTCGCCCTCGCAGAGCGGCCCGTCGTCGTGGGAGCAGCGATCCTCGATCGCGAAGTACTCACCGTTCAGGTTGTACACGCCGACTGCGATCTCCCCGGCGTAGACGATCTTGACGGAGCAAGACGGCAGCTCCTCGACCGGGCAGACGTCGAGCTCTGCCACTCGCTACCTGAGGTCGAGGTCGCCGGATGCGCCGGCCCATTCCTCGGGGAGGGGCGTTCCCTTGGCTTTGTGCAGCGCCAGCTTCAGCGTCGAGAGCCCGAGCAGCGCGCACTTGAGGCGCACCGGAGTCAGTGGGATGCCGATCTCGTCGAGCAGCTCGTCGCGGGGGAGGGAGGCCACCTCGCTTGCGCTGCGGCCCTGCACCATCTCCGTCAGCATCGAGGTCGCCGCCTGCGAGATCGCGCAGCCGCGGCCGGAGAACTTCACCTCGTCGATCGTGTCGCCGTCCTCGCCGAACGCGACGAAGATCGACACCTCGTCGCCGCAGAGCGGGTTCTGCCCCTCGGCGTGCGCGTCGGCATCCGCGAGCTCCCCGTGCCCGCGCGGGTTCTTGTAGTGATCGAGGATCACTTCCCGGTACAGCTGGTCGAATTCGCTCATCGGCCGACCTTTCGCCGATGAGCGGTGGAAGGGGCGAAGGGGGAAACCGGGAGGTTTCCCCTCTTGTTCTCCTCGGCCCACGCGGCGATCTCAGCGGCGCGTGAGCTGAGGCGATCCCTAAAGAAGGGAGCTCGTGAGGGAAACATGGTTTCCCTCACGGGAGCGAGCCGAAGGCGAGCGACGTTCACGCTAAGAGCTTATGGGCCTTGCGTAGGCCTGCGACGAGCCGGTCGATCTCCTCCGGAATCGGCTAAGAGCTTATGGGCCTTGCGTAGGCCTGCGACGAGCCGGTCGATCTCCTCCGGAATCG